>DATDEZ010000061.1:0-16898 GCA_036522875.1 Gemmatimonadales bacterium | reverse complement strand
ACTGACGGCCGTCGCCATCGAGAACTCGCAGCTGTCCGACCGGCTGCGGCGCGAGGCCGTCGTGGTCTCGAACTTCCAGCGCTACTTCGCGCCCAACCTCGCCTCCCAGATCGCCCAGCAGGAAGGCGAGGTCGCGCTCGGCGGCACGAAGCGGCCGGTCGTGGTCTTCTTCTCCGACATTCGCGGCTTCACTCCGATGTCGGAGACGATGAACCCGGACGAGATCGCCGGCTTGCTGACGGAGTACTTCACGGAAATGGTGGACATCGTCTTCGAGCACTCCGGCACGCTCGATAAGTTCATGGGCGACGCGATCATGGCGCTGTGGGGCGCGCCGATCGCCCACGAAGACGATCCCGACCGCGCGATGCAGTGCGCCCTCGATCAGATCGGGACGCTGGAGAAGATGAACGCCAAGTGGGCCGAGTCCGGCCGCAAGCCGCTCGCGATCGGCATCGGGATCAACTTCGGCGAAGTGTTCGCGGGCAACATCGGCTCGAACCGCCGGCTCGAGTACACCGTGATCGGCGACGCCGTGAACACGGCCAGTCGCCTGTGCTCGTCCGCCGGCCTGAACGAGATTCTGATTTCCGAGCCGTTTTACAAGGCGCTCAAGAAGCCCCCCAAAGTCGAGGCGCTCGAGCCGATTCAGGTGAAAGGCAAAGCGAAGAAGGTGCCGGTCTACCGCGTGAAGCGGTAAGGCCGGCCGAATTTCGCGAGCAGGTCCAGCGCCAGCCGCAGCGGCAATCCCATCACACCAAAGAAATCCCCCTCGACGCGCTCGATCAGCGGGGCGCCGAGCCCCTGGATCGCGTAGGCGCCGGCCTTGTCGAGCGGCTCGCCGGTGGCCACGTAGGCTTCGAGGGTCGCACGATCGTTGGGCCGGAACGTCACGCGCGAGCGGTCGAGCGCGTGCTCCATGCGTCCGTCCTGCGCGACGGCCACCGCGGTGAGCACTTCGTGCGTCTGCCCCTGGAGCTGCTCCAGCATTTCCACGGCATGCGCCGGTGAGGTGGGCTTCTCGAAGATCCGGCCGCCGAGCACGACCGTCGTATCCGCGGCGAGCACGACGTCGCCGTCCGCGCGCGGCACCACCGCGTCCGCCTTGGCGCGCGACAACCGTGTGACGTAGGCGTCCGGTCGCTCGGCGCCGGCGATGTGCTCGTCCACGTTCGGCACGATGATCCGAAAGGGGATGTGCAACATCTCGAGCAGCTGCTTGCGGCGTGGTGAGCCGGAGGCGAGCACGATGGGGTTCACGCGGAAAAAGATAGCGTGCGGTAAGTTTGAGCGTGCTCTGGATCGCGCTGCTCGCCCTGCAGGCTCCGCCCGCGACGGACATCTACGTGGCGGATCTCCGAACGTCCCACCGAAAGGTCAGCGTCGGTACGCCCACGAACGTCACGGCGCGGCCCGGCTACGACAACCAGCCGTTCTTTCTTCCCGACGGTCGAGCGTTCCTTTATACGTCGGCGCGGGACAGCCAGACCGACATCTACCGCTACGATCTCGATCGTAAGGCCAGTGTCCAGGTGACGGCGACTCGTGAGAGCGAGTACTCTCCGACGCCGTTGCCGGACGGCAAAGGGTTCTCGGTCATACGCGTCGAAGCCGATTCTACGCAGCGGCTCTGGGCGTTCGATCTCGACGGCACGGGCGCGCGGCTCGTGCTCGATTCGATCAAGCCCGTCGGCTATCACGCCTGGGCCGACGACCACACGCTCGTGCTCTTCGTCCTCGGCAACCCGTCTACGTTGCAGATCGCCGACAGCCGCTCACCGGCAGCACACGGCACCGTGATCGCCCGCGACATCGGACGCTCGTTGCAAAAGATTCCCGGCCGGGCCGCGGTCAGTTTCGTGCAGCGCGATTCCGTGAACGGCAGCTGGCTCGAAGCAGTGGACGCGGCCACGCGGTGGGTGACCAAGCTTGTGAAAACTCCCGCGGGCGCCGACTTCTTCGTCTGGACGCCAGAGGGAATCGTGTTGACGGCGAGCGGGACCGCGCTCTATCAGTGGGATCCACGAACGGGCGGAGATTGGACGAAGGTCGCGGATCTCGCCGCCTTTGGCCTCACCAATATCACACGGCTGGCGGTGAGCCCCAGGGGCGACCGCCTCGCGCTGGTCGCCGTGCCGCGAGCGCCTTAGCGCTCGAGAATCAGCGTCACCGGCCCATCGTTGATCAACTCGACGTCCATCATCGCGCCGAACTCGCCCGTTTCGACCGGGATCTTGCCGTCCGATTTCTCCTTCAGCAGCGCGACGAACTTCTGATAGAGCGGGATCGCGATGTCCGGCGGGGCGGCGTCGATGAAGCTTGGCCGGCGTCCCTTGCTCGCGTCGCCGTACAGCGTGAACTGCGAGACCACGAGCACGCCGCCGCCCACCTCGGACAGATCGCGATTCATCTTCCCGTCAGCGTCTCCAAAGAGGCGAAGGCCGAGGATCTTTTCGGCCATCCAGGAGACCTGCGCCTCCGTATCGGTCGGCGCGAACCCGGCCAAAATGAGAAAACCGGGTCCGACTGCTCCCGTGACCCGGCTCCCAACCCGAACCTCCGCGCGCTTGACCCGCTGGAGAACGACTCTCACTCGACCGTGACGCTCTTTGCCAGATTCCTCGGTTGATCGACGTTACAGCCTCTGCGCACAGCGATATAGTAGGCGAGCAATTGCAGAGGCACGACGCTCAACACCGGCGTCAACAGATCCATGGTCTCGGGGATCTCGATTCGGTAGTCGGCCAGCTTATCGAGCGCGGTATCGCCCTCCGTGACGATCGCGATCACGCGCCCGCCGCGCGCTTTCACTTCCTCGATGTTGCTGACGACCTTCTGGTGCACGCCGTCCTTCGGCGCGATGAACACGACGGGCATGAGATCGTCGATCAAGGCGATCGGCCCGTGCTTCATCTCCGCCGCCGGGTAGCCCTCGGCGTGGATGTAGGAGATCTCCTTGAGCTTGAGCGCGCCCTCGAGCGCGACCGGGAAGTTGTACCCGCGGCCCAGATACAGCACGTTCTGGGCGCGAATCAACCGATCCGCGAGCTGCTCGATCAGCGGCGCCTTCGCGAGCACCTGCTTGATGAGGTCGGGCAGCTTGGCGAGCGCGCGCACGACTTCCCGGCCCTGCAGAATCGAGAGCGCCCGCAGCCGGCCCATCTTCAGGGTCAGCAGCGCCATCGCCACGATCTGACTCGTGAACGCCTTGGTGCTGGCGACGCCGATTTCGGGACCGGCGTGCAGGTAGATGCCGCCGTCCACTTCGCGCGCGATCGTGCTGCCGACCACGTTGATGAGACCGAGGGTGCGCGCCCCGCGCCGCTTGGCTTCCCGCAGCGCCGCGAGCGTATCGGCCGTCTCGCCCGACTGCGAGATGCCGATGACCAGCGTGCGCTCATCGACGATCGGATTGCGGTACCGGAATTCCGACGCGTACTCGACTTCCGTCGGGATACGGGCCAGCTCCTCCATCATGTATTCGCCGATGAGTCCCGAGTGCCACGACGTCCCGCACGCCGTGATGACGATGCGCTGCACCTTGAGCAGATCTTCATCGCTGATGTTCAGACCGCCGAAGCGAACGGTGCCCTCTTCCTCGAGCAGGCGGCCGCGCATCGTGTTGCATACGCTTTCGGGCTGCTCCATGATCTCTTTCAGCATGAAATGCGCGAACCCGCCGCGCTCGATCGTGGCGAGATCCCATTCCACCTGCGTGATCGTCTTCTCCTGCTCCACCGCGCCCAGGTCCATGATGCGATAGTCGGTCGGCTTCACCTCGGCAATGTCGCCGTCGTCCAGATAAATGACCGAGCGGGTGTGCGACAGCACGGCCGACGCGTCGGACGCGACGAAGTTCTCGCCGTTGCCGATGGCGATGAGCAGCGGCGAGCCGCGGCGCGCCGCGACCAGCGTGTCGGGCTCGCGGCTCGATACCACGGCGATGCCGTACGTGCCCTCTACTTCGCGCAGCGCCTCGGCCGTTGCCTCGACGAGCGGCGTGCCCTTGGTGTGCGTCTCCTCGATCAGGTGCGCGAGGACTTCGGTGTCGGTCTGGGAGCGGAAGACGTGGCCGCGCTTGGTCAGCGCCTGCCGCAACGCGCCGGAATTCTCGATGATGCCGTTGTGCACGAGGGCCAGCGTCCCGCCGCAATCGACGTGCGGGTGCGCGTTGATCGTCGTCGGAGCGCCGTGTGTCGCCCAGCGCGTGTGCGCGATTGCCGTCGTGCCTTCCGGCAAGACGCTGCCAAGCTCGCGCTCGAGCACCGCGATCTTCCCCGGCGCCCGAAACACCTCGAGCCCGCCGTTCACCACCGCGATCCCCGCCGAGTCGTATCCGCGATACTCGAGGCGCTTGAGCCCCTCGAGCACGACGGGCGCCGCTTTCCGCTTTCCGGTATAGCCTACGATGCCGCACATAACCGCCGCCCTTCGTCAATCAGTCGTTCCGCGTCGGCGCCCGATGGCGCTTCCGCGATGAAGCGGATGATCGGCTCGGTCCCCGACGGCCGCACGTGCAGCCAGCGATCGGGCCACGAGAGCCGCAATCCGTCCTGCGTATCTGCCGCCGCGTCCGCGAAACGCGTGCGCAGCGCCGCATACATCTCGCCCATCGACTCCGCACGCCGCGCGCCGCGCGGCGCCTTCGCCTTCACGATCGTGTAGCGCGGCGCGCGCGCGACGAGCTCGCTCACGGTCACCCGTTCGCGCGCCAGCAGCGCCAGCGTCAGCGCCGCCGCGACCGGCGCGTCGCGACCCACATGCAGCGCCGGATACATCACGCCGCCGTTCCCTTCCCCGCCGATCACCGCCCGCAGCGCGATGATCGTGCGCGCGACGTGCGCTTCGCCGACCGGTGCTCGGACGACGGAAGCACCGTACTCCCGCGCGGCATCCTCCACGACGAGCGACGTCGAGAGATTGCAGACGACCGGCCGTCCCACCATCCGGCGATCCGACCGTCCCAAGACGGCCCGTATCGCGAACGCGAGGGTGTAATCCTCCCCGATGGGCCGCCCGTTCTCGTCCACGATCGCGAGCCGATCCACATCGGGATCGACGGCGATTCCCACGTCGGCGTTCTTCCGTCGTACCAGCGCGCCGAGCGCTTTGAGATTCTCCGGGATGGGCTCGGGTGGGCGCGGAAACAATCCGTCCGTTTCCAGGTTGATGCCCACCACGCGGCATCCCAAACGCTCGAGCAGCTCCGGCATCAGCGCGCCGCCCGCGCCGCGCACCGTATCCAGCGCTACCCGGAAGCGCCGGCTCCGAATCTTGCGCACATCGACTTTTTGCAGCGCGAGCACGGCGGCGAGATGGCGGGCAATCGCATCCGAGTCCGCCGTCACACCGCCGATCGCATTGTAGTTGGCTCGTGGCAGGGACTCCCCTGCGGCCAGTTCGCGTACCCGCGTGCCCGCTACGGTATCAAGAAAGATGCCATCGGGACCCACGAACTTGAGCGCGTTCCATTCGATGGGATTGTGGCTTGCCGTCAGGATGATGCCGCCTGCCGCCCTGTGGTGCTCGACCGCCAGTTGTACCGTGGGAGTGGCAACTAAGCCCACATCCATTACATCGCAGCCCACCGAATTCAGACCGGCGGTGGCGGCTCGCGCGAACATCGGGCCCGACGTCCGGGCGTCGCGGCCGAGAACCACTGACGCGACCTTCCTGCCGCCCGCTCGCTGCTCCCTGCTCCAAATACCGAACGCGGCCGCCCATCGGGCGACCATTTCGGGAGTGAGGTCCGTGCCGACCAGACCTCGAATTCCCGACACGCTGATCATCAGAGTGTCAGACATTGGACGATCAATTTAATGCGAGGATCAGGCCCGACGGGCTTCCATCGCGCGCGTGGGCAGGCGCAAAGGCTGGAGCTGGGGCGTGGGAATGGGGAGCGAGGTCTCCTTGGGGAAGGCCCGCAGGAACGCATCCACGATTTCGTTGTCGAACTGCACGCCCCGCCCTTGTTCGAGCTCCTTCATCGCCTCGGCGACGGACAGCGACCGCCGGTACGGGCGCACGCTCGTCATCGCGTCGAACGCGTCGGCCACACTGACGAGCCGCGCCTCGAACGGAATCATCTCGCCCTTCAGGCCGTCCGGGACGCCTTTGCCGTCCATGCGCTCATGATGTGACCGCACGATCGACAGCGCCGACGGCGCGTCCTTCATCAACGGACCGAGAATCCGCGCGCCGATCACCGTGTGCTCCATGATGTGGCGGTATTCGGCGTCGGTGAGCTTCTCTTTCTTGTGGAGGATCGCCTCGCTCACGCCGATCTTGCCGACGTCGTGCAGCTCCGCACCGAGGGCGATGGTATCAACGCCCTCGCGATCGAGTCCCAGGGCGCGCGCGATACCGACCGAGTAGTTGGCGACGCGCATCGAGTGGCCGCGCGTGTACGCGTCTTTCGCTTCGAGCGCGTAGACCAGCGCGTGGACGCCCTCGAGGAACAGCTCTTCGATCCGGCGCGCCTGCGCCTCCACCCGCTCCTCGAGACCGGCCTGATAGTTGTGGTTTTCGATGATGAGCCGCCGCTTGTCGAGCGCCTGCGACACACGCGCGCGCACCTCGTCGAGGTGAAACGGCTTGGCGACGTAGTCGAGCGCGCCCATCTGCAGACAGGCGACCGCGCTCTCGACTTCGGCGACCGCGGTGACCACGATGACGGCGGTCTCGGGCCAGCGCGTGATGATCTCGCGCAGCAGCGTGACGCCGTCCATCTCGGGCATGCGGAGATCGGAGATGACGAGCGGTACCGGCCCGCTCTCCAGCTCCTTCAGCGCTTCGACCCCGGAGCCCGCCTCGGCGCACGTGAAGCCTTCGCCTTCGAGCAGGCGGACGAGCACACGGCGCAAGCGAGGCTCGTCGTCAACGACCAAACAGCGCATCCCGGAGAACGGCGGCATGGTCGCCAAAGTAAAGGTCGCTTGCCCGCTCGGGAAGCCGCCCTTACGTTCCGACCATGACGCGCGTCGCCGAACAGGAGCTAACGCATCGCTTTGCGACACGTGCGGTTCACGCCGGGTACCTGGGGGATCCCCTCAGCGGCGCGGTGATGTCGCCGATCTACCAGACCTCCACCTACATCCAGGAAGGGCTCGGGCGCAACAAAGGCTACGAGTACGCCCGCACCCGGAATCCGACGCGCGAGGCCCTCGAGCGCAACGTCGCGGCGCTGGAAGGCGGGCGGCACGGGTTTGCGTTTGGCTCGGGGCTCGCCGCGCTCGACGCCGTGATGAAGCTCCTCTCGGCGGGCGATCACGTCGTGAGCGGCGAGAACGTGTACGGCGGGTCGCATCGCCAGATGACGCACATCTGGGCGCGCATGGGCATGACGTTCACGTTCGTGGACGGCGGCGACACGCAGGCGGTCGCCGACGCGATCACGCCCAAGACCAAGATGGTCTACGCCGAGACCCCGACCAATCCGATGATGCGCCTGTGCGATCTCGCTGCGACCGGCGTAATCGCGCGCAAGGCAAAAGCCCTGTTCGTGGTCGACAATACCTTCGCGACTCCCTTCTTCCAGCAGCCGCTCGAATTTGGCGCCGACATCGTCCTCCATTCGACGACGAAATACTTGAACGGGCACTCCGACATGGTGGGCGGCATGCTCGTCACCGCCCGCGACGACGTCGCCGAGCGAATCGGCTTTCTCCAGAACTCGAGCGGCGCGGTGCCCGGGCCGTTCGACTGCTGGCTCGCGCTGCGCGGCACCAAGACGCTCGCGCTGCGCATGCGCGCGCACGACGCGAGCGGCCGGCGCGTCGCCGAATGGCTCGAGCAGCATCCGCGCGTCGAGCGCGTCTACTATCCCGGCCTGCGCTCGCACCCGCAGCACGATCTCGCGGCGCGGCAGATGAAGGGCTTCGGCGGGATGATCAGCATCGAGCTGGGAGACGTTGCGTTCGCCAAACGATTTGTGGGGCGCACGCGGATCTTCGCGCTCGCCGAGTCACTCGGCGGAGTCGAGAGCCTGATCGGCCATCCCGCGTCGATGACGCACGCCTCCGTGCCGCCCGAGATGCGGCGGCGCATGGGCTTGACCGACAGCCTGGTGCGTCTGTCGGTCGGGATCGAAGATGTCGAAGATTTGATCGCGGACCTGGATCAGGCCCTTGCTGATGATTGACCACACCCGAAACATGGGGTTCGATATATCGTACGTTGAGCATCCCCTGTCGGAGATCATGAATGACTGAGCCTACGAGTAATCTGCCCGCGGCGCGGCCGCGGAAAAGACTGACTCAAATCGCGCCGGTCAGCTGGGAGCACCCGGCCGATCGCGCCGCGCTGCAGTCGCTTCGCTCCATTCCCGGATTCGACCTCGTCGTCAAAAAGATCTCAGGCTTCATCGGCGAGCGCGGCATCCGCCTGCTTTTCCAGGCCGACGCCGTGCGCGTAGGTCCGAAGCAGTTCCCGCGCCTCAACGACCTGTACACCGACGTGCTGACGACGCTCGACTGGGATCCCCGGCCCGAGCTGTTCGTGTCGCAGACGCCGTTCGTCAACGCCGGCGCGTACGGCATGGACAGCCCTTTCATCGTGATCAACTCCGGCGCGCTGAAGCTCCTCGACGACGACGAGATGCGCACGCTCCTCGGCCACGAGCTCGGCCACGTGATGAGCGGTCACGCGCTGTATCACACGATCCTCGTGCTCATCTTGAACTTCAGCTTCACGACCTTGCCCTTCCTCGCCGGCATCGCGCTGCTGCCGATCCGCATCGCGCTGCTCGAGTGGTTCCGCAAGAGCGAGCTGTCGTCCGATCGGGCCGGCCTGCTCGCGACGCAGGATCCGATCGCCGCGATGCGCATGTATCTCAAGATGGCGGGCGGCGGCGATATGAAGCAGATGGATCTCAACGCCTTCCTGGTGCAGGCCAAGGAGTACGAGGAGTCCGGCGGACCGCTCGATCGCATCTTCCAGATCCTGAACACGCTCGATCGCACGCATCCGTTCAACACGCTGCGCGCCGCCGAGCTGCAGCGCTGGATCGAGGCGGGTCATTACGAGCGGATTCTGAACGGCGAGTACACGCGGCGCGGCCCCGACGCCGAGAAGCGGCCCATCGACAAGGACATCGACGAGGCCCGCGAGCACTATATGAAGGAAGCAAAGGCCGTCGTGAACGACGTCGTCGATTCCGCAAAGCGGGCGGCGCAGGCGTTCTCGGACGCATTCAAGAAGAGGTGAACCTCCTGGTTGTCGGAGGGGGCGGGCGCGAGCACGCCCTGGTCTGGGCGCTGCACCGCGACCGACCCTCCGACACCATCTTCGCCGCACCCGGGAATCCCGGCACCGCAGACCTCGCCACGAATCTCCCGATCGCCGCTACCGCCATCGACGCGCTGGTGGCCGCAGTTCAGCAACACGACATCGACCTCACGATCATCGGCCCGGAAGCACCGCTGGCCGCCGGCCTCGCCGACCGGCTGCGCGAGCAGCACCGCGCGGTGTTCGGCCCGTCGGCCGCCGCGGCCCGGCTCGAGTCGTCGAAAGCGTACGCCAAGGAAGTGATGACGCGCGCCGGTGTGCCCACGGCGGCCAGCGCGACCTTTGCCAATATGGGACCGGCGCTCGAATACATCGGCGATCACGCCGAGCCGCTGGTCGTGAAGGCATCGGGCCTGGCCGCCGGAAAAGGCGCCGTCGTTTGTCAAACGCGCATCGAGGCGGCGACCGTCGCGCGCGCGATGCTCGACGGCTCCCTGGGCGACGCGGGCAAGGAAATCGTGATCGAGCAGTTCCTGGAAGGTGAAGAGCTGTCCGTCCTCGCGCTGACCGACGGCGAGCAGCTCGTCATCCTGCCGCCCGCGCAAGACCACAAGCGACTGGGCGAGGGCGACACGGGGCCGAACACGGGCGGCATGGGCGCCTACTGTCCCGTCAGCATCGCGAACGACGCGCTGCTCGCGCGCGTGCGCACCGACGTGTTCGAGCCGGTCCTGCGGGAAGTCGCCGCTCTAGGCACGCCGTACGAGGGCGTGCTGTATGCGGGCCTCATGATTCTCGCCGACGGCACGCCGTCGGTGCTCGAGTTCAACGCCCGCTTCGGCGATCCGGAGACGCAGGTGCTGCTGCCCGCGCTGCTTCCCGGATTCAGCGAGCATCTCGTGGCGATCGCGGAGCGGCGCTGGAAGCCGCTGCCGACGCAGCACGTCCTCACAGTCGATCGCGCGGCCGTGACGACGGTGCTCGCCGCGCGCGGCTATCCCGACCATCCGCAGAAAGGCGCGGCGATTCAGATCCCGGCGGCATCCGACCTGGGAGACAACGTCATCGTCTTTCACGCCGGCACGTCGCGCGCAACCGATGGCACGTTGCGGGCCGCCGGCGGCCGCGTCCTGAACGTCACCGGTCTCGGTCCGAGCGTGCCGCTCGCCGCGGCGGCCAGCCGCACGGCAGCCGAGCGGATCGCTTTCGAGGGCAAGACCTGGCGGCGAGACGTCGCCTGGCGCGAGATCCAGCGTGCCGGAGCTGCCTGAGGTCGAGACGATGGTCCGCGACCTCGCCCCCCGCCTCGAGGGGTGCGGCATCGCGCGCGTGCAGCTCCGCAAGACCGATGTGCTGCGTGAGGTCACGAAGGCGCGCCTCGTCAAGACGCTGACCGGGAATACGATCGCGCAGGTCTATCGCCGCGCCAAGCACGCCGTGTTTCGCCTGTCGAGCGGGCACCGCATGATCATCCAGCCACGCATGACCGGGTCGTTCCTGATCCACGAGAACCCGCTGACCCGTGCCGAGCTGAAATACGCGGTCCTGCTATGCACGCTCAGCGACGGCCGCGTGTTCGTGTATCGCGACGTGCGCCGCCTCGGCACCATCTGGCTGCTGGATGAGGAAGGGTGGATCGGCTACACGGGGCGGATCGGCCCCGAGCCGCTGGAAGAAGCGTTCACACCGCTCGTGTTCGCTGAGCGACTGAAGGGCACGCGCACGGCGGTGAAGAAAGCGATCATGGACCAGCGGCGCGTGGCGGGCGTCGGCAACATCTACGCGAACGAAGCGCTGTTCGACGCCCGTCTCAATCCCGCGAAGCCCACGCACAACCTCAAGCTCGAGGAGTTCGCGCGCTTGCACGCCGCGATCGTGGACGTGTTGCGGCGCGCGCTGGCGTCAGCGGGGACGACGTTGCGGGACTATCGCCGGGGAACGGGCGAGCCGGGCAGCTTTCAGTTCGAGCTGCGCGTGTACGGCCGCGGCGGCGAGAAATGCGTGAGCTGCGGCAAGAAACTGACGGCGACACATGCTATCGACTTACGGCAGACTGTGTTCTGTCGTTCCTGTCAGGCGGTGCCGCAATCGTTCAGCGCCCGCGGCCGAGCGCGACGCTGATGCTCCATCCCCAGAAACTTTTCTGCTTGTTGAGATCGCCGTAGCCGTAAAACCCGAGTCCCACGAACGGGATCGGTTGGAGAAAAAGCTGCCCTTCGAGCGGAACGCCAAACGTCTTGGTGTGGGAATCGGCGCTGCCTGAGCTGCCCTTGCGGGTGATCGTCGCCGCGCCAACACCCGCTCCCAGCGAATAGCGGATCAAACCGGGCCGGCTGCCGGCGCCGACCATCAACCCGTAGTCCTCCACGCTGGTATTCATGCCGGGCACCTGCAGCACGTCCCCCAGCAAGTCGAATCCCACCAGCCCGCGTCCGGTGACAACCATCCGGCCGCGCTGATGCGAGAAGGTGAACTGGCCGCCGAGCTCCGTCAGACCACCCCATGTGGCCTGACCGAGCCCGAGCGTAACCCAGTTCCTGCTGGACGACTGCCGTTGGGCGTGTGCCTGGCCCAGCGGCGCGGCGACCAAGATCAGCACGAGACTCGCACGACCCCATCGTGTCATGCGTCCAATCTTCAATTCACAAACGCCCGGAGCAAGTCGCGGCTGTGCCTACCGCTGCGCCACCTCGTCGGCCGGCGCTCGACGCCACAGGATCGCATGGCCTCCCGATGTTCCGATCACATCGCCATTCCCATTGATCGCAACGGCCTCGCCGACGCCGAGATCGACAATCTGCCCACCTTGCCAGACCACCGCGTGCTGCTCGCCACTCGGTGACGTGCTGGTACCTGCGATGACGCCGGCCTCATTGAGTGCGACCGCTTTGCTCGGCCCACCGAGTGAGGGAAGTACGCTGAGCGCGCCCTTGCGCCAGTCGAATGCGTTCATGCCGATGTAACCGACGACTTCTCCCGGCTCGTTGATGGCGAGCGCGGCTGCACCGTCGAGCGGACTGCCGGCGCCCAGGTCGACGATCCCGGCGCCGGTCCACATCACAGCGTGGTTGTTGCTGCCTCCGACAACGTCGCCCTTGCTGTTGATGGCCAGCGCCTGGCCATTACCGCAGTTCTTCGCGGGGTTCTCATCGCACGGGAACTCAGCCAGAATGCCCAGATCGCGCATGGCGCCGTCTTCCCAGATGAACGGGTGATTGATGTAGAAACCCGCTTGGTTCTCCACCGGACTGTACCCCACGATCCGACCCTTGCTGTTCACCGCCGTGGCGGTCGCATACCCCCAGAGAGGTTTCAGCGACCCAAGATTCTGCTGAACGCCACCCTCCCAGATGTACGCGCGCGAATTCTGTTCGCCCACCACCGTTTCTACGATGCTGCCGGACTCTGTCATCCCAATTACCCGCAGACCACCGCAGCTGCTCGCTCCATTCAGATCGGTCGTGACCCCATCCTTCGACATGAACAGGTACGCTGCAACACAGGTGCTGCCGCCCGGCCCGCCGAACCGATCGCGTTCGCCGAGAATGACGCCATCTTGTGTGATTACCTGCGCGTCAGAGCTTCCATTCTCTGGGAAGAGGTCCTGCATCGAGCCGCTCTGCCAGAGGAAGGCGTGCCGGGCATAGTCAGCCCCACTGTACCAGCCCACCACCTGCCCCGCATCGTTGAGGGCGTTTGGGAAAGCACGGGTGCCTCCCAAAGTCCCGAGATCGATCATCTGGTAACCCGCTGCCGCCTGCGTTGCCTGAAGTATCGGATGGGACGGTTCCATCGGCTGCACCGGCTGCTCACCTGCGCAGGCCCATCCCGCGGCCAAAAGGCCGAGGAGTAGTGTGGGTTTCATGTTGGTCCTGCTTTCGGTAGTAAAGGGAATTGAACTACCGAACAGAACTGCAGAGCGGCTCCGAGCAGGAATCGCTCGGAAGTTTGAGGTCGGATGTACGAATTAGTGCTACGCCGCGCGCTAAAAGTCATAATCCCGGCTGGATCGGGTACGGTACGCATCGAACCGGTTTCTAACTCGTGCGCCCCTCAGCGAGTCGCCGAGGCCTGCGTGTTACGCCAGAGGATGGCCCGAACCTCGCCGTTACCGTAGCCGACGGAGGGTGCCGCGTAGCCCAGAATGTCTCCGCGGGCGTTGATGTCGGTCACCCATGCTGCTCCAAGACCATGCGGGCCTGTCCCGAGGTCGACCATGCCGCGTGCCTGCGACCAGACGAAAACGTGTTGCGCGTTGTTGCTCAGGAAGACTGTGCCAACCACCTCTCCGTTGTCGTTCAGGCCGGCGACGCGCATCATGCCACCGAGCGAGGGCAGCGTCACCCTATTTCCATCGCTCCAGAAGTACGCATTGTCTCCCGCAGACCCCGCGATTTGTCCACGTTCGTTGATGACGATGACGATGCCCGCACCGGGGGGAGCGGGGCCCAGGTCCTGGACGGTATCACCTTGCCACAACACGAAATGATAGGCACCGGACGCCCAACCGTCATTGGTGATCCCGACAACTTGCCCGCTCTCGTTGATGTCCATGGCCGCTGAAAAGCTGCAATCGCCTGACGCGGAGTAGAGTTTGCAAGCCAGGACCCCCAAGTCGCGTTCCGAGCCGTCGGACCAGATGGCTGCGTGAGAGTCAACGCCCACCACGTCGCCGCGATCATTTATTGCGTAGGGCAGCGAGGCCCGGTCACCGCGAAACAGCGGCTGCCAATTCCCGTTCCGCCAGAGCCAGCCAAAGTTGCCGTCCGTCCTGTCGATGTGAGTCCACGCCACGTCGCCCACTTCATTCATAGCCAGTACGCGAAGCGGAGGACCTGCTTGCGTACTATCGAGCAGCGTCCCAAGACCATTTTGCCAGAGCGCGCCGACGGGACGACCGAGGTAGTCCGCGGAGCGCCCGGCGGGTCCGTCCCAACTCTGCCGATATTTGGTCCACGCCGTACCTACAATCGTGCCGGCCTCGTTGATACGAACCGCTTCACTGCCCTCATGTCCTAGCGTCCCCAAATCCCGCATGCCCGATTCGTCCCACAGGAACGCGTGAGTTGCGCCGTTGGCGACCGAGCTCGCGCCGACGATTTGCCCCCGGTCATTCAGGTCCCACGGCTTCGCGGAGTTCCCCCCCAGTGTGCCGAGGTCGAACACTTCATAGCCGGCGACCGTCGTCCGTTCGTCGGCATTGAACACCAACACCGCATGGGGAGCGGTCATCGAGCTCATGCCACCGTCATCGTCGCGGACCGTGACGGTTGAGACGTAGGATCCCGGTTGCTGGTATACATGGAACACCGTGTCGCCGGCGATCCCCCCATACGGATCGGTAACCCTGCCATGGGGAATGCTGTCCACCGCGACACTCCGGCTCGTCCCGTCTCCCCAGTCTACGGTAATCGTGTAGTGATCGGCGGTCCCGGGATCGTAGAAGCTGACTTGGACACTCGCGGGAATACCTACCGCTTGTTGACCCGGGACCCAATAGTCCTGGATGACGGGCGCGACGTTCTCGATGGTCACCATCATCGACGCGGTATCTGCAGCTCCCGACGGGTCGGCGACAATGAGGTAAAGCAGGTCTGTCCCGCTGTCCGGGAACTTCAACCAGCACGACTGCTTCCCTCCATAGGTCGGCTGGCTCTTCACTTCTTTCCACTGACAGGTCACCTTGAGGGAGTCGCCATCGATGTCGGTCGAGCCCGCCGCCGAGAACTCGAGAGTTCCTCCTTCCTTTCCTGAAGCCGGTCCGGTGATGTGCGCGACGGGCGCATGATTGTCGTGCGGAGCCACGGCGCTGATTGGATGGTCAACCACCACCTTCGTGACGCCACCGTCGTTGTCCCGCGCCGCAATTTCCGCGGCGTAATCGCCCGGGATCGCGTATGTGTGAGCCGCGGTGGCGTTGAAGCCGTTGTCGTAGCTGTGCGGCGTGAGCGTGGCAGTGGACACGGTTCCATCTTTCCAGTCGACTTGCGCGCTCACTGAGTCTTCAGCGCCTGCGTCCTGGACTGTGAAGCGGATCGCCGTCGATGTCCCCACCAGTACCGCGCCGGCCGCTGTGACAACATAGGACACCGCGGGGGGGACGTTCACAACCGTCTCGACAACCGTCGCCGTATCGCTCGCGCCGTGCGTATCGGTCACGATCAACGTAGTCCCGTAGGTACCCTCATCGACATATTGGCGCACGACAGAGGGAGCCGTCGGCTCGGGCGCGTATCGGTTTCCAAAAATCCAACGATAGCTAAGCGAGTCGCCATCGGGGTCACTCGAGCTCGTCGCGTCGTATCGAATAAACGTCCCTTCAGGGTATGAACCGGAGGGACGTGTGGTGGCGGTGGTGATGGTGATGATTTTTGCCGCCGGCGCGCGGTTGCCACTCGGATCGTTGTTCGCCACAACGACGATCGGCTTGTCGATGACACGTTTGGTGACGGCACTGTCCTTGTCCTGCACCGTCACCTCGACCGCGTACGTGCCCGTGGCCGAGTACGTGTGGGAGGCTATGGTTTCCAACTGGTCCTGAGGGTATCCACGTCTTTCGGTGCTTCCATCCTTCCAGTCGATCCGCATATCCAACACGTCGCCGCCGGCGTCGCTGGCGGCGACGTGGACCGCCGTCGGATTACTCACGCCGATCGACCCGGCCGGGCCCTCGATCCGCGTGATCACCGGCGGCGCATTGACGACCCTGACACGGGTCGTGGCGGTGTCGCTCGCTCCGTGCTGATCCGTGACGATCACGGTGACGGCATGCGAGCCCCGCTGGTAGTACGACCGCAGGGCGCTGGGTCCGGTCGCTGACAGCCCGTCTCCAAGATCCCAGACGTACGTCAGCGAGTCCCCATCCGGATCGCTCGAGGCGCTGGCGTCGAAGCTGATCGGCGATCCTTCCTGAATCGAATCCGCGGGAACCGTAGTGATCCTGGCCGTTGGTGCTCGGTTGTGAAGCGGCCCGGCGACTTCATGAGTTGTGCATGACAGGACCAAAACGGTGCCAAACAGCAGGAAGGAGAGACGGCACGACATGGCGGCACCAGAGCCGAACGGGGTCGCCATGTCGCGGTGCAAGAAGCGTGCTGCGGTGTGCGAGGAGCTAGTACCTGTCTGCTAGTCCACGAACGCCCACAGCAGCTCCCTGCTTTGTTTATCCAACTGCTTCGGCTCACCCAACCGATACAAATCGCCGGCCAGGTCACGGATCAACAGGCCCCCGTGCGGCAACGTCCGCGGCCAATCATCCAGCCGGGTCTGAAAGAGCCTCGGCCCCTGCCGCGTCTCGACCCGCCAGTGCCGGATCTCGACTTCTTCGTCGATCTCCAGCACGCGCGTCACCTCGAAGACGAACCCCGCAACGGCGAGCGCCGTTTCGAGCGCCGCGCGTGAGCGCGCGTCGAGCTCCGCGGGATCGCGCACGAGCGCGAACTCCTCCTCGTCCGCGTCGCGCAGCGACAAATGCCGCGTCGGCTCGGACCAGGGGAAGCAGCGCCGCACCGACACCGCCTTCTCCTCGTCGTCCTTGAGCGCCCACAGGGACCCGTCGGACCGCCATTCGAGGGCGAGTCCGCGGGTCGCCTGCTTCGCCATAGTCAGCGTCATGACACCTCCTTTCATTGCAGCTGCACCTGCAGCTCGTACAAATGCCGGTACTTCCCTTC
>DATDEZ010000060.1:0-4883 GCA_036522875.1 Gemmatimonadales bacterium | reverse complement strand
CCTTGCCGGCGGCGACCAGCACCGCTTCATGCCCGGCACCGGAGATCTGGAAGAAGATTTTGTTCTGCCGTTTGAGCTGGATTTCCTTGTCGTCGAGCCGGCGCGACAAGAGCATCAAACGGTATATGTCCAGCAGCTCGGTTTTCGATAAAGCAGTACTTGTGCGGCCCTGTTTCAGCGCCGTGGAGGACGATTTCTGCGCGGTGCGGGAACGACTCGCCATGCCCTGAAAATAGCCTAGTCCTGGCTCTTCTGGGGGGCCAATAATTCGTGCAAGTGCGGGAGCTCCGCGACCGCGACGCGAATCGTCCGGTCGTTCTGCACGATGAACTCTTCCAGTGCGTCGGGACCCCAGCGAACTTCGGCGGCGCGGGCGGCGAGAATGCGCGCCAGGCGCTGATCGAGCAGCGTGTCGGTGACCGCGGCGACGCTGAGCCGAGCGCGCACGCGTGACAGGAACGGCGGCAGGAGCTTCGCCCGCCATTCGGCGTCGGCGCTGCGCCACGCCACGCGCGCTGCAGGCGTCGCGGGCAGGGTCTGGGCGACGCTGTCAGCGACGGCGTCGTCGAGCCCCGAGTCCGCCGCGGCGCTCCACCACACCGGCAACGGCGCCGTGATCGGCACCACGACGTCCGGCATGATGCCGCCGCCGCCGCGGACCGTTCGACCCGCGTCGGTTTTGAACACCGCCATCGTGTCCTCGCCGGCGCCGGACTTCCCCGCAAAGCTCAGATACTGCTCGTAACCGATCCCGCTGTAGCGTCGCTGGATGATACGGCCGCTCGGCGTGATCACTCGGCCGATGGTCAGCCAGACCACGTCTCCCGACGGCAAGAAGAAGATCGATTGCATCAGCGCCTTGCCGAACGTGCGCCGGCCCACGAGGAGTGCGCGATCGTGATCCTGCAGCGAGCTGGCGAGCGCCTCGGCGGCGCTGGCGCTGCGCTCGTCGACGAGCACGATCAACGGAAGGTCGCGGAAGTCGCCGTCGCGCTTCGTGACGAAGGTCGTATCGGTGTCGCGCTTCCGACCCCGCGTGCGAAATACCACGGTCCCCTTGGGGAAGAATTCGCTCGCGATTTCGACGGCGGAGAGCACGATGCCACCGGGGTTGCCTCGCAGGTCGAGGATCACGGCCTGCGCGTGCGAGCTGCGCAGCTTCTTGAGCGCGTTGTGCACGTCCTCGGTTGCCGTCTGCGTGAACTCGTCCAGATGCAGGTAGCCGGTCATGGAGTCGACCATGCGGACGGCGGATACGGACCGGATCTCGAAGGGATTGCGCTTGAGCGTCACGCTGAAGGTATCGGGCTCGAGGCGTGGTCCGCGCTCGAGCGCGACGTGGACCTTCGAGCCCCGCTCGCCCGCCAACCGCAGCTCGAGCGTCGACATGTCCATCCCGGCGACCGACGTGTCGTTGAGCATCACCAGGCGGTCCCCCGCGACGATCCCCGCCTTCTCGGCGGAGCTGTGCCGCGCGACGGCGAGAACGGTCGGTGCGCCCTCGACCTCTTCGAGCCGCAGTCCGACCGTGAACAGCTCGCCGCGCTCGAGCGCGCTGCGCCTCTCCCATTCGGCCCGCGACACGTAGTAGCTGTGCGGGTCCAGGGCACGCAGGACTCCGCGAATCGCCGCCGCGACCAGCTCCGAGTAGCCGAGTGAATCGGGGTAGTTCAGGCGAATGTGATTGAGGACGCCGGAAAAAGTCTGAAGCTCCTCGTACGCGGAGCGGGATTGCGAGGACAGCGTGCTCGCCGTCGTCGTGAGAAGGACGACCACGACGCCGGCGATCACGCCGGCCGACCTACTGCAGACTCGCGATATGCTGCCTGGCCAGCGTGATCTGTCGGTCATAACGGCTCGGGGCGAGGGACGTGAACTGCGTGAAGGCGGTCCGTGCGTCGGGCTTCTGACCCATCTGCTCGAGGATCATGCCAAGATAGAACAGCGGGCGAGGGTCGCGCGGATTGGCACTGCTCGCCTGTCGCAGGACGGTGACGGCTTCCTGCTGCTGGCCGGCGTTGCCCAGCGTCTTGCCGAGATCGAGGAGCAGCGACTCGTCGTCGGGATTGGCGTTGACGGCGTTGCGACGTGAGGCGATCGCCTGCGGAAACATCCCCGCGGTCTCATACATGTCGGCCAGCCGCACGTGCGCCATGTAGAGGCCGATGTCGTTCGTGATGGCCTCGCGATACAAGTCGATCGCGTCGTTGAGCTTTCCAGACCGCTGCTTCACGAAGGCGAGGATATAGCGGAACTCGTTCGTGCGCAGGGGGAAGTGGATGAGCGAATCGCGCCGCGTCGGCTCGAGGGAGCGATCGACAAGGAGCTGAAAATCCTGCGTCGCGGCCGCCCAGTCCTCGACGCGGGCCGCCGCGAGTCCGTGCCACCAGTAGACGCTGGATGGCGCGCGATCCGGATGGCGATCGGCGTCGAGTGCGTTGAGCACGCGTTGAAAGAGGTCGTAGGACTTCTGGTAATCTCCCATGAAGTAGTGATCGAGCCCGTCGTAGTAATCGCGCACGTGCTCGCCGAAATACTCTTCCAACGCATCGAGGTAGGAGGTGGAGCGCGGTTGCACCACGTCGCCGCTCCGCAGCTCGACCAGCGGATCGATCATGTACGCCCGGCGAAAGAAGCGGTCGGACTCCTCGAGCCGCGCCTGCCAGTCCTGGGGCACGCGGTTCTCCTGAACCTCGTCCCACAGGCTCGGCCGCTCGGCATACGCCAGATAGTGCAACGCCACGTACGCCGGTGCGAACCGTGGATCGAGCGTGATCGCGGTACGCAATGACCGATCGGCGTCCTGCCAGCGCTTCGCATTCCAATAGCCCAGCGCAACGTTGAAATGCGCGGCGGGATCGTTGGAATCCGCGTGCGCCCGGCGCTCGAGCTCGTCGAGCTTCACGGGCAGCCGGAACTGCGCGGCGGCGGGTGCGCAGAGCGCTCCGCTGCTCAGCAACAACGCCGCAATACCAAATCTCACGACACGCATCGGGCCTCCCGAGTCATCGCGTCAGTGCAGCCGGCCGTTATTTCGCGTTCCGAGCTTCTCGAGCGGAAAGGCTTGGCGGACGGCGCAATACTATCCACGAACGGCGATTTTTGTTCCTTCTCAATGCTCCATCGTCGCGAGGCGCTGCCGGACATCGGTCAGCTGTCGCTCATAGCGCGCCGGCGCCATGGCGAGAAATCGCATGAAGATGTCCTGCGCCGCCGGGACCTTGCCTTCCTCCTGCAGCGTGATGCCGAGGTGATACAGCACGCGCGAGTCCCGGGGATTGGCGGCCATCGCCGCCGTCAGCGTCGAGTCCGACGCGGCGAGATTGCCCGCCTCGCGCAATACGATGCCCAAATCGAGTAGCAAGCTGGGGTCGTCCGGGCTCGTCGCAACGGCGCTCCGAAAGTGCTCGACCGCGTCGGGCCACTCTTTCAGCTCCTCGTAGATCCGGCCCATCTGCACGTGGGCCATGAACAAGCCGACGTCGTTCCCCAGCGCTTCCTTGTACAGCGCGATCGCTTCGGGAAAGCGGTGCGCCCGGTACAGGATCGTCGCCAGGATATAGCGAAAATCGTTCGTGCGGAGAGGTATCGGACTGACGGCGGTCGACGTCGTCTCTGCCGTTACGCTGCTCGCGAGCAGCGCGCGAAAGTCGGCGATCGCCGTGTCGTAGACCGCGACGTGGCCCGCCGCGAGACCGCGGAACCACAGCAGCGCCGCGGGGACGGAATCGCGTTGCGCTCCCGGGTAGCGTTCCTGCACCCGGGCGTTGAAGATCGTGTAGGCAGCGCCATAGTCGCCGCGCACGAAAGCCGCAAAGGGATCGAGCAGGACGACGACATTGTGACCGCGAATCGCCAATGCCTGCTCTTGCATGGGGACGACGGCACCGAGAATCTCGAGGTCGACGAACGGGTTGATCAGGAAGGCGAGCCGCCGGTCATGGTCCGCCTCGACGAGCGAATCACGCCATTCGGGCGGCACCCGGCCCTTCGCCTCTTCCTTGAAAAGCTGGTGGCGTCTGGCGTACGGCAGATAGCTCAGGGCGAGATACGCGCCCGCGAAGCGACGCTCGATCGTGACTGCCGAGCGCAGCTGACGGCCGGCATCGTCATAGCGCTCCCGGCTCCAGTAGGCGACGGCGAGGTGATACCGCAGCTGCGCGTCATTGGAGTCCCGCCGCACCGAATCCTCGAGCTGCGGGATATTCTTGGCCGCCTGGAGCTGCAGGGCGGCACAGGGAGAGACCAGCGGCAGCAAAGCGAGACACGCGGCGGCGATTCGCGACACCTTGTCCGGCTCCCAATCGGTCTTCCGCAATATATTTCGAGTTCCGATGGACGAAACCGCCAAGAAGACCGTCCTGCGCCATTTCCCCTATGGCCTGTATGTCCTCACCGTTGCGACGGGCGGGGAGGACCACGGCATGACGGCGAACTGGCTGACCCAGGCCGCGTTCGAGCCCCCGATGCTGGTCGTCGCCGTCGAGAACACGTCCAAGACCATCGGCATGATCCGCAATGCCCATCATTTCGCGGTCAACCTGCTGCTCAGCAACCAGCGTGACCTCGCCGGCAAGCTCGGGCGCGGCGCCGAGCAGGCGCCGCAGAAGCTGAAGGGCATCAAGACGAAGCCGGCGCCACTCTCCGGGGCGCCGGTCCTGGTCGATGCGCTGGGATGGGTCGAGTGCCGCGTCGTCGCGACGCTGCCCGCCGGCGATCACACGCTCGTGCTCGGCGAGATTCTCAACGCCGGGGTCGAGCACGAGGGCGAGCCGCTGACGCTCAAGGATGCGGGCTTCAAGTACTCAGGGTGATGCCCTCCGGTACACCACCTTCCCGCCGACGATCGTGTAGCGCGGCTTGATCGTGCCGAGTGAATCGGG
>DATDEZ010000059.1:0-36481 GCA_036522875.1 Gemmatimonadales bacterium | reverse complement strand
CGGTCCGGCCGCCAAGGCCGAAGCTCAGCCGCGGGGCCGTCTGGCCGTCGCCGTTGTTCACGAGCTGCGTGTACGGCAGCCCGCTCTGGACGCGGAACGTCGCGAACACGCTCACGTCGCGGAGGATGTTGCCCGCGGTCGTGCCCTTGCGGTAATCGCCGGGCAGCTGCAGCGCGAAGGACCCGACCAGCGTGTGCGTCCGGTCGTCGTTGGTGCGCTGGGCGGCCTCAGGCGGCGGCGTCACGCCGGTCTGCGCGGACACCTGCCGGGCGAACGTGTTCAGATACGAGAACGGATCGGATCCCGTGTTCTTCGACACCTGGAACGTGTAGGCCACCGACGTGCTCAGGTTCGTCCCGATCCGCCAGTCGAACTTGGTGTCGACGCCGCGCGCGTTGCCGAAGTCCCGGTTCGTCAGGACGTTGATGCCCGTCAGCTTCGAGCTGTCCTTCGGATCGGGGAACGCCAGGATGCGCGCCGCGAAGTCGGAGACCTTGTCCTTGTTGTACGCCGACACGTCGAGCACCAGGTCCTGGCTGAACGCGTGCCGCACGCCGAACTCGAACAGGATCGACTTGCCGAAATCGAGGTCGCGGCCGACCACGTCGTTCGTGTTCGTGAACGAGAGGTCGTTGTTGATGCCGGTCATGAGCGTCGTGAACTCCGGCGTCTGCACCTGGTGCGAATAGCTCAGGCGGAAGCCGGTGTGCTCGGTGATCGGGAACGACACGCGCAGCCGCGGCGAAATCGTGTGATGGGCCTGGGCTGGCGTGAAGGTGCGCGCCACCGAATTGGCGTACGCGGTGTCGTCGGTCGCGCTGGTCGGATTCCACAGCGCCGGCCCGGCGGACGAGATGTACAGCGGCGTGTTGGAGAACAGCGCGTGGCTGTTGTAGTAGTCCCAGCGCGCGCCGAGCTCGAGCACGACGTCGCCGAGGTCCAAGCGGTCGGACGCGAACATGCCGTACTGGACCGGATGGACGACGTAGGCGTCCATGAAGATCTGGCGCGCCTGGTTGCTGCTCCAGAACGCGAGGTTCGTCTTCTTCGCATCACCGCCCAGCGTGAACCGGTGGTAGCGGTTCGCCTGCCAGTCCACCACGACGCGACCGGTGTAGCGGTCTTCGCCGAGGAGCGAGGCGGTGGTCGCGAAGCCGACGTCGGGCCACGACTGCGCCATGCCGTACGGATTGGCGCGCGTCGCCTGGCCCACGTCCTTGAAGTCGCCGTTCTGGAACGCATTGAACAGCGGCACGCCGCGCGTGCCGGAGTTCGTGCGCTGGTCGCGGATGATCTGATCCGTGATCGGGAACGGGAAACCCTGGAAGCCGGCGAACCCCAACGCGCTGAACTGCAAGCCCAGCGCCGGATCGCGCGTGGTCGCTTCGGACGTCGGATCGAGCGGACCCGTGATGGCGCGGTCGCGCGCGTACGCCAGGTTCGCCGTGATCGCCAGCGAACGCTCGGCGCTGCGGGTGACCTGGTGGTTCAGATTCAGGATCGCCATGCGCGTCCACGTATGCGCGCCGCGGTAGATCGACGGGTCGTTCAGGTTCGTGCCCGGCGTGAACCGCTGCTGGTCGCCGCTCGCGAGACCGGTGAGCGAGATGCTCGAGCCGGTGCCGTAGGTGTACTGGAGCTTGGTCTGGAGCTGAATCGAGCTCGACCAATCCATCGGGCGGCGTACGCCCTGGCAGGCTACGCCGTAGTTGCTCGCGATCGACTGGGACACCGTGCTCGCGCTCGACCCGAAGCTGCCGCACGTGCCGCTGTACTGTGCGAAGCGGGGCAACGCGGCGCTCGAAATGCTGCCGTTCGCGTCGGTCGTCGGCACGATCGTGTCGATGCCGGCGCGCACGAAGGTCGGGACGTCGCCGGAGCCCACCCCGCGCGCCTGCGACAGCTGGCCGAACAACACGGCCGAGCCAAAGAAGCGCAGGTTGGCGACGCCGGGTACCGGGCCGCCGAGCGAGCCCTCGAAGCGGTTGACGCCGAGGCTGTTGCTGAACGGCTGATCGGTCTCGTACGAGCCGGAGCCCTCGAGCTTCGAGCCGCCCGCGCGCGTCGTGTACGCGATCACGCCCGACTGCGCGTCGGAGAACTCGACGCCGAGCGCGCCCGTCGTGACCGACGCTTCTTCGATGGCGTTGGTACCGAGCGACACGCGCGGCGACCCGCTGTTCGTGCCGCGCACCGGCGCGCCGTCGATGTAGACGTTCGCTTCACCGGGCCGGCCGCCGCGGATCGACACCCCCGCGCCCGCGCCGGACTCGACGACGCCGGGCGTCAGCGACAGGATCGCGCGCACGTCGTCCACCGGGAGATTCTCGACCAGATCACCGGCGACGATTCCCTTCGACGTCACCTGGTCGCGCGGCACGATCGGATTCGCGGCCGCGGTCACCGTGATGCCCGTCAGCACGACGGCCGACGACTGCATCTTGATGTTCTCGGTGATGGTCTGGCCGCCGAGCACGTGCACGCTCGTTACTTCCGACGGCGCGAAGCCGATGAACTGCGCGCGCAGCGAGTACGTCCCGACCGGCACGTTGTTGACGAAGTAGTAGCCCTTGTCGTTGGTGACTGCGCCAAACGACGTGCCGACGACGAACACCTGCGCGTTCGCGATCGGCGCGCCCGCCTGGTCCGACACCGTGCCTTCGATCTTTCCAGTCGTCTGCTGTGCCGCGAGCGGCGCGACAAACAGCAATGCGACGACGAGAAGACCGAGGGCAGTCTTCACACGATGCATCATGGATTCATTCCTCCAATGCGTGAATGCGCGTGAACTTCCGGACAGAATTGTGACGTCGGACACGTCACCTCCCTTCGGTCTAGGCCCAAAAGACGGCATTAGCCTGCTATCTCGGAAAAGCTGCCCGGGGTTCGAACAACCGTCAAGACATTGCCACGTCAACGTCTAGCTTGGGTAACGTCATTGGGGCGGCGGCGAAAATGTCCCGCCGCGAGCGACCCCGCAAGGGGACGCGTTCCTTAGACAAACAGCAGATCGTGCTGGGGCCGGGCCGGCGTGACCAGGGGACCCGTCTCAGCGACGAACACGTTGATCTCACTCCGGATACCGAACCGTCCCGGCAGATACACCCCCGGCTCCACCGAAAACCCGATACCCGATATCAGCATTCGCTCGTCCGCCGTCTCGAAGTTGTCGAGATGAGGCCCCGAGCCGTGCAAATCGCGGTCGATCGAGTGTCCGGTCCGGTGAACGAAGTACTCGCCGAATCCGGCCGCCCGGATCACGCCCCGCGCGGCATCGTCGAGCGCGGCGCCCGTGACCGCTTCCCGCTTCTGCCACCGCTCTTTCAGGAGCGCCACGGCGGCATCACGGGCATCACGGACCACTTCCCACACGCCACGCACTTCGTCGCTGACCTCTCGACCCGCGACCGCCATCCACGTCTGATCGGCGAACACCGTCCCGCGCGCGACACCGGCCCAGAGATCGAGCAACAACACGTCGCCCGACGCGAGACGGCGATCCGCGCCCGCGCGCGGCTCATAATGCGGATTGGCCGCGTTCGCCTGAAAGCCGACGATTGGTGGATGATCGGTGACGAGACCAGCACGACCAAACGCGTCCATCACATGCGACTGCACCAACGTCTCGCGCACTTCAACGCCGCGCGCGAATTCCGCCCCGGCCCACGCGAGCGTCTCGCGCGCGATCTCGGCGATCGCTTCCGCCGCACGGCGATGTCCCGCGAGCTCTTCCGCCGACCATCGCGCCGCGAAGCGCGAGATCAACGGCCCCGACGAGACCACGCGCGCGCCGAAACTCTCGATCAACTCGATGACGCCGTGCGGGACGCGATCCAGATACGGTACCGCGTCGCGCGGAGAAATCTCCATCGCCACGGTCTTCCCCGCAACTAGCGCGCGCAATTTTTCGTGCAGCTCGGGCCACGCGGCGTACTCGCGGACCTCGCCGGGAAAACCGTCGAACGACGCGCGCTCGATCCGGTGCGCGAGCGCGACCGGCTTGCCCTGGCGCGGCAGCAGCACGAAGTAGCGGCGCGTCCCCATGCCGTGGACGCCCAGCACGCGAGACGCCGCGGGATTGTTGCCGTGGAAGTCGTAGAGCAGCCAGGCATCCGCGTCGAGCGCCGTCAATGCGTCTCGCAACACGGGGAAGTCGAAACCGTCGAGGAGCGCTGTCATTGGTGTCGAGGGTCGGGAGCCGCCGCGCGCCACTCGCAGGCGGCGCCGCCGCGCGCACGGCAATCGACATGTACCATTGCGCCTTCATAGCCCACGAGCAGCCGCAAGAGCTCGACGAAGCCGGCGCTGTAGAAGCCGCAGGCGGCGCCGTCGGGCGTCGCCTGAATCGCGATCGGATCGCTGACGCGCGCCACGGGCCGTCGCTGCTCGAACGCGAGATCGGCGCCAAGCACGGCGCGCGCCGCGCGGCGCGCGGCGACTCGGCCGAACAGTCGCACCATGCCGGACGTCCGTTTCACCGCCCGGCGCGCGGCGCGGCGGCCGGCGTCCGCGAACACCAGATCGGCGTCGGGCCGACGTCCGACGAGACGCAACAGCGCTTCGACGTGCCCGGGCTCGACTCGCGCGTCCTTACGCACGAGCTGCTCGAACTCGGCGAGCTGCATGGCGACCGTGGGGGAGAGACCGAGACGTTTCACGAGGAGCTCGTCCGCAAATTCGGTGAGCCCATCTTCGACTGGGGTGTCGAGGTTCTTGACCGCCTCGAGGACGGCGAGCGGCACGATGCTGTGCACCACGAAGCGCGAAACGTAGCACGGGCCGCCCCATTGCGGAACTCGCCGCGCGGCACGAGCCTTCTGGAGGACACGTTATGGCACTCCCTCCCTCTCCTCCGACCCCCAATCCGCCCGTCGACGACAAGCGCGCGAGCTTCGAGCGCGAAGCGCTGGTGCATCTCGACGTGATGTATCGCGTGGCGCTGCGTCTCACCGCCAATCCGGCGGACGCCGACGACCTGGTGCAGGAGACGATGCTGAAGGCGTACCGGGCGTGGGATCAGTACGAGCGGGGAACCAACGCGAAGGCCTGGCTGCTCACGATACTGCGGCACGCATTCATCAATGAATACCGCCGCAGGACCCGGCACCCCGAAACCGTGGACGTGGACGCCATCGAGCCGTATGCCGTCTTTCCCGAGGTACAGGACGAGGATCCGCAGGGCGCGTTCTTCGATCGCATCGTGGACGACGAGGTGCTGCGCGCGATCGATCAGCTGCCGGAGGTCTTCCGGGAGACGCTGGTGCTGAGCGACGTCGAAGGCATGTCCTACCAGGAGATCGCCGGCATTCTCAGCGTGCCGATCGGCACCGTGAAGTCGCGGCTGTTCCGCGCGCGCCAGCTGCTGCAGGCCAAGCTCTACGATTACGCCGTCGAGATGGGATACATCAAGGGAAGTCCCGCATGAATTGCCGCGACTGCATCGAGCATTTGTACGAGTTTCTGGACCGCGAGCTGACCCCACAGCTCGAGCGGGAAATCCGGGACCATCTCGAAGATTGCCCGCCGTGCGAGGAGCAGTACGATTTCGAGGAGCTTTTCCTCAAATTCCTGAAGGCGCGCTGCAAGACGCAGGGCGCGCCGCCCGAGCTGAAGAAGCGCGTGCTGCGCGAGCTGTTCGGCGAGTGAAATGGCTGACAGGCCGTGGCTGGGCGGCGGCGGCGGCGGTGGGTGCGGCGACAATTTGGGGATTTGGATGGCGAGGGGTGACACTGCTCCTCGCATTTTTTATTTCGGCAAGCGCGCTGTCTCGCAAGAAAACCACCCGGAACGCACGGCAAGTCATCGCCAACGGCGGCGTAGCCGCGCTCGCCGCCTTGTCGGGTAGCTGGACCTGGTTCGCCGGCGCACTCGCAACGGCGAATGCCGACACCTGGGCCACGGAAATCGGCGGTCGCTCGCCTACGGAGCCGAGACTGATCACGACCTGGAGACGAGTGCCCGCGGGGACCGACGGGGGTATGACGCTCGTGGGAACGCTCGGCGGGTTCGCGGGCGCGGCGTTCATCGCCGGCGTTTCGTACCTCGTGGGAAACCGCGCTCTCATGACGCTCACCGCGGCAGGTGGCTTCGGGATGCTGCTCGATTCGCTGCTCGGCGCGACGCTGCAAGGCAAAGTCCGCTGGCTCGACAACGACGCCGTGAATCTGGCCGCGACGCTCGGGGGCGCGGTGTGCGCGGGGCTGCTCGCGTGATCTGGGACGCGATCGTCGTCGGCGCGGGCCCCGCCGGATCCGCCACCACTCGGCACCTCGCGCGCGGCGGCGCGCGGGTCCTGCTGCTCGATCGCGCGCGCTTCCCGCGCGACAAGCCGTGCTCCGAATACCTCAGTCCCGAATCCACGCGTGTGCTCGAGCGGCTGGGCCCCGAGGTTCTCGCGGCCGTCGCCGCGGCCGCTCCGGGGCGGCTCACCGGCATGAAGGTCGTGGCGCCGAGTGGTGCCGCCGCGGTCGGCCGGTTCGAGACGTTCAGCTATGCGCTGCCGCGCACGCGCTTCGACGCGATCTTGCGCGGGTCTGCTGAAGCAGCCCGCGCGGAGGTTGTCGAGGGTGTCAAGGTCGAGGAGGTTCTGTACGACAACGGTGCGGTCTCCGGCGTGATCGCGCGGGATGCGAGAAGCGGGACGCGGGAAGCGTACAAGGCTCGCGTAGTAGTAGGAGCCGATGGGCTGCGCTCGGTCGTCGCGCGGCGGCTCGGGCCGGTGTGGCGGCTCGGGCCGAAGCGTATCGCCTTCACCGCACACGTCGCCGATGCGCGCGATGTGAGCGAGCTCGGCGAAATGCACGTCGGGCGTCCGGGGTACGTCGGACTCGGTCCCATTGGAAACGGCGTCAGTACCGTCGCGCTGGTATTGCCGTTCGGCGAGGCGCGTCGCGGGACGGGTACCCGTTTCTTCGACGAGCTGAATCGCTTTCCCAAAGTCGCCGGCCGGTTCGACGCGCGGCGCGTCGTTCGCCCGGTACTGTCGACCGGCCCGTTCGCGCGGTGGTCGCGCCGGCCCGTCGCGAAGGGCGGTGGCGCGCTGCTCGTCGGCGACGCCGCCGATTTCTTCGACCCCTTCACGGGCCAGGGCATCTACAGCGCGCTGCGCGCCGCCGAGCTCGCCGCCGCAGCGATTCTCGATCACCTGGCGAGCGGCGCGACGCTCGAGCGTTACGCGCGCGCGCGGCGGCGCGAGTTCGCGGGCAAATGGATCCTCGAGCGGATCATCGGTGTCGCGGTCGGCTGGCCGGCGTTGATCGAGCGCGTCGTCTCGCGCATGAGCCGCCGTCCCGGACTCGCCGACCTCATGGTACGCGCCACCGGCAACTGTATCCCGGCGCGCGCGGCACTCACGCCGCGCGTCCTCGCGAGCCTCGTGCTATGACGACCCGCGGCGTGGAAGCCGCGCTGTTCCGCCAGCTGCTCGGCCGCTTCGCGACCGGCGTCACCGTCATCACGTGCCGCACCGCAAAGGGCGAGCCCGTCGGCATGACGGCGAACTCGCTCGCGTCCGTCTCGCTCGATCCGCCGCTCGTGCTCGTCGCGGTCGAGAAGGTGCACGAGATGCACGCGGCACTCGAGAAGGCGACGCATTGGGTGTTCAACATCCTGTCGTCGGAACAGGAAGCGCTGTCGCGCCGGTTCGCCGGCGCCGAGCCGGAGCGGTTCAAGGGGATCAGCTATCACGAGAACGATCGCGGCATCGCCGTGCTCGAGGGCTGTGTCGCGCACATCGAGTGTGAGAAGCACGCGGCCGTGGCCGGCGGCGACCACACCGTCTATATCGGCCTGGTCGTGAGCGGCGACGCCACCGACCGGCGCCCGCTCCTCTACTATAGAGGAGGATACGCAGGTCTCTCCCGCTGATGCGCACGATCGATCGCATCCGCGTCCACGCGCCGTATCCCCGCGTTTTTGCCGCCGCCAGCGCGGTCGCCCGCTGGCCGTCCATCCTGCCACACTACCGCTGGGTCCGCTTGCTCGACGGCGGGTTGGTGGAGATGGCCGCCTGGCGTCCCTTCGCCAGCGGCCTCATCAAGTATCCGACGTGGTGGGTCTCGGAGATGACGGTCGATCGGCCCGCGGGAGAGATTCGGTATACGCACGTCCGGGGTATCACCCGCGGCATGCAGGTGGTGTGGAAGCTGGTCGAGGATGGTGGAGATGCTGGAGGTACCGTCGACGTGGAGATCGTGCACACCTGGACCGGACCACGCTGGCCGCTCATCGGCCGGCTCGCCGCCGATCTGGTGATCGGCCCGATTTTCATCCATGGGATCGCGTCACGCACGCTCGCCGGCATCAAGCGCGCCGCCGAGAGAAAGGATCAGCGGTGAAAACTTTTCGTCGGGTCGTAATCACGGGGGTGGGGGCGGTGACGCCGATCGGCACCAGCGCGGCGGGATTGTGGGCCGGTCTCGAGGCGCGCGCCTCGGCGGTGCGCACGATCACGCGCTTCGATCCGGCGCCGTTCCGCAGCCGCATCGCAGCGGAGATCCCGGATTTTCGCCCGCAGGACCATCTCGACGCCAAGCGCGCGAAGCGGCTCGACCGGTTCTCACAGCTGGCCGTGACGAGCGCGCGCTTCGCGCTCGCGGACGCCGAGATCGCGCCGGCGCAGGAGGACGGGGACCGGGTCGGCGCGATGATGGGCTCCGCGTTGGGCGGCGTCGCATTCGGCGAGTCGCAGATCCCGTCGTACCTCGCCGAGGGGCCGCGCGGGCTCGATCCCTCGCTCGCCCTCGCGGTCTTCTGCGGCGCGGCGAGCTGCAACATCGCGATCGAATTCGGATTCACGGGCCCCAACGCGACGAACGCGATGAGCTGCGCGTCGGGGACGATCGCGGTCGGCGAGGCGTTTCACATCGTGCGCGACGGCCGGGCCGACGTCATGCTCGCCGGCGGCGCGGAGGCGCCGCTGTCGCCGATGACGTTCGCGGCGTTCAGCGTGATTCGCGCGATGAGCACGCGGAACGACGATCCCGCGCACGCCTCGCGACCGTTCGACGCAAGCCGCGACGGGTTCGTCATGGGCGAAGGCGCGGCGGTGCTGGTGCTGGAGGAGCGCGACCGCGCGATCGCGCGCGGCGCCAAGATCTACGCCGAGGTCGTCGGCCACGCATACACGAACGACGCCTATCACATGACGGCGCCGCGCCCCGACGGCCGCCAGGCCGCCCGCGCGATTCGACTCGCGCTCGCCGACGGCGACGTCGCGCTGGACGAAGTCGGCTACATCAACGCGCACGGCTCATCCACACCGCTGAACGATTCGACCGAGACGTCGGCCATCAAACAGGTGTTCGGCGATCACGCGTATCGGCTGACGGTCAGCGGGACCAAGGGCTATTACGGGCACGCGCTCGGCGCGAGCGGCGCTATCGAGGCGGCGATCTGCGCGCTGGCGTTGTCGCGCGGCTGGCTGCCGCCGACCGTGAACCTCGAGCGGCCCGACCCCAAATGCGACCTCGACTGTCTGCCCGGCTCGCCGGCCGGCGGTGGCCGCGCCGCGTCGCCGCGGGCCGTCGTTTCAAATTCGTTCGGGTTCGGGGGCATCAATGCCGCGCTGGTGTTGCGGCCGGACGGCAACGGCCGATAGATTGCCCCGGCTTTCACTACCAGGGGCAACAAGTGAATTCTCGAGTTCTCCGTGCGCCAATCGCCGAGTTCGTCGGTACGCTGCTGTTCGTCCTCGTCGGCGCGGGCAGCGCCGTCGCCAACGTCAGCGGCGCGGGCGGCAGCCTGGGGATCGCGCTGGCGAACGGCCTCGGGCTCGCGCTCGCCGTCACGATCATGATGCCGGTCTCGGGCGGCCATCTCAATCCGGCCGTCAGTGTCGCGCTGTGGATCGGCAAACAAATCGACGGCATGACGCTCGCGCGCTACGTCGTCGCCCAGCTGCTCGGCGCCATCACCGCCGCCCTGCTCATCAAAGGGCTGTTCCCCACGTCGATGGGCAAGATCACGTCGCTCGGCACGCCGCAGATCTCCGGCGCGGTCGGCTTTTTCGAGGCGGTCCTGCTCGAGGCGCTGTTCACCTTCTTCCTGGTGAGCGCGGTCTACGGCACCTGCGTCAATCCGGCGAAGGAGCGCGTAGGCGGGTTCGCCATCGGGCTCGTCGTGGTGGTGTGCGCGCTCGGCGGCGGAGCGCTGACCGGCGCGGCAATGAATCCGGCGCGCGCGTTCGGTCCCGCGCTCGTGTCGTGGGACTGGCACGGTCAGGCCGTCTACTGGATTGGTCCCTTGATTGGTGGAGCGGCGGCCGCGGCGCTGTGGCGCTACCTGCTGCTTCCGAGAGACGCGGCGGATCTGACCTAGGAACTACAGGGCTTCAGCGAGGGCCGGCGCGAAATACGTCAAGATGATATCCGCGCCGGCCCGTTTTATTGCGGTCACGGATTCCCACATCGCTTTCGTCTCGTCGAGCATGCCGCGCTCCGCCGCGGCTTTGATCATCGCGTACTCCCCGCTCACCTGATAGGCGCCGAGCGGCGCGCCGAAGCGCTCCTTGGCGCGGCGGATCAAATCGAGACACGGACCCGCCGGCTTCACCATCACGATGTCCGCGCCCTCGCTCAGGTCCAGCTCGATTTCTTTCATCGCTTCGTCACCGTTCGCCACGGCCATCTGGTAGGACTGGCGATCGCCGAACTGCGGCGTCGAGCCGGCGGCCTCGCGGAACGGACCGTAGAACGCGGACGCGAACTTCGCGGCGTACGACATGATCGGCACGTATGAAAATCCGGCGGCGTCGAGCGCCTTGCGAATCCCTGCCACGCGGCCGTCCATCATGTCGCTCGGCGCGACGAGATCGACGCCGGCCCGCGCCTGCACGACCGCCGTCTTCCCGAGCAGATAGACCGACGAGTCGTTGTCGACGTCGCCGTCGCGAATCACGCCGCAGTGACCGTGGTCGGTGTACTCGCACAGGCAGACGTCGCCGACCACGAGCAGATTGGGAACGGCGCGCTTCACGGCGCGAATCGCCTGCTGCACGATGCCCTGCTCGTCGTGAGCCTCGGAGCCGGTCGCGTCCTTCGTCGCGGGGATGCCGAACAGGATGATCCCGCCGAGCTCGAGCGACGCGGCGCGCTCGGCGTCCTTCACCAGCTCGTCCACCGAAAGCTGCGCGACGCCCGGCAGCGACGTGACCGGACGGCGGACGCCTTCGCCGTGCGTGACGAACAGCGGCCAGATCAGCTGCGACGGCACGATGTGCGTCTCCTGCACCAGCCGGCGGAGCGCCGGCGTGCGCCGCAGCCGCCGCAGACGACGAATCGGGAATTGCGCGCTCATCGGGCGAGTAAGCTCGCGGCGCCCTCGCGTTCGAGCAAGCGCGCGACTGCTTCTCCAGCGGCCTCGGGCTTCGCGGGATCCACGTCGGCGGAAGCGGTGAGCTGCACCGTTCCGTTGGTTTCCGTCACGCGCCCGAACAACCTCGTCCCCACTCCCGCGTCCCCCGTCCCGACGTAGGCAGCCACCGGCGCCTGACACCCGCCGCCCAGTGCCGCGAGCAACGCGCGCTCGGCGCGCACCGCCGCCGCGCTTGCCGCGTCGTGAAGCGGCTGCAACGCTCGCCGCGTCGCCGCGTCGTCCTCGCGCAGCTCGATGCCGAGTGCGCCCTGCCCCGGTGCCGGCATGACGTCGATGGGATCGATGACCGTGCCTTTGGCGCCGAGTCCCAGGCGCTCGAGCCCAGCGATCGCGAGCAGCGCGGCATCCAATCCGTCGCGATTCTCCACTTTTCTCACGCGAGTCGGGACGTTGCCGCGAAGCGGGACGACGGAGAGATCGGGTCGTATAAATCGCACCTGCGCGATGCGCCGCAGGCTGGACGTGCCGACGCGCGTACCGGGCGGCAAATCGCGCAGCGACGTGCCGTTCACCAGCGCCTCGCGTGGATCGTGCCGGGCCGGCACCGCACCGAGCGCGAGTCCAGGCGGCAGTGTGGTCGGAAGATCCTTGAGGGAATGCACCGCGACGTCGATCCGGCCGTCGAGCAGCGCGTCCTCGATCTCTTTGGTGAAAAAACCCGTTCCCTCGAGCTCGTGGAGCGGCCGGTCGACTTCCGCGTCGCCACGCGTCTTGATCACGACGATTTCGGCCCGGGCCCCGCTCGCCGCGAGTCGGCCCTGGATCCATTCCGCCTGCCAGCGGGCCAGCTGGCTGCCGCGCGTCCCGATCTTCACGCGAACCGCCGCGCGAGCGTCTCGACGAGTCCCGGGACCGTGTGCGGCTCGGCCTCGACGACGTCGCGCAGGCCGAGCTCGCGCGCCGTGCCGGCGGTGACGGGACCGATCGTCGCCGTCACGAACTTCCCCGAGGTCGCGGCCGGACGGCCCACCAGATCGACAAATGACCGCACCGTCGACGACGACGTGAAGGTCACGGCGTCGATCCGCCCGCGCGTGATTTCCGCCGCGAGCGGCGCCAGATCGGTCTGCACCGGCACGGTGCGATAGACGGCGATCGTCTCCACCGTGGCGCCATGATCGCGCAGCCCCACGGCGAGCACTTCGCGGGCGTCCTCGGCGCTGGGGACGAGCACGCGCGACCCTACCAGCGATCCGCCGCTCGCCTCGATCAACGCACTGGCCAGCGACTCCGCCACGAACTCGGGCGGGACCAGCGCCGGCACGACGCCGCGCACCGTGAGCGCCGCGGCGGTCGCGGTGCCGATGGCGGCGACGGACGTCGTCGCGAAGACGCGGGGCGTCAGGCCCCAGGCGACGAGACGGTCGAACACGACCTGCACGGCATTTTGGCTCGTGAAGACGACCCAGCGGTAGGCGGACAGGCCCGTGAGCGCGGCGCGCAGCGCGCCGAGGTTCTCGAGCGGCTGGATTCGAATGACGGGAGCGAGCACGGCGACGGCCCCGCGATCCTCCAGCGCTCGCACCAGATCGCCGGCCTGTTCGCGCGCGCGCGTAACGACGATGCGGCGCCCCTGCAAGGCACTTCCCATGCGCCGTTGCAATCTCACCGTGGCCCTACTCATTATCAAGCAATGCTGCGAGACCTTCGCGCCGCCTTCGCGCGCTACTGCGCCCGCCGCGCCGCCGCTTGCCAGCGCGAGGCGCCGCGCCGCGCGGTCGCCTGGCTGAAGCTGGGCTGCCGCTTTGCGCCCGGTTACGCCGACACGTTCCCGGCGCTCGTCCACCTCTCGCGCGCGCTCGACGATCGCTGGGGCGCGGTGGACGCAGCGCGGGAAGCGAGCATTCGCTTTCCCGATCATGCCGACGCCTGGATGCTCCTCGGCGAAGCGTTGCAGATGGTCTTCCGCCAGGAAGACGCCCTGGGCGCGTTCGAGCAGGCGCTCGCGCTCGAGGAGCGCGCCGATGCCGCGATGGCGGCGGGCACGCTCTATCACCGCATGGGTCGTTTCCCGGAAGCCGCGGCGCGATTCGCGCGCGCCTACGCCGCGGGCGGCGGCGCGACGGCGCTGTACCACAACGCGCAGGCGTTGTACGACGCGGGAGACCACAGTGCGGCGGATGAGGCGCTGAATTTGTGGGCGACACAGGTGCCGGACGGACACGCGCGCCTTTCCGAAGCGCGCGCCGAATTGCGCGCGAAGGCTTCCGCCCGGCCCGACTAGAGCTTCCGGGTCCGCCAGTACAGCGAGATCGCGTAGGTCACCAGCACCACCGCGGCGATCACATAGGCGGCGATCATGTAGCCGCCGTTCTCCGGGGTTGCTTGCATCACGGCCGTCCTCCCTCGCCCACGACCTCGAGCTGCTCGCGGAGGTACGAGAGCGCGTAGCGCTGCGTCACGAAGCCGATGTACAGCAATGTGAACACGCCGACCGACAACAACCACGTCACGAGCATATCGCCCGGCAGCGACGGCGTGCTCGGCTTCAGCACGATGGGCATGGGGTGCAGCGTGCGGAACATGTAGACGCTGAAATGGATGAACGGCACCAGCACCATGCCGCAGATGCCGAGCACGGCGGCAAAACGGGCGCGTGCTCCCGGCTCGGCGATGGCGCCCCGCAGCAGCTGATATCCGACATATAGAAGAAAGAGGAAGAGCGTCAGCGTGAGCCGGGCGTCCCAGGTCCACCACGTCCCCCAGATCGGCTTGCCCCAGATCGGACCGGTCGTGAGCACGACGCCCGCGAACACCGTCCCGACTTCCGCCGACGCTTCGGCGAAACGGTCCAGCCGGGGATCCTTGAGGAACAGATAGAACACGCTCGCGAGACCCACAAAGATCATCGCCGACTCCGCCCAGATCGCGGCGGGAACGTGAACGTAGAAGATCTTTTGCGCGAGACCTTGCAGTCGCTCGACGGGCGTGTAGACCAGCGCGCGCACATAGACGCCGGCGAGGAGCAGCAGGCCGATCGCGGTGATCCACCGGCCGGCGCGAAGCATTCTCATTCGTTCACCGTCGCGGGAAAGAGCAGGAGGGCGAGGACGACGAAAACGATGTCATAGGCGGCCAACATCTTAAGCCACCCCGTGATCTCGCTCAAGGGACGGCCGCCCAGGAGCCGCGACGTCGCGAGCGCCGCCCACCACAGCGGCGGCACCATGAACGGCAGCAACAGCACCGCGAGCAGCAGCTCCGCGACGCGTGTCCGCACCGTCATGGCGCTGAACAGCGTGCCCACGGAGACGAAGCCGACCGTGGCGAGCGCGATCACCCCGGCGAGCGGTCCTGCGTACGGCAGGATCGGCACGTTGAAGAACAGCGCCAGCAGCGGCACGCCCAGCAGCTCGATCAGTCCCACGAACAGCAGGTTCGCGACCAGTTTGCCGAGGTAGATGGCGCTCCGGCCGACCGGCGCGAGCAGCAGGCCGTCGAGCGCCTGGTTCTCGAGCTCGAGCTGAAACGCGCGGTTCAGCACCAGCGTCGCCGCGAACGCGAGCGTCACCCACAGCACGCTGGGCGCGAGGTCGATCGACGAGACGGCCGTCGGATCGTGGGAGAAGTTGAACACCAGCAGCACGAGAATCACGAAAGCGACCGCCGAGACGATCGCGGTCCGCGAGCGGTACTCGACGAGCAGATCCTTGCGCGCGACCACCCAGGCGTGGCGCAGATCGTCACGCAATGGCATGGCGATAATCCTCCGCGACCTCGCGCGCGCCGCGACCGGCGCGCGGCGCGAAATGCACGAATCGCCCGCCGCGCATGAAGGCAACGTCGGTGGCGAGCTCCGTGCCTTCTTCCACGTTGTGCGTGACCAGCACCGTCGCACGACCGGCCGCGGTGTGCTGTGCCAGCAGTCGACCGAACGCTTCCGCGGCGCTGCGGTCGAGTCCGGTGAACGGCTCGTCGAGCAGCAGCACCTGCGGATCGTGCACGAGTGCCCGCGCGATCGCGGCGCGCTGCACGAGGCCGCGCGACAACGTGCGCACCGGACGATCGGCGTAATCGGTGAGGCCGAGTCGAGCAAGCAGGTCGTGCGGTACGGCGACGTCGTAGAGCGACGCCCAGAACGCCAGGTTCTCGCGCACCGACAGCTGACTGTAGAGCTGCGCCTGGTGACCGATCCAGCCGATGGCGCGCCGTCCGCCGTCGACGAGCGCGCGGCCGCGCTGCGGCGTGATCAGCCCGGCGAGCACCTTGAGCAGCGTGGTTTTGCCCGCGCCGTTCGGGCCGAAGATCGCCAATGTCTGGCCGGCATCCACGCGAAAGGAAACATCGTCGAGGGCCCGGACGGCGCCGAAGCCATGCCCGAGTCGCTCAGCCAGCAGCATCGATCGCCGCGCCGAGCTCGCTCAGATCGTACGGTTTGACGAGATAGCGGCTGTGACCCAGGTCCAGCACGTTCATCAGCGGCTCCATACTGACGTACGCGGTCGTGACGACGACGGGGAGCGTGGGCCGAGTCTCGCGGATGCGCTGGAGCAGCTCGATGCCGTCCGTGTCGGGCAGCCGCATATCGAGGACGAGCACGTCGGGGTCGAACTCGCTGAGCTGGCGCAATGCCTCCGCGCCGTTCGGCGCGTAGGCCATCGCGTATTTGCCTTCGAAGAACCGCTCGTAGGAGTACTGCAGAGCCTGTTCGTCCTCGACGAAGAGGACCTTGCGACGCGCGGCGGGTTTAGAAGGAGACGGCGAAGGCCCCGACATGGGGGCCAATATACGTCAGGAGACCCCTGTCTCCAGTTCGAACAGGTCGTCCAATTTTGTGAGCACCAGCAGGAACCGCAGCTCCTCGTTCGGTCCTCGCAGGCACACGGTCTGCCGCCGCTCCGCGGCCTTGCGCTGGATCAGCATCAGCGCGCCTAACCCCGCACTGTCGACCGAGCGCGTGCCCGACAGATCGATCACGAGCCGCCCGGCGCCCTCGGCAAGCAGGTCGAGGACCTCGCCGGCGGCGCGACGAAACCCGGTGCGCGACTCGAGATCGAGCCGCTCGGGTGCCGCGATCGTCTTCTCCATCGGGCGCGTAGACATCAGTATGTTCTCCGCCGGACCAAGTGACATAATTCCTCCGGCCCCTGCTTATGCGACTCCAGTGCCATCCGTTCTAACACGCGCTCTCGCAAGCGGTTGTCCGGAACGCGTGAGCCTGCTCACCCCCGTCTGTTGCCGCATAGCGAGCGGCGCGGTGCAACTTGCTAGAGTCTCCCTCTTCCTTAATATCCCGAGCCATGACCCCGACTGACCGGATTGAAACTCTCCTCGACGAGCAGCGGCGCTTCCCCCCACCTGAAGGCTTCAAGGCCAGCGCCCATGTCCATGACACCACGCCATACGAAAAGGGCCGGCGGGACCCGGAAGGTTACTGGGCGGACTGGGCGAAGCAACTGGAATGGATCAAGCCCTGGACCCAGGTCCTCGATTGGAAGCCGCCCAAAGCGAAGTGGTTCGTCGGCGGCAAGATCAACGCGTCGGTGAACTGCCTCGATCGCCACGTGCGCGCGGGCCGTGCCGGCCGCCTCGCGCTGATCTGGGAAGGCGAGCCCGCCGGTGAAGTGAGACGCATCACCTACGGAGAGTTGCACGCCGACGTCAACAAGTTTGCAAACGTCCTCAAGAGCCTCGGCGTCAACCGCGGCGACCGGGTCGCGATCTATCTCCCGATGGTTCCGGAAGTCGCCGTCGCGATGCTCGCGTGCGCGCGCATTGGCGCGGTTCACACCGTCGTGTTCGGGGGCTTCTCGGCCGAGTCGTTGCGCGATCGCATCAACGACGCGGGCGCCAAGGTCTTGATCACCGCCGACGGCGGGTACCGCCGCGGCACGATCGTGCCGCTCAAGCAGAACGCCGACGACGCGCTGAAGGAGACGCCAAGCATCGAGCGCGTGGTGGTGCTGCGCCGCACCGGGCAGACGGTCACCTTCAAGACCGGTCGTGACGCATGGTGGTCGGAGCTGATGGCGAAAGCGGCGCCCGAATGCGCGCCCGAAGCGATGGACGCGGAGGATCCGCTCTACATCCTGTACACGTCGGGCACGACCGGAAAGCCGAAAGGCATTCTCCACACGACCGGCGGCTATCTGACGCACGTGTATGCCACGACGAAATGGGTGTTCGATCTCACGGACCGCGACGTGTTCTGGTGCACCGCGGACGTCGGCTGGGTCACGGGGCACTCGTACGTCGTGTATGGACCGCTCGCGCTTGGCGTCACCGAAGTGATGTACGAGGGGGCGCCCGATCATCCCGCCAAGGATCGCTTCTGGGATATCTGCGCGAAGCACGGCGTCACGGTGTTCTACACGGCGCCGACCGCGATCCGCGCGTTCATGAAATGGGGCACCGAGCTTCCCGCGCGTCACGATCTTTCGAAGCTGCGGCTGCTCGGCTCAGTCGGTGAGCCGATCAATCCAGAAGCGTGGATGTGGTACCAGGAGCACATCGGCGGCGGCCGCTGTCCCATCGTCGACACGTGGTGGCAGACGGAGACGGGCGGGATCATGATCACGCCGCTGCCCGGCGTGACGGCGACGAAACCCGGGTCGGCAACGATTCCCTTTCCGGGCGTCGAGGCCGCATTGCTGGATGGCGACGGAAAGGAAGTGAAGGTTGGCGGAGGATATCTGGCGCTCACCAAGCCGTGGCCCGGCATGGCGCGGACGATTTGGGGAGACGACGAGCGCTACCGGCAAGTTTACTGGAGCAAGTGGAAGAACATCTATTTTCCCGGTGACGGCGCCAAGCGCGATGACGACGGCTACTTCTGGATTCTCGGTCGCGTGGACGACGTGCTGAACGTCGCCGGGCATCGCATCGGCACGATGGAAGTGGAAAGCGCGCTCGTGGACCACTCGGCCGTGGCGGAGGCGGCGGTCGTGGGCCGCGCCCATGACTTGAAAGGCCAGGCGCTCGCGGCGTTCGTCACCTTGAAGGAAGGGCGGCAAGGCACCGACGCGCTGCGTGAGGAGCTGAAGAACCACGTCTCGAAGAAAATCGGCGCGCTGGCAAAGCCCGACGACATTCTCTTTTCAGCCGACTTGCCGAAGACGCGCAGCGGCAAGATCATGCGCCGCCTGCTGAAGGACATCGCCGAAGGCCGCGCCCTCGGCGACACGACTACGCTCGCGGATCCTGCGGTGGTGGCGAAACTGCGCGATCAGTACGAAGCCCAAGAAACGTGAGCACCCAGAGCGCCGTGATGATCCCGGCGCTCGTCACGCACCACCGGCAGATCGCGTGGATGAGGAACAGCTCGGCATAGGTCAGGTAGAGCGTGAACAGCAGGCCGAGACTCGTGAGCGCGAACAGCAGCATGCTCCAGCGGCGATCGCCAACCGCAGCGGGCCGCAGCGCGACGATCGCCGCGATGAACAGCGCGCCGTATCCCACCACGCCGTAGAACGCGACCGGGAATCCGAGAAAGACGGCCCAGGGGCTGGTCTGCACCGTTTCGCACGCGCCGGTGCCGCACTTGAGCGGTCCACCCACGCCCAGCGCGTGTAACCACAGGTACAGTGCCACAAAGAATCCGACGAGCGCGAGGACCGCGATCGTCTGCCGCAGCCGCATCGCCGTCAATGGACGAAGTGGTCCTTCTCTTCGTGCTCGTGGCCCGCCGAAACGTGCGGCTTCGGCGGTGAGTGAGCGATGATGCTGTCGGCGATCTGCTTGAACACGTCCGAGGTCGCCGCCCGGCCGGTGAATTCCTTGCCGTTGATGAAGAACGTGGGCGTCCCGTTGACCATCTTGTTTTCCGCTTCCTGACGGCTGAACTCGATGCGCGACGCGTACCGCCCCGATTCCATGCAGGCGTTGTACTTGGTCGCGTCGAGCCCCGCGTCCTTGGCGAACTGCTGGAACAGCCGGCTTGGGTCCTTGCCCGTCTGGGCCCACTGATGGTGATAGAACAACTGGTCGTGCATGTCCCAGAACTTGCCCTGCTCGCCGGCGCACTGCGCCGCGTGCGCGGCGAACCGGCTGTACTTATGGACCGGCAGCGGATCGTCGCGATAGCGCCACTGGACCTTGCCGGTCTGAATCAGCTGCTCGCGAATCGTGGGCATCTGCACCGTCGCGAAGTTGGCGCAGAACGGGCACTCGAAGTCCGAGTATTCCGTGATCTCGACGCGCGCGTCGGAGCTGCCGAGCGTGTAGCCGCGGAAGCCGTCGTCCACGACCGCCGGCGGCGGCCCGGCCGCAGCCGCCGGAGCGCCGCCGCCGGTCTTGAGCAGCGAGAACACCGCGATCGTCAACACGACCGCCAATACCGCCAGCACGACGTAGAATCGGTTCATCCTGTGGGATCCCCTCGCCAGGGCTCATCGTCGTCCGGATCGTGGCCGAGCGCCTCTTCGACGATCCGGCGGCTCTCGGCGATCTCCGGGGTGTCGTAGGTGCTGCGAACCTCGTAATGAAACAGCTCGCTCCGCGCATTGCCGAGCAACTTCTGCAGATCGGGGGCGGCGTCGAGCAGCCGGCCCGTCCGATCCAGCTCTTGTATCCGCTCCGCCAGCGCCCGAAGCAGCGCGACCAAGCGTTGCGCGCGTTCCGGACCGTACGTTTCGTCGCTCATCGCCACCTCCCCGCGGCGAGGAACTTTAAGTCCCCGCCGTGGCATTATACCACCTAACCCATTATCTTGCGGCGCGTTTTTGACGAGGTCCTAACCCGAAAGGAAAGACCGTGCATGGCCAAAAAGCGTAGTGAGCCCCGGAAGTACGCGGTCCCCACGAGCTTCGAGCAGGCGCGCGACGAGCTGTTCTCGCACATCCTGCGCTGCGGTGTGTTGGAAGCCACCTCGGAGCATCAGAAGGAATGGTTCGACGATACCCTGTTGTACCTGGCCGATCGCTTCGCCGATCTGACCGAAACCGAGTTGAGCGAGCTGCGCGTGCTGGGCGAGCGGTACTGCCGCCCCGTCGTAGCCCGCAGCACTCCCGTCGGCGCGAACGCGTAGCACGCACAAGACGCCAAGTACAAGACGCCAAGAACTCTTGGCGTCTTTTTTTTACCGCCACCAAACCGGGAAGGACCGCAGTCGCCATCCCACCGCGACCCTGACCCCGCCGGCGAATCCCGTCTCCGCATACCAGCCACGCCGCCGCCCCGGTCTTCCTTCGACGCCGAGCACGAGCGCGAGATAACCCCGTCCCGGCGTTCGTTCCCGCGCCGCGAATGCCGCCCCGACGCCGCCGTACACCCCGACGCCCGTCCGTGACAGCGAGTTCACGAGCATCTGCACCGTCGCCTGGGCGCGAGCGGCGGCGCGCCCCGCCTCCACTCCCCCCGCGGCAGCGAACGCCAATCGCATGTCGGAGCTCGGTCGCTCGCCCACACCCAGCTCGACGCCGCTGAAGGTGTGCCGCGCCGCCGCACCGGCGACGCCGATGCTGAGCTCCGACGTCGTCAGCTGCTGCGCTTGGAGTGCGAGGACCGGCAGAAGCAACAACAGGCTACACAATGGCGACGTCGTAGGTGACCGGAATGTCGGGAGCGAGCGACGCGACCACGGAACAGTACTTCTCGAGCGACAGATCGATCGCGCGCCGCACTTTGGTCTCGTCGGCGCCGGCGCCGCGCACTTTGACGTGGAGCGCGATCGCGGTGTAGCGCCGCGGCGCTTCCTCGCGCCGCGTGCCGCTGATCGCGATGTCGAGCACCTCGAGCGCGACGCGCTGCTTCTCGAGAATGATCACGATGTCGGACGCCGTGCAGGTCGCGGCCGCGACGAGCAGCAGCTCGACCGGCGACGTGGCTGTCTTGGAATTGCCGTCGACGAGGATTGGCGGGCGCCCCACGCCTTCGCCCTCGAACTCGAGGCCGCGCAACCAGCGCACGGTGACCTCCGCCGCGCGTGAAGGTGCCACGTCAGTTACCGCGCCGCGTCGTCAGGCCGATGAAGACGCGGTGATGGCGAAACGAGTCCATGCCGTGGTACTCGACCAGCCAGTTGAACGTGGAGCGATAATGCAGCTCGAGCCCGAAGACCGCGTTCAGCCAGACGCCGGGGCAGTTGGGATCGGCGCTGCAGTTTTCACGACCCGCGACGCCCAAGCCGCCGCCGATGTACGGCGTCGCGACTTCGTCGTCGTCGGTGAAGCGCCACAGCACTTCCATGTTGCCGACGTACGTGTTGGGCCCGTTGAACACGCCGATCTCGGCCGAGGGGCGGAGCCGGATCCGGTTGGTGAAGAGATCACCGACGTCGAGCGTCGTGCCCAGGACCAGCTGTCCCGAGCGACGCAAATCGAGGCCGCCGCGAACGCCGAATCCGAACAGCCCGATGCGCGTGCCGCCATGCGTCGAGCTCTTGGGCGGCTGGAACTGCTGCGCGGCGAGCGCCGTGCTCGTACATACCATCAGCGCGAGCCCCGCGAAACGTCTCATGCCTGCTCCGCCCTTCCGGTCGTGGTTCGCGCGGCGGTCCGTCCGTAGTCCCAGAGAGCGTACACCGCGATCGCCGCGGTTGCCCAGGCGAGATGCCGGACGTACGGCCACTCGGTGATCGCGGCCGCGAGCGTGAGCAGCTGCAGAATCGTCACGGCTTTGCCGCCGGCGCGCGCCGGCAATGCGACCGGCCGGCGCAGCACCGCCGTCGCGACGAAGCCGAGGACCGCGAGAATGTCGCGGAGCAGCACGCCGACCAGCTCGTACCACGCCAGCATGCCGCGCCGCGCGACGGTGACGAACGCAACCGCCATGAACGCCTTGTCGGCGATGGGATCGAGAATCGCACCCGCGCGCGAGCCGCCGAAGCGCCGCGCCAGCAATCCGTCGGCCACGTCGCTGAGCGCCGCCGCGGCGACGATCGCGAGTTGCCCGACCGCCGATGTCACGAACGGAAAGGCCGCCGCGAGCGGAAATCGCAGCGCCGTGAGCGCGTCAGCTACCGCGAAACGCGGTTTCACCGTACTTTAGCCTCCGTGGATCTCAAACTGCTGAAGCAGGCAGCCATCTTCCAGGATCTGGATGACGGCGAGCTGGCCCGGGTCGCGGAAGTGTGCCGCGAGCAAAAATTCACCGTCGGCCAGTACGTCTTCAAAGAAGGCGAGCCGGGCAACCGCCTGTTTCTCATCTCCGACGGCGAGGTCCGCATCTCCCGCACGATTCCCGGCTCGGGCGAGGAAGCGCTCGCCGTGCTCAAACCCGGCGCCTGCTTCGGCGAGATGTCGATCTTCGACCGCTCCGAGCGCTCGACCGACGCGATCGCCAACACCGGCTGCACCCTCATCACCATCTCTCGCTCGGACTTCGAGCTGCTGCTCGACTTCAACCGCGACGTCGCCTACAAGGTTCTCTGGTCGGTCGTGCGGCTCCTGTCCGCGCGGCTCCGCGTGACGAACGACAATCTGCGGTCGTTCCTCGCGATGTCCATGTTCTGACGGAGACTCCGTGAACGCACTGACGCCGTATGCGGCTTTCTTCATGCGCCTGGCGGTGGGCGGCGTGTTCCTGAGCATGGGCCTCGACCGCATTCACGCCGGCCTCCCGGCCTTTTCGCTCGGCACGCTCCTCATCCTCGTGGTGATCGCCATCGAGACAATCGGCGCGGTCTGCGTGCTGCTCGGGATCTGGACCCGGCTGTGGGCGACCGGCATGGCCGTCTTCATGGCGATCACGATCGTCGCGCGACGGCTGCCCCATCACGCCAACATCGAGCTCGAGTGCCTGTTGCTCGCGGGGGCCGTCACCCTGATGGCGCTGGGCGACGGCCCCCTGTCGATCGGAATCCGCTTCAAGAAGACGGCTTAGTGCAGAATTCTTAGAATCCCCGCGTCCGCGCCGGCGCGCAGGAAGCTCTCCGGATCGGTCGCGGGAATCGCGATCCCCGTCTGTTTGCGCCAGCGTTTGGCGCTCGCTTCCATGTACTCCTCGACCGAGCCGCCCGCCCACTCGACGGCGTCGTCCTTCATCTGCCGCACGATCTCCTCCCACGTCCCGACATAGGTCGATCCCGAGACCGTGCTCACGCGGTGCACTTCGCCGATGGCGCCACTGCCGACCGTGCCCTTGTTTTTCATGCCCTGCAGCTCGGTGAGGAGCGTGCCGAACAGCTCGAGCTGCCGCGGATCGCGCATCTGACCGTCGGGCCGCATCGCTTCGATCTCCGAGAGCAAGAGGTCCTCCGGGGCCGCGTCGCCGGCCAGCTCGTTGAGCCGCTCGTTCCACGGCGTGAGCTCCGGGTCGTCGTCGAGCAGGCGGTAGACGCTCTTCTTCAGCTCGATCAGTCGCCAGATCGCCAGCGCGTCATAGTGCTCTTCGGGCCCGGTGCGCTCGAGATGGAAGAGCGCCGCCTCGTATTCGCCGCGGTCGTACAGCAAGTTCGCGAGATAGATGCGCGCTTCGCCGAGGCTCGGATCGAGCTCGAGCGCGCGCCGCAACCAGTGGAGACTGCCGCCCTCGTCGGCTAAGCGATGCGCGGCGTATCCCACGCACGCCGCGGCATCCGCGGAATCGGGATGGGCGTGCAGGGCGCCTTCGAAAAAGCGGCGGGCATGATCGAGCACCGCTTCGCGAAACAGCGCGCGGCCGATCTGCAGCATGAGGTCATGATCGTCCTGGAAGCCGAGCGCCAGGACGCGATCGAAACACGCCAGCGCGCCCGCGCGATCGCCGAATTTGAGCAGCACTTCGCCCAGTCCGGCGAGCGTGTCCTCGTGATCGGGATCGAGCCCGCGCGCTTCCTCGAACGAGCGACGCGCCCACGCGAACTCTTCACGCGCGAGCCGCGCGTATCCCATCCCGACGTGCAGCTCTACGGCATGGGGATAGAGTCCCAGGCCTTCGCGCAGCACGTCGATGGCCTCGTCGTATTGTCCTTCATTGTAGAGCTGATGTGCACGTTCGTCATATTCGTCGGAACTGAGGAACGGATCCGACATCGAACGGGTCCCCCCGGGAAGGTTGTGCTATGATACGAAAGGCTTCACACTTACACAAGCGACCATGACTTCCGGATTCACCCCGATCGACAACGGCTCGGCGACGTCTCCGGGCGGATTCACCGCCGCCGCGGCGCATGCCGGTCTCAAGGCGGACGGCGCGCTCGATGTCGCGCTCCTCGTGTCCGCGTCGAGCTGCGCGACCGCGGGGGTCTTCACCAGGAACGCGCTGCGCGCCGCGCCGGTCATCTACGACGCCCAGTTCCTGAGCGACCGCCCCGGCCGCGTCCGCGCCGTCGCGATGAACGCCCGCGTCGCCAACGCCTGCACCGGCGCGCCGGGACTCGAAGCCGCCCGCGCCATGGCGCGCGCCGCCGAAGAGGCGGCGGGCCTGCCGCCCCGCACCGCCCTCGTGCTCTCGACCGGCGTGATCGGCGTTCCCTTGCCGGTGGACAAGATCGAGCGCGGCCTGCGGGAAGCAGCCGGCAGGCTCTCGGCGGCGGGAGGCGTCGACGCGGCGCGGGCGATCATGACGACCGACACCAAACCCAAGCACTGCGCGGTTCGACTCGAAACGCCGAGCGGGCCGATCACGATCGGCGGAATGGCCAAGGGCGCGGGGATGATCCATCCCGACATGGCCACGCTGCTCGGCGTCGTCACGACGGACGCCGTGTCCGAGCCGGGCACGCTGCGAGCGTTCTGGAAGCGCGTCGCCGACCACACGTTCAACGCGATCTCCGTGGACGGCGATACCAGCACGAATGACACGGTCCTGTTCCTCGCGAACGGGCATTCCGGCATCGATCCCTCCCGCGACGGCGCGTTGTGGAAACTGTTCGAGGAAGCCGTGACGTGGGTGGCGCGAACGCTCGCGCTCGCGATCGTCGAAGACGGGGAGGGCGCGACGAAGTGCCTCGAGATCCAGATCGTGGGCGCGCAGACGGAGGCACATGCCCGCGAAGTGGGGCGCGCGATCGCACGCTCGACGCTGGTGAAGACCGCGATCTATGGCGGCGATCCCAACTGGGGACGCGTGCTGGCAGCGGCCGGCGTGGCCGGCGTATCGCTCGTGCCCGAGCGCATCAAGCTCGACGCCGCCACGAACGGCGGCGGCTGGTTGACGTTGGCGAGCGGCGGGGCGAACGCGCTCGCTGATGTGGCGCAGGCGCGACCGATTTTCCAGCAGAAAACCATCCGCCTCCGGCTCGACCTAGGACTCGGTCGATCGGAGGCGGTGGTATGGACCTGCGATTTGTCCCCGGACTACGTCCGGATCAACTCCGACTACACCTCGTAAATTACGGCTTGGCCTTGGTGGTGTCGTGCGGGGCGGCCGAGGAGGCCTTGCCCTTGCGAGCAGCGCGACGCCGATGCGTGGTCGCCTTGGCCTTGCTGGTGTCAGCCTGTTGGCTGGCGTTGGCTGCCGGCTTCGCCGGCGCCGCGGCCGGCTGCTGAGCCGGCTGTTGCACGGCGAGTGCGGAAAGCAGAAGAGCGGTGAGAAGCATTACTGCCTCGGGTTAGGGTTGCCCTTACGACCCCCGTGTTCCATGTCGCGTCACGGGCTGCGTGGGCGGCGGGACGTTGGGCAGCATGGCCCGGACGCGCGCCAGGGCATCGGCGTGGGTGCGACCGCCGCGGCGCTGCAGCTCATGATCGGCCGCCAGGGCCACGTCAAACAGCCGAACTCCGTGCACGCCTTTGTTATGCGCCTCGACCAGCAGCTCCGCCGCGGAGTCGGGATCGAAGTGATGGGCGACCATGTCCGCGGCCGCGTGCAATGCGGGTCCCGGCGACTCATTCGGGGCGACGGTGAGCAGTCGCTCGACGATCGCGGGGCTGAGTCCGCGGGCGAGCGCCCCGGCCACGGCGGCGACGTGGCCCTCGGGCGGCGGTTGCGTCGGTACGGCTCGAGCCACGATGATCCGGGCGTCACGCAGCTGCAGCAGACCGCGCCGCACGCCGCCGACCAACCGGTCCGCCGGAATCCCTTTCGCGCTCCCTTCGAGGGCTTTCTGGATCAGCGGTTCCGTCGGGAGACTCTCGGCCACGGCCGTCGCGATGATCGAGTCGATCGCGGGCAGCGCCGCGGCGGGCACCCGACCTTCGAGCCGTTGCGCACCGCCGTGACCTGCCCCGCCTCCACCCACGCTGCGCGTGCCGCCTTCCTGTGCGGCGATCCGTGTCGCCAACAGGAGGACGGTACATAGCAGCTTCATGGCGTTCCGGCCGCTGGGCGCACGACGAGTAGAGAGTTTTGCTGACCGGCGCCAAAACCGTCATCGACGTAACGGCCGGCCAGCGGATCGGCGACCCAGCGCTCGCCGTCGACCACGAACATGTATTCGTGCTGGCCGGCGGGGAGGACGGCGGCGCCGTCCCACACGCCGTCGTGGTCGTCGTCCTGCAGGTGCAGCTTGCCGCGGCTCCAGTCGTTGAACGAACCGACGACTTCAACCGAGCGCGCACCCGGGAAATGGCCGACGAACCGCGCGATGCCCTGGGCTTCGCCGGGGTTCAAGGTGCTGGACTCGGACGGGATGAGCAGGATCGCGGCGAGACCCGCCGCGAGGGCGAGCGTCCAGGCCGGGCGCAGCCGGAACGTGATGGCGCGGGGACGCGACAGCCAGCGCGCCACGCGACGCGCGGGGCTCAACGCCGGGGCGGGCGTGCGGCGAATTTCCGCCATGACGCGGTCGGCGACCGTCGCCGGCGGCACCACCTCGAGCAACCGCGCCGCCGTGATCAACCGGACGTATGCGTCCCGGAGATCCGCCGGCAATTCGGCGGGATCACGCACACCGTCGAGCGCGTCCTGCAAGCGCGGATCGATTGGGTTCACGGCCCCACCTCCCCTCTCGTCGATCATACCAGCTCCTCGAGCGCAGCCAGCAACGCTTCGCGCGCGCGATGCACGCGCATCTTGAGCGTCGGTATGCGGGCGCCCGTCACGGCTGCCATCTCTTCGTAGCTCATGCCTTCCACGTGCTTCAGCACAAACGCTTCACGCTTTTCTGCCGGTAGGGCCGCCAACGCGCGCTCTACCAGCGCGACCTGCTCTCCCCGTTCCAGCGCCACCCACGAGTCCGACGAATCGGCCAGCGGCGGCGCCTCGCTCAGCGGGATGTCGCTCGTATGGCGCCGCGCGAGGTGACTGCGGCAGCGATTCCCCGTGATGCGGTACAACCAGCTGCGGAGCCGAGCCGGATCGCGACACTGCGCCAAATGCCGATACGCGCGCACGAGACTCTCGGCTACCGCGTCCGCCGCGGCGTCGGGATTCCCGAGCATACGCGTCGCAAACCGCAGCAGCCCCGGCTCGTATCGCCGGATGAGAATCCCGAACGCCTCTCCATCGCCGCCCAGGACCCGGGCGACTACTTCACCGTCTGGAGGGCCTTCGTTCACCATGTGATGGACCCCGGTGGGCTGAGCTTCGTCACTGTGCGCCAACGACTTCCCTCGCCGCTCCGAGATAGGTGGTCGCGCGGAGATCATGTGCGGCTGCTCCGCGAATGGCACCGGCGAACGCGTCGAGGGTCGCCTGCGCCCTGCGACGATACGCAATATCGCCGGTCATCGCTGCCAGTCGAGCCAGGACTGAGGCGGCGACCGCGTTCGCACCCGGAAGCGCGTCGTCGAGCACCTGTTTCGTGCGATCATTCACGACGTCGGGAATCGCGGCGGACGCGAAGACGGCGTCATCATAACCGCCGGTCGAATCGGCGTAGTCTCGGTCCATGATGGCGACGAGATCGCGTGCGATTTCGAGGTAGCGGCGATCGCCCGTCAGTTGTCGAGCGGCAAGGCACGCCGATCCGACCTGCACCTGGTCCTGCAGCAGACCAATGCCGGCTCCCGGTGACACGGCGCTCGTAAACGTATGGCGCACGCCCCAACCTTTCGCATAGGCGTGTCGCAACAATACGTCGAATCGGGCGCGCGCGCGCGCGACCATGCTCGGCTCCCCGAGTGTCGCGCCGGCCAGCATCAGGCGCTCAATGATGAATGCTTCACGATCCGCGAACCGCGGCGACGGCGCGTCGCGCGCCAGCTGCTGTGCCATCGCGCGACCATACTCGCGATAGCGCGCGTCTCCGGTCGCCACCCAGGCCTTGGCGAGCGCGCCGGCGAGCGCGGCGCGCACGAGCCGCGGATCATCCTCGTCGCTCCTCACCGCCGCGCTATCCAGCATGCCGTCGAGCGCGCGCGCGGCCACACGCAAGGCCAGGGTGTCGTGTGCGCGGGTGTACTCGGTCAGCAGCAGTGAGGCCGCCTCCGCCGTCGTCACGCTCGCACCAACGGGTCCAGCGCGCGTCGCTCGATCGAGCTCGTGGATGAGACCCTCGATGTGCTCGCGGACCACGGACGCGCGCAAGACGCCGCGAGTGTCGCGATCGGCCAGCGCCAGCCGGCGGACGAGCGCCGCCTGCTGGAGGAGCGCGGGCCGTTGATCGCGATAGCGCTGCGCCACCTCCGGCAGGATCTGCTTCAGCCCGCGACCGGTGACGGGATCGTCGGCCGGGAAGAACGTGCCGCCGAAGAACGGCGATCCGTCCGCCGTCAGAAACACCGTCAGCGGCCATCCGCGCAGTCCGGCCATGCGCTCGACCGCCGCCTGATAGCGGCGCGCGATGTCCGGTCGCTCGTCGCGGTCGACGCGCACGGGGACGAACAGCGCGTTGATCAGCGACGCGATCTGGGGATCGGTGTAGATCGTGCGGTCGCCTTCATCGCACGAGCGACAGTCGTCACCCCCGACGTACAGGAGGATGGGGCGATCGAGCTTCGCCGCGAGCGCGAACGCTTCACGATCCCAGGGCTGCCAGTCGACAGGTTGGCGTGCCGCGCGCGAGAGATAACTCGTCTCCCCTTCCGCTCCCGTCCGCGCCATTCGATTGGTGAAGGGCTGGCGCTCGGCGAAGCACGCGGCACAGGCGACGGCAGCCGCGCAGAGAAGACCGCGATGCACGCCAAAAATACCCCGCGTGGCCGCGACACGTTCTCGGCTATATTGGCTCCATGACCCAGATAATCATCACGCCGAAGTCAAACGGGCCGCTCATCGTCGAGGGGCCGGTCCGAATCGTAACGCCCGACGGCAGGGAGCTGATGCCGCCAGCCCGGAAGGACGGCAAACCCTCGGAAGTCGTTGTGCTGTGCAGATGTGGGGGCTCGAGCAACAAACCGTTCTGTGACGGAACGCACAAACGGAATGGCTTCCAGGATGGGGCGCTCCCCACGGGCTAGCGCGACCCTATTATGTTGTCAGGCGCTGAAGCTACCCGTGCCCCCCGGACCCCGTGCCCCTGAACTGGAGGAGCGACCGCAATGGCAAAGGGAAAGGCCCCGATGGCCGCGGATGAAGGTTACTGTGTGAAGTGTAAGGCAAAGCGGAAGATCTCGAACGCGCAGCAGGTGAAGATGGCCAATGGCCGCCCCGCGCTCAAAGGTGTCTGTCCGGTGTGCGGGACGGGAATGTTCAAGATCCTGCCGCCCAACGCTGCCAAGTAACCGCCCGGTCTCTTATTTCCGTGCCCCCGACGATGCTGGTCGGGGGCGCGTTGTTTTATAGCGGATCGTGTAGCACGCCGCGCCCACCTCGCGACAGTAGTACGCCAGGATCTCGAGCTTGCCGAGCTCGCCGTTCGCCCCGCGGATGGCATACACGTGATGCGCGGACGTGAGGAGATGCGACCACATGCTGTAGTCGTACCATTTGCCGATCGCGGCATTCGCGGTGTCCGCGGCGAACTCCGTGGCGACGTACCCGACAGCGGGTAGCGCCGTCACGGAGTCGAACGCCATGGGCCCGAGGTCGACCGCGCCGGCGCCGGCAGCCGTGATGACGTGGTTGCGGCGGAAGCCGAGATCACCCCACCAGCGCCACGCGTCGCCGTTCGATGCGTCCAGCGTGTAGGTGCCGTCCGGATGCGCGCCCAGGGTGTAGGGCGGAAGCTCGGGCTTCGAGAACGCGCCGATCAATAACGACACGACCAACAGCAGGAATGCCGCCGCGAGCGCCCAGACGAGGAGCGGCGCCTTCAAGCCTCCGCCATGAACGGATACCAGGGATCGCGCGGAGGCACGAAGTTTTCTTTCACCGCCCGCGCGCTGGTCCAGCGGATCAGGTTGAGCAGGCTGCCGGCCTTGTCGTTCGTGCCGCTCGCGCGCGCGCCGCCGAACGGCTGCTGACCCACGACCGCGCCCGTCGGCTTGTCGTTCAGATAGAAGTTGCCGGCGCTATAGCGGAGCGCGGCGTCGGCCTCGCGCAGCGCGGCGCGGTCCTGCGCGAACACCCCGCCCGTGAGGGCGTAAGGCGATGTGCGATCGACGAGCGCCAGCGTGTCCTTCCATTGTTTGTCCGGATACACATGGAGCGAGAGCACGGGGCCGAAGATCTCTTCGCACATCGTGCGGTACATCGGATCCTCGACCTCCAGCAGCGTCGGCGGCACGAAGTAGCCGTCCGCGTCGTCACAGTCGCCGCCGAACAGCACTTTGACCTTGGGATCGGCTTTCGCCCGTTCGATGTACTGCTTGATCTTGTCGAACGCCTTTTTATCGATCACCGCCGCCATGAAGTTGCGGAAGTCGGCCGGGTCGCCCATGCGCACGTTGCCGAGCAGGTCGAGCACGCGCTCCTTGACGTTCGGCCAGAGCGACTGCGGCACGTACGCGCGCGATGCGGCGCTGCACTTCTGTCCCTGGTACTCGAACGCGCCGCGCACGATGCCGGTCGCGAGCGCGTCGACGTCGGCACTCGCGTGCGCGAGAATGAAGTCCTTGCCGCCCGTCTCGCCGACGAGCCGCGGATAATCGGCGTAGCCTGTCAGGTTGTTCGCGACCTGCTTCCACAGCGACTGAAAGACTTCCGTCGAGCCGGTGAAATGGATGCCGCCGAGGTGGCGGTCACCGAGCACGTTCTCGCTGATGAGCGTCGCCGGTCCGGGGATGAAATTGATCACGCCGGGCGGGAGCCCGGCTTCCTGCAGCAACCGGAATAGCAGGTAGTTCGAGTACGCCGCCGTGGCCGCCGGCTTCCAGACGACGGTACAGCCCATGATGGCGGGCGACGTCGGAAGGTTGCCGCCGATCGACGTGAAGTTGAACGGCGTGATCGCGTAGACGAATCCTTCGAGCGCCCGGTAGTCCAGCGCGTTCCACGTCCCCGCCGAGGACACCGGCTGCTCGGCGTAGATACGCTCGGCGTAGTGGACGTTGAAGCGCCAGAAGTCGATCAGCTCGCAGGCGGCATCGATCTCGGCCTGAAACGCCGTCTTGCTTTGGCCGAGCATCGTGGCGGCGTTGACCATGGCGCGCCAGCGCGTGGCGAGGAGATCGGCAGCCTTCAGGAAGACGGCGGCGCGATCGGCCAGACTCCACCGCGACCAGTCGCGCCAGGCTTCCCGCGCCGCCTTGATCGCGGCCTTGACGTCGTCCGGCCCGGCCTGATGAACCTTCCCGAGCACGTGCCGATGGCAGTGCGGCATCACCGCGTCGACCGTCTTGCCGGTTCGAATCTCCTTATCACCCACGACGACCGGAATTTCGATCTGGCGGCTACTGAGATCCTTGAGCGCCTGCTTGAGCTCGCTGCGTTGCGGAGAGCCGGGCGCGTAGGCCAGGACGGGCTCATTGATCGGACTGGGGATCTTGGCTGAGTTCATGGGCGGGAATCTAATCGTATGTATTTTTCAACGACATGAGCATCGATCCCCGGACCAGAATTGGCCACGTACATCTGACGGTCAGCGACCTCGACCGCTCGCTGGCGTTCTATCGCGACGTTCTGGGCTTCGCGGTGACGTCGCATTACGGCCGCGACGCCGTGTTCGTCTCAGCCGGCGGATACCACCATCATATCGGGCTGAACACCTGGGCAGGCACCGGTGCGCCTCGGCCGGCGCCCGGGACGACGGGCCTTTTCCACTTCGCGATTCTGTTTGCCGACCGTGCCGCCCTCGCCGCCGCCGTCCGGCGCGTCCTCGAGCACGGCATCGTGCTGGAAGGCGCGTCCGACCACGGCGTGAGCGAGGCGATCTATCTGCGCGATCCCGACGGCAACGGCATCGAGCTCTATCGCGACCGTCCGGAAGCGGAATGGCCGCGCGGCCCGGACGGTGAAATCCGGATGCACACGCGGCCGCTCGATCTGGAGGCGCTGCTGTCTCAGTAAGTGTCCGCCCGGGGCACGCGTTGCGGTGGCAACGGCAGCATGATCGTGCAGGACGTTCCGCTGGCCTTCGTCTCCACCGACACCCGACCTTCGAACGCGCTCTCGGCGACCGTTCGCACCTTCTCGAGATTCGCGACCGCCCCGCGACCGCGCACGGTCAGCTCCAGCTCTTTTCCTTTCTGTCCGACGCTCACCACCACCGGACTCGGGCTGTCGCTCGATACGTCGGCCGCATTGCGTACGAGAGTCACCAGCAGATCGAAGAGCGCGTTGGGATCGCCCTTCAAGTACGTCTGTTCCAGCGACGACGTGAACTCGAGGTCGATGCCGCGGTCCCGCAGCAGGCGCCGCTCAAGCGTGAGACAGGAGCGGACGACGCGAATCGCGTCGAACCGTTCCGGCCGTCCTGCCGGAGTGGCGCCGCGCGTGGTGCCGCGCTCGCGGACCGCGCGCAGCAGCTCGTTGGTGCGGTCGATGTCCTCGAGGACTTGACCGAGATCGTCGAGCAGCATGAGACGGCGATCCGCCGCGAGATCGACCCAGCGTCCGACCGATTCCATCGCCAGCTGTAGTCCGGCCCGCGCCGCGGTGAGCGGATTGCTCGCCTGATGCACGAGCATCCCGGAGGTCGGCTCAGGCCCCGCAACGGCCGCCGTGGGGCGACCCGGGACGATGGCGCCGAGCGCGAGGCCGGCGAGCTCTAACGCAAGCCGTTCGCGGCTGCGGCGCTCTTTGCCGCCGGGCGGCGGTTCCGGCGGGCGCGAGCGCACCGGCGCGACGACCCACGTGCCGGGCGCTACGCCGGCCGCGGCCACCCAGCGCGAGCCGACCGCGACGGGCACGCTCCATTTTTGCAGAATCGCATCGAGATCAATATCGGGGGGGGTCAGGCCGATGTCTGTGCCGCTCGCGGCGCGAGGCACGGCGCGATGGGGCCCGATGATTTCCCAAAGCACCACCGGGCGTCCGACGACCGCGCTCGCCTGGCGCAGGACTTCGCCTTCCTCATTCCGTACGGCAGCGCTCAACACTCCTCCATCGGCAGCCCGTAGACGCGGGTCGTCGGGTGGGGTTGGTCGGGGCGCACTGTAGAAATTGCGTCCCCTTGCAGCGCCGTCAAGCGGACACTAGCGTGGGGGCCATGACGACTCCTCCCCCTGGATTGCCGCCGCGACCGTCGGTCGGCCGCTCTTCTTTTGCCGTCGCGATGAAGGATTATACGTTCATCCGGCCCGGTATCGCCGTCACCATCAGCGCCGTCACCCTCGCCCTGGCGCTCGCCATCGGATTCTGGCTGATCGTCTCCCTGCGCGAGGCGGCCTCGACCGTCGCCCGCGGCGCCCACAACTCCGAGACCCTGCACCGCTACAACGCCGGTCTCGAGGTCTGGCGCGAGATGACGACCAGCACAGATCCCGGCTTTCACCGCGTGGAAGCCGTCGCCCAGCGCGACAGTCTCGGCCGCCAGCTGCGGGTCGAGCTCGCCGAGCTCGGCAACGCGATGACGGAGGAGCACGAACGCGACCTGGTGCAGACGGTGCTCGGCGGCCTGACCAGCGCGGGCAGCGGCGTCGCCACGACGGACGCGCGTCAGGCGATGATCGTGCTGCTCGCCAAGCAGGACTCCGCGATGTTCCACGCGGCGCAGCGGTCGCAGCAGGCCGTCCTGCTGTCCGCGGTACTGCTCGCGCTCACGATCGTCGCGGCCGGCATGCTGATCATCCCGATGGCCTTCCTGTACGTCCGCTATAAGCGGGGCGCGACGATCGAAGTGAAGGTGTAGATGGCGCACACGGCCGCTCACCGGGGGACACCTCCGCCCACGATCGAAAGCGCGCGCGACCGCGAGCGGCTGCGCACCGTCGTCTTTCCCGAGCACAGCGACCTCGCCGCCGCGGTCGCCGACCGCATCGTGGAGGTCATCCAGCGCGAGACCCGCGCCAAGGGCCGGGTCGTCCTCGGGCTCGCGACCGGCAGTACGCCCCTGGGCGTCTACGAGGAGCTGATCCGCCGCCATCAGGCGGGCGAAGTCGACTTCGCGCACGTCATCACCTTCAATCTCGACGAATACTACCCGATGGGGCCCGAGAGCGCGCACAGCTACCGGCGCTACATGTGGGAGAATTTCTTCGCGCACGTGAATATCCCGAAGGAAAACGTCCACATCCCCGACGGCACGACGCCCCGCGAGCACGTGGCCGAGTCCTGCGCCGCGTACGATGCGGCGATCCGGACGGCGGGCGGTATCGACTTCCAGCTGCTGGGTATCGGCAAGACCGGGCACATCGGCTTCAACGAGCCGGGCTCCGATGCCTCGACCCGCACGCGCATCGTCACGCTCGACACGCTGACGCGCAAAGACGCCGCGGCCGATTTCTTCGGCGTCGAGAACGTGCCGCGCGAGGCGATCACCATGGGCGTCGCCACGATTCTCGACGCTAAAGAGATCGCACTGCTCGCGACCGGCGAGCACAAGGCAGGCATCGTCGCGCGTGCGGTGGAGGGCGAGATCTCGACCGACGTCGCCGCGACGTTCCTGCAGCGACACGGCAACGTGACGGTGTACCTGGATCTTCCCGCCGCCGCCGATCTCACGCGCATCAAGACGCCGTGGCTGCTGGAGGCCGTCGAGTGGTCGCCCGGGTTGGTCGAGCGGTCGGTCGTATGGCTCGCGGAGCGCACGGGGAAAGCGGTGCTCAAGCTCTCCGGCAAGGACTACGCAGAGAACCAGCTGTCGCCGCTGCTGGCACGCGCGGGATCGGCCGGGCAGATCAACGGCCAGGTGTTCAATCGCCTGCGCGACAAGATCCGCGGGCGCGCGAAGCTGCCGGCCCACGAGCGCGTTCTGGTGTTCTCCCCGCATCCCGACGACGACGTCATCTCGATGGGCGGGATCCTCCGCAAGCTCTGGGAGAACGAGAACCAGATGGTGGTCGCGTACATGACGAGCGGCAATATCGCCGTGTTCGACCACGACGTGACGCGCCACCTGGACTTCGTGGAGCGCGCCGCGGAGTCGCTCGGCCTCGACACCAAGGCGGTGCGTCGCATGCGCGGCGCGGTCAACACCGGCATGGAGCAGAAGGCGCCCGGTGACGTCGACATCCCCGTCGTGCAGGACCTCAAGAAGTTCATTCGCGAGTCGGAGGCGATCGCCGCGCTGGCCGCCGTCGGGATTCCGGCGAGCTCGGCGCGCTTCCTCGACCTCCCGTTCTATCAGACGGGCGAGGTGCGCAAGCGGCCGCTCGGGGAAGACGACATCGCGATCGTGTTGAAGCTGTTCGAGGACGTGAAGCCGGACCTCGTATTCGTCGCCGGCGATCTCTCCGATCCGCACGGGACGCATCGCACGTGCAAAGCGGCCGTCGAACGCGCGCTCGAGCGCTACAAGGGATCCAAGCCCGAGGTGTGGCTGTATCGCGGGGCGTGGCAGGAGTGGTCGCTCACCGAAGCGGACGTGCTGGTGCCGCTATCGCAGGACGAGCTGCACGCCAAGATCCTCGCGATTTTCCGCCATCAGTCGCAGAAGGACACCGCGCCCTTCCCCGGCTACGACGAGCGCGAGTTCTGGCAGCGCGTCGAGGCGCGAAATCTCGAGACGGCGGCGCGCGCCGACCGGCTGGGACTGCCGGAGTACTACGCGATGGAAGCCTATGTAATTCAACGCTCTTAGCCCACGAGCGTTGCACCACGCCGTCTCCGTTCATTATGTTGGCGCCGCAGTCTCCCTTCATATGGAGGCCCGACTGATGAACGCCTCGACCACCAAAGCCCTGAGTCTGGGAATTATCGCCGCCCTCTGGGCCATCATTTCGCATTTTGGAAAACTGCCGCTGCAGCTCTGGCCCGTCCTCGTCGGACTCGCCGCGTTCGTGGGCGCCGGCAACGGGATGAGCGCGCTCCAGAAATCGATCGTCGGCACGATCTCCGGCGTCGTGTGGGGCATGATCTACGTCGCGGTCGCCGGCGCGCTCGGCCGCTCGGAAGTCGTGGACGCGCTCGTGCTCGGCGCCGCGGTGTTCGGCGTCGTGTACCAGGC
>DATDEZ010000058.1:0-2712 GCA_036522875.1 Gemmatimonadales bacterium | reverse complement strand
CCATTGATCTCGCCGCCTTCCTGGACGAGCAGGCGCTTGGTGTGTACGTCGCCATGAACGACGCTGGTGGCCTGAAGCTCCACCCGCTCTTCGGCGTAGATCGCGCCGCGCACTTCGCCGCCGATGATCGCTTCGCGGCTGACGACGTCGCCTTCCACTTCCCCGCCCCTCGCGACGAGGACCTGCTTGGCGGCGCGCACCGTCCCGCTCACCGATCCTTCGATCTTCACGACGCCGTCGGCGGAGATGTCGCCGACGACCCGCATGCCGGCGCCGATGATCGACAGGCCCGGCACGCCGTCGCGCCCGCCGGCCGTCGGATTCTTTTCAGAGAAGACTGCCATCAGCGGATTCCCTCCTTTACGAGCTCCAGCGGATCGACCGACTTGTCGTCGTGTCGGATTTCGAAGTGCAGGTGAGGCGCGGTGGACCGCCCCGAGTTGCCGGACAAGCCGATCACTTGCCCGGCTGGAACTTCGTCACCTTCGGCGGCAATCAGCCGTGACAAGTGACCATACATCGTCTCATACCCGGACGGATGTCGCAAGAGGACGAAGAGCCCGTAGTCGGCATCATAGCCCGCGGCGGTCACGGATCCGCCACCCGACGCCCGCACCGGCGTGCCGAGCGGCACGGCGATATCGATGCCGGGATGCGATTCATCCACGCCTCCGCCGCCGGGACGCACCTGGCCGCGCGTGACGAATCCCTGCACGTCGAGCGGCCAGTGTGACGGTACCGAGGCGCCTGTCTCATAATGATTGCTCCCCGGAACCGCGGCCCGGACCGGGGCCGCAAGCATGGTCGTCGCGAGGTCAGTGGTTCGCTCGACGGACCCGCCGCGCGTCGTGGGCGGAGCCTTCACTCCCAGGATTTGGCGTAGCTCCTGATAGTTCGCTTCGGCGCGGTTCAGCGCGGACGCGAGCTGCTGCACGCGGCTGTTCTCGACTTTGAGTCGTGAGACTTCGCGCTCGAGGCCCGGCACGCGCGCGGCGTTGCGGAAGATCGGCCCGGCGAACGCGAAGAACAGCACGACGGAAACGGCGATCGCGCCGGCGCCCCACTTCCCCGCGAACAGCGCCCAGCGCGGGATCCGGTACTGTTTCGATTCCAGATCGCCATCCGCGTGGATGACGATTGTCACGCCGCGACCCGTCATCCGTCGAACGGCGCCCCGAGGATCAGCTCGAGCAGGCGGGCGAGATCGTCGTTCGAGTAAAACGAGAGATGGATCTGGCCCTTGCCTTTGGCGCGCAGCGTCACGCGCACGTCGGTGCCGAGTCGGCGGCGCAACGCGTCTTCGACGCGGCGGACTTCGGGCGCGACACCCAGCCCGCGTTTCATGCGCGGCCGGCGCTCGGGCGCGCGACCGCCACGGACTCGATCTTCCACTTCGCGAACCGACAACCCTTGCGCCACCGCCTCGCGCGCGAGGTTCGCGACGATTCGCGGATCTTCGAGCGCCAGGAGCGCGCGCGCGTGGCCGACTGAGAGATGGCCTTCGTGCAGCATCTCCAGCACCGCTTCAGGCAGCTTGAGCAGTCGTAAGGCATTCGCGACCGTCGAACGATCACGCCCGACGGCGTCGGCGACGTCCTGCTGGGCGAGCTTGAACTCGGCGATCAGCCGCTCGTAGCCTCGCGCTTCGTCCACTGGCGAGAGGTCGTCGCGCTGCAGGTTTTCGATCAGCGCCAGCGTCAGCAGTGTCCGGTCGTCGGCATCGCGTTGCACGGCGGGAATGCGTTCCCAGCCAAGCTGCTGGCAGGCCCGCAGGCGCCGCTCGCCGGCAATCAGCTCATAGCCGCCATTCGCCGCTGCGCGACGCACGACCACCGGTTGGAGCAATCCCGCCTGCCTGATGGACGAGACCAACTCGTCGAGCGCAGCGGGATCGACGGTCCGTCGCGGCTGGAACGGATTCGGCTTGATGTCCTGGATCGGGAGCTCGACGAGGCTCCCTTCCCGCTCGGCTTCTTCGCGGGTCGGTCCGAGGAGCGCCTCGAGTCCACGGCCGAGGCGACGTCTTCCTGCGGTGGTCTCCGTCATGCGGGCACCTCCGGGGGCGGCGACGGCAACGCTTCAATGGCGGGGAGGTTCGGTGAGGGTGGCACGTCGTGTTCGACGCGGCGGATCAACTCCTGCGCGACCGCCAGGTAACTCTTTGCGCCGACCGACTGCACGTCGTACAGAATGATCGGCTTCCCGAAGCTGGGCGCCTCGGCGAGGCGCACGTTCCGCGGGATCGTGACCTGGAACATCCGGCCGCCGAAGTATTCCTTCGCCTCTTCCGCGACTTGCTTACAGAGATTGAGACGCGCGTCATACATCGTCAGCAACACGCCTTCGATGGCGAGGGCGGGATTGAAGTTGCGCTGCACCAGCTTCACCGTGTTCAGGAGCTGCGACAGTCCCTCGAGCGCGTAGTACTCGCATTGAATCGGGATGACGACGCTGTCGGCGGCCGTCAGCATGTTCAGCGTGAGCAGGCCAAGCGACGGCGGGCAGTCGATGATGACGTAGCCGTATTCGTCGCGGATATCGCGTAGCGCGTCGCGCATTCGCGTCTCGCGACCGCTCTGGTTCACGAGCTCGAGCTCGGCACCAACCAGATCCTGCGTCGCGGGAATCACGTCGAGATACGGAAAGTGCACATGCGGGAAGCGCGCCTGTGCCAGCGGCGAGCCGTCGATCAGCGCGTCATATAGCGAGTGG
>DATDEZ010000057.1:0-4052 GCA_036522875.1 Gemmatimonadales bacterium | reverse complement strand
TGCGCATTTGGCGCGCATTGAGGGAATCACGGCGCGGGATGTCCTGCTCGCGATGAAGGACGCGGGCGTCGATTCACTCCCCGGCGGCGGCGCCGAGGTGTTCTCGCCGGCCGCGCGCGCGACGATCGCCGACCGCAAGCTTTCGGGCGAGGAATGGCTCACGGTCCATCGCGAAGCCCACCGGCTCGGCATGCCGTCGAACTGCACGATGCTGTACGGCCACGTCGAGACGCTCGAGGATCGCGTCGACCACCTGCTCGCGCTGCGCGCGCTGCAGGACGAGACCGGCGGATTCCTGACGTACATCCCGCTCGCCTATCACCCCGACCACAACGAGCTGGGCGAGACGCTGGGCCGGACGGGAACGGCGACGAGCGGCTTCGACGACTTGAAGAACATCGCCGTCGGCCGGCTGCTGCTCGACAACATCCCGCACGTAAAGACGCATTGGCCGATGGTCACGCCGTTCATCTCGCAGATCGCGTTGAACTTTGGCTGCGACGATCTCGAGGGCACCGTCGTGTTCGAGCGCGTGTACCACGAAGCCGGCGCGCCGACCCCGATGTGGCTGTCGTACGACGAGATCGTCACGCTGATCCGCGGCGCGGGGAAAGAGCCGGTCGAGCGGGACTCGCTGTATCAGACCGTCCGCACGTTCGAGGGCTACGAGCCGAAGCTGCGGGCGCCCGCGCGGCCGGAAGGCCCGGCACCGCAGGGCGCGCTGTTCCAGATCCAGCACCGAAAGCAAAAAGAAGCAGTTCTGGACGGCGTCGAGTGAGAGTCGGCCGGATCGGCTACATCAACTGCGCGCCCGTCTATGGGGCCATCGACCGGGGTGTCGTGCAGCTGCCCGCGGGCAGCGAGCTCGTCACGGGCACGCCGGCCGAGCTGAACGATCTGCTCATCGCCGGCGCGCTGGGCGTCAGCGTGATCAGCGCGATCGAATATGCGCGACACGCCAAGGAGCTCGTGCTGCTTCCGGACCTGGCAATCTCCTGCGACGGGCCGGTGCGGAGCGTGGCGCTGTTCGCAAAACAGGCGGTGGGGCGGTTAGGCGGGTCGACCATCCTCCTGTCCGCGTCGTCGCGGACCTCCGTAGCGTTGCTCGAGCTGCTGTGCCGCGACGTTTGGAAGATCACGCCGAAGTTCGCAGACGCCCGCGCCGAGGCGCAGGACCTCGATGCGCTGGCCGCGCTGCCGCACGAGGCCGTGCTCGTCATCGGCGATGCCGCGCTCGCACTCGCCGCGCGCGGCACGTATTCCCACCGCTACGATCTCGGCGAAGAGTGGAAGCGCTGGACCGGGCTGCCATTCGTCTTTGCCGTGTGGGCGGCGGGGCGCACGGCGGACCAGGGCATCGTGAGCCGAGTGCACAAGACGCTGCTGGCCTCGCGCGCCTGGGGACTCGCGCATCTCGACGAGCTCGCGCAGGAGGCCGCCCGCGCGACCGGCGTGGCGGTCGCGGCGTGCCGCGAATACTTCGCCGGCCTGGACTACGCGCTGAGCTACAAGCACATCGCCGGGCTCACCGACTTCTTCCGCCGCCTCGCGGCGCTCGGCATGGTGCCGGACGGCTCGCTCCAATTCATGCAGGTGGCCTGATGGTCGACCGCATCGATCGCGCTACGGCAGAGTTCCAGTCCTTTCTCGAGCTCTACGAGAAAGCGCCGCTGCTCGAGCTGGGACGCCTGGCGGACGACGTCAGGTGGAAGCTCCATCCCGAGCACGTCGTCACGTACATCATCGACCGGAACATCAACTACACGAACGTCTGCGTCGCCGACTGCAAGTTCTGCGCGTTCTATCGGCGGCCGAAGCACGCCGAAGGGTACTTGCTCTCGTTCGAGGAGATCGGCCGCAAGATCGACGAGCTCAAGGCGCTCGGCGGCGTGCAGATCCTGATGCAGGGCGGGCACAACCCCTACATCCCGTTCGCGTGGTATCTCGACCTGCTGCGCTACATCAAGCGTCATCATCCGATTCACATTCACGGCTTTTCGCCGAGCGAGGTCGATTTCTTCGCCGGGCGCTTCGGTATGTCGATCGAAGACGTCATCAAGGAGCTGATGGCCGCGGGGCTCGATTCGATTCCGGGCGGCGGCGGTGAGATCCTGGTGCAGGGGATCCGCGATCAGGTGGCGAAGAAGAAGGCCGGCGCCGACCGCTGGCTCGAGGTGATGGAGATCGCGCATGGGCTCGGGCTCAAGACGTCGGTCACGATGATGTACGGCCTCGGCGAGTCGAACGCCGATCGCATCGAGCATCTGTTCCGCGTCCGCGAGGTCCAGCGCCGCACGCGCGGTTTTACCGCGTTCATCTGCTGGCCGCTGCAGCCCGAGAACTCCGAGCTCGCGCATCTGCCCAAGACCGACGCGATCACCTATCTCAAGACGCAGGCGATCGCGCGCATTGTGCTCGAGGACGTGCCGAACATCCAGGCCTCGTGGGTGACGATGGGGATGAAGGTGGGGCAGGTGGCGCTGCGGTTCGGCGCGAACGACTTCGGCTCATTGATGATGGAAGAGAACGTCGTCTCGGCGGCCGGCACGACCTATCGGACGAATCTCAGCGAAATGCAGCGGCTCATCGCCGACGCCGGGTACACGCCCAAGAAGCGCAAGCAGGACTACACGATTCTCGAGGATGCCGCCTAGTGCCTGACGTCTTGATTGTCGTCGGATCTGAATCCGACAAGCCGCGGATCGAGCCGGCGTTCGAGATTCTCACGAAGGCCGGCTTTTCGTACGAGTTCTACGCGTCGTCGGCGCATCGCCAGCCCGAGCAGACGTCCAAGCTGGTGTCTGGTGCCAGGGGTCGGGGATTCAAGGTCGTCATCGCGGGCGCCGGGCTGTCCGCGGCCTTACCGGGATTCTGCGCCTCGCTCACCGACCTGCCCGTGATCGGCGTCCCGTTCGCGGTCGGTCCGCTCAACGGTCTCGATGCCTTGCTGGCGACGGTGCAGGTGCCGCCCGGCGTGCCCGTGGCAACCGTGGGGATCGACAACGCGAAGAACGCCGCGCACCTCGCGATTCGCATTCTGAAAGGATGACCTAGAACAGTCCGACTTTTCCCCTCACCGACTCGATCAGCTTCGCCGGATCATATCCGACGCCCTGCCTGAACACGAGCGTGACATGCCGGATGTCGGCGATCGTGGCGGCCGGGTTGCCGTCGATCACCACGAGATCGGCCTGCTTGCCCACCGCGATCGACCCGATGCGATCCGCTCGTCCCAAGTACGTCGCGCCATTCAGCGTGCACACCTTGATCGCCTCGAGCGGCGTCAAGCCGGTTTCGACGAGCAGCTCGGCCTGCCGCTGGTCGGAGTACCCCGGGATCACGCCGCCGCCGCCCGTCGGATCGGTGCCCGCGAGGAGCAGTCCGCCGGCGCGGAAGAACGCCAGCTCCATCTGCCGGTCGAGCGTGAGCAGCTTCGCGAAGGGCGACGTCGCGTTACCCTGAACGCGCGTGTAGAGCTGGTCGTATTGCGTCTTGAGCAGCGGATCGAGCACGTCGGTCCCCGGCGTTGCCGGTTGGCCGGGGGTGAACGTCACGAAGACCGTCTGCGTCGACGTCACCGCGACGTGATGCGCGACGAGATACTGGACGAGCGAGGTAAACTCGGCCGATTTCGGATCGACGGTGCCGAGCGCCGTCATGCCGGCATTCTGTCCCGGACAGAGGTCGGGTTGCTTGTCCTTGACGAAATCCGTCGCGACGAAGAAGCCGTGCTCCAGGTCGTCGATACCGAGGTCGGCGGCTTCGCGGTAGGTGACCGAGCACAGGTGCCCGGTGATCTTGAGCCCGCGCTTGTGCGCCTCGTCCACCGCCGCGGCGAGCTCGGCGCGCGTGATGTTCATGTACGCCTTGAACGACGTCGCGCCCGCGTCCGCCCAGAACGCCACGAACCGCCGCGCGTCGGCCGAGTCCTTCAGGGCGTACATCTGCGTGAACGGGGAAGGGCCGTTGACGTAGGGCGCGGTCGCGTCGATCCACGGTCCCACCTGCGTGCCGGCCTTGATCGCCGCGGCAAGGTTCAGGTCCGCGTAGCC
>DATDEZ010000056.1:0-63304 GCA_036522875.1 Gemmatimonadales bacterium | reverse complement strand
ATGAAGCACCCGGAAGGCCGGATCACGGCATCGATAGGATCCGATCGACTTCTAGGGTGCTCCTCCACCTCCACCGGCGCCGGCGGTGCCGGACGCAATACGCCCACGAGCGTCGGCGAACGGCGCGAGCAGGCAGAGCATGCCCGGCTTCGCCCACAGGCGACGCAGCGATGGCGTAACGGTGGAATGACGAATCATTTCAGTCCGAGATCCTTTCACGTGATGATTCGGGAGGCTGCTGCGAGCAAACTAAGACGACGTACGAAGACGGTCAAGCCGACGTTTCACGTCGGACGCTGCGCACCCCAATTGCCGAGCACGATCGCAATCCCGCGGAAGCGCTCGGAGTGCGTGCAGATAACCTGCAGCATTACCGTGAGCGGGACCGCCATGATGACGCCCGCGATTCCCCACACCCAACCCCAGAAGAGCAGCGAGAGCAGGACAGCCACCGTGTTGAGCGGCATGCGGCGGCCCAGCACCAGCGGACCCAGGAGATTGCCCTTGAGCAGGTCGAGCAGGAGAAATCCGCCGCACGCGAGCAGCAGCTCGCCCGTGCCGTCGAAGGTCGACAGCGTCACGATGCCGATCAGCAGCACGGTGACGAGCGCCCCGAGATAGGGGATGAAGTTGAGCACCCCCGCGACGGTTCCCCAGAGAAGCGCGTTGGGCACGCCGATTACCGCGAGCAGGGCCCACGTCGCGACTCCGAAGACGATGCTGATGAACGTGTTGATCAGGAGATATCGCGACATCTGCTGCTCGATTTCGAACATCGCGCGCTTGATGCGCGTGCGCTGCGTCCCGCTCGGAAAGAGATACGCGATCTTCCGCCGAAACATGGACCCCGACGCGAGCAGGAAGAACGTGAGGAAGACAATCGTCAGTACGCCGCTGATGGCGTGCGCGGTCGTCCAACCCACCTTGGCCAGTGGTCCCCCGCCCGGCGTCGCGACCTCGATGCGCGTGGACCCGGAATCGGCGCTGTTTTCACCGGTCAGGTGGGCGATGCTGCTCGCCGTCGCCTGCAGCTCGTTGATCGGCTCGATCGTCCGCAGCTTCGCCTCGATGCTCCGCATCGTCGCCGGCGCGCGGCGCAGCCACTCGGCAGCGGGCGCCGAGAGCACGAAGACCGTGCCGACGATGAACGCGATGGTCCCGAATGCGATCAGGCCCGCCGCGACGGGCTCCGCCACGCCGTAGCGGCTCATTCCTCGCACCAGTGGGCCAAGCAGCAGCGTCAGCAGGACGGAGACGGCGATGGGCACGAGCAGGCTGCTCGCGAACTGCAGCGCCGCGATGAGCAGCACCGTGAAGATCCCCGCCACGAGCGGGACGAGGAGCCGAGATCCAAGGGGGACCGGACGCGATGGTCGAGCGGCCCCCTTGGGGTCGATCAACTCTTGTACGACGACGGCAAAGTCAGTCACGTCCAGCCCGTGAATCGGGTGTATCAACGCTGGTCTGCGCTCGCACCTAATCCCATAGCAGGAACTGTACCGGACCGTGAGACTCCATTCGGGCGCCCCGTTTTGGCTGGTCGCCGACGGGCTGCGCGAGCTCGGGACTATTGCCCCGCCCCCGGCCAAGGCGGACGTCGTGGTCATTGGGGCCGGGATTACGGGGGCACTGGTCGCGGATGCCCTCACGGCGGCCGGGGCATCGGTCGTCGTGCTCGACCGCCGTGCTCCCGCCTGCGGCAGCACGGCCGCCAGCACGTCCCTTCTGACCTATGAGCTGGACATCAGCCTGAAGGATCTCGGCAACCGCATCGGGTTGGAGGACGCGGTGCGTGCCTACCGCGTCAGCCAGAATGCGATCGACGACCTCGCCAGGATCGCCGACTCGCTCTCGGAGGGCGTTGGGCTCGCGCGGCGTTCCAGTCTGTGCCTCGCGACGCAGCGCCGCCACAGCCGCGTTCTGGAGCAGGAAGTCGTGCTGCGCCAGGAACACGGGATCGACGCCGAGTTTTGGGAGGCTCGAGCAGTCGAGCAGCGACACGGATTCCCGTCGTATGGCGCGTTGCACACCCGCGTGGCCGGTGTGCTCGACCCCATTCGCTTCACCCGCGCGCTCCTCGATCGTGCGACCGGCCGTGGCGCGGTGCTCCTAGGCCGCACCCCTGCCGTCGAGGTGCAGTTCGAGGGTACGCAGGCGGCCGTGATCACAAGTCGTGGCCGGATTCGCGCGAGCCGGGTCGTGTACGCGATGGGGTATGAGCTGCCGCCGCCGCTTCGGAGCGGGCTCGTCAAGCTGAGCTCGACGTACGCACTGACGACCGAGCCGCTCGACGACTTGGGCCCGTGGCAGGGCGACTGCATCGTGTGGGAGACGGCGCGACCCTACTCCTACATGCGGACGACGGCGGACCGCCGAGTCATGATCGGCGGCGCCGATGTGCCGTTCAAGGATGCCGCGGCGCGCGATCGGCTGATGCCGGCCCGTTCGAGGCTGCTGGAGCGGAAGCTGCGGCAATGGCTGCCGGGCATCGAGATGGAGACGGCGTTCGTCTGGGCGGGGACGTTCGGTGAGTCTCGCGATAGTCTACCCTACATCGGCCCGTGGTCGCACGGCGACTGCCCGCAGGCGCTGTTTGCATTGGGGTATGGAGCCAACGGGATCACGTTCGGCGCGGTGGCCGCGAGGATCATCACCGATCTTTGCAGCGGCCGGCCGAGTCCCGATGCGGAGCTATTTCGGCTCGACCGGTCTTCGTAGGGCCGTTTCATCCCTACGACCGATGCCGCATCGCCGCGGCAGGCGCGATCTTGTTAAACCACCGCCCGGTCGAGACGTAATCGCATGAGCACCTCGTCGTCCCTCAAGCTTTCACACGTCAAGCGCTACTCTGAGATCGCCACGCTGCTGATCAAGTACGGCCGCGGCGACGTGGTGTCGGAAGCCGGGTGGGAAGAGCACGCCGCCGCGAATCGCACGGCGGTGGCCGCGCCGGCCAAGGCGGAAGAGCTCGCGAAAGATCTCGAAGCGATGGGGCCGACGTTCGTGAAGCTCGGCCAGCTCCTGTCGAGCCGCGCCGACCTCCTGCCCCCTCCCTACATCCACGCGCTGACGCGCCTGCAGGACGACGTGGCGCCGTTTCCATACGAAGACGTCGAGCGGATCGTCACCGAAGAGCTCGGCGTCCGGATCTCGAAGGCATTTCTCGAATTCGAGCGTGAGCCGATGGCGGCGGCCTCGCTGGGCCAGGTGCATCGGGCCGTGCTGCGCGACGGCTCGCTGGTCGTCGTCAAAGTGCAGCGGCCGGAAATCCGCAAGCAGATGCTCGAGGACCTCGACGCGCTGCAGGAAATCGCTGGGGTGCTGGATCGGCGCACGAAGCTGGGCCGGCATTTCCACTTCACCGACATGATGGAGCAGTTTCGGAAGACGCTGCTCTCCGAGCTCGACTATCGTCGCGAGGCCAACCATCTCGCGCTGCTCGCCAACAACCTGGCGGACTTCGAGCGCCTCGTGGTGCCGCGTCCCGTCCCCGACTACACCGCCGAGCGCGTGCTCACGATGGAGCGAATCGAAGGCACGAAGATCAGCGGCGTGAGTCCGGTGGCGCTCGTCGAGCTCGACGGCGACGAGCTGGCCGAGCAGCTGTTCCAGGCGTATCTGAAGCAGATCTTCATCGACGGGTTCTTCCACGCCGATCCGCATCCCGGCAACGTCTTCATCACGCCGGACGGCCGGGTCGCGCTGCTCGACCTCGGCATGACGGCGCGGCTCGCGCCGCGCATGCAGGAACAGCTGCTGCAGATGGTGCTGGCAATCAGTGAAGGCCGCGCCGACGATGTGGGCGACATGGCGCTCCGCATCGGCGAGACGGCGCCGGATTTCAAGGAAAAAGAGTTTCGCGAGCGGGTCCAGGACGTCGTCGAGCACACGCAGGACGCGACGCTCGGAGAGCTGCAGATCGGCAAAGTCTTTCTCGACATGGCGAAACATGCCGGCGAGACCGGCATCCGGCTGCCGCCCGAGCTGACGGTGCTCGGCAAGGCCCTGCTCAATCTCGACGGCATCGGCCGAATCCTGGCGCCCGAGTTCGACCCGAGCGCCTCGATCCAGCGCAACTCATCGCGCATCATGCGCCAGCGCATGATCAAGACGGTGTCGCCGGGCAACATCTACGGCTCGTTACTGGAAGTGAAGGATCTCGTGACCCGGCTGCCGGCGCGGATGAACAAGATCCTCGACGCCGCGGCCGACAACGAGCTCGGCTTCAAGCTCGACACGGGGATCGACGCGCACGGCTTCATGCTGGGGCTGCAGACGCTCGCGAACCGCGTGACGTTCGGCGTGATCGTGGGAGCGTTGCTCGTGGGTGCGGCGCTGTTGATGCACGTCCCCACGAACTTCACGATCTTCGGCTATCCGGGACTGGGGATGCTGTTCTTCCTCACCGGCATCGCCGGGGCGCTCATTCTCCTCGTCGACATGCTCGTGACCGACCGCCGCAAGCGCAGGCAGGCGGTGCGTGCGGCCGCGCAGCGTCAGAACGGCGGGTCTTAGCCGCCCGCCTTCAGCGCGACGATCCTCCCCCGCGGCGGAATCCCCGGCTCGAGCTCCAGAATCCCCACGCTCGGCTGCAAGCCGAACCGCGGCGCCCCCGCCCCGCCCGGATTCATCACGGTGACCGTCTTATCCACCAGCTCGAGCAACGGCTTGTGGCTGTGCCCAAAAATGATGATCTCGGCATGCGGAAACGCGGCAAACAGCTTGGCGGGCGTGGGACTGCCGAACTGGTCGCCATGCGTCACGACGATCGGAAAGCCGTCCAGCTCGAGCTCCGCGACCTGCGGCAAGTCCTTCCGCACCTCGAAGCCGTCGCTGTTGCCGTAGACCGCCGTCACCGGCGCGATCGCCCGCAGCTCGACGAGTAAGTCCGCTCGGCCGACGTCGCCGCCGTGCAGGATGTGATCGACTTCGCGAAAAACGTCGAACACCTGCGGCCGCAGCATGCCGTGCGTGTCCGAGATGACGCCCAGTCTCACGGCGCGGCGCGCGCCGTCACATAGAAATTCTCGTCGACCTGAAGCTCAGCGGCCCGCGGCGCCAGGTTGGGCAGCGTCTGCCACGCTTCCGTCGGATGCAGCAGCGGCGTGCCCAGACCAGGGATGCTGACCCGCACCGGCATGTCGAACCCGGCGACGACGTTGGCCCAGTGATATGACAGGGTGCCGTTCTGCACGCGGTACTCGAACACGGGGATCTGCGTCGTCGTGAGGTACTGCGCGAAGACTTTGCTGAGATCGATCCCCGCTTCATGACTGATATAATCTTCGACCTGTTTGCCGGTCACCGTCTGGTGATAGAACGTCTTGTTGATGCCGCGCAGGATGTCGCGCCACTTCGCGTCGTCGTCGATGATCGTGCGGATCGTGTGCAGCATGTTCCCGCCCTTGGGATACATGTCGCCCGAGCCTTCGGCGTTCACGCCGTAGGCCGGCACGATCGGCCGGTCGTTCCGGATGCCGGCGCGATTGCCGATCTGGTACGCCGCGCCCGCCGTCTTCCCGAGCCGGCACTCCACGTACATCCCTTCGGCGTAGTTCGCGAAGCTCTCGTGCAGCCACATGTCGGCCTGGTCCTGCATCGTGATGTTGTTGCCGAACCACTCGTGCGCGCTTTCATGCACGATGATGAAGTCCCAGCCGAGCCCCAGGCCGGTCCGCGACAAATCGTGGCCGAGGTAGCCGTTGAGATAATGGTTGCCGTAGGCGACCGCGCTCTGGTGCTCCATGCCGAGATGCGGGGTCTCGACCAGCTTGTAGCCGTCGGCGTACCAGGGATACGGGCCGAACCAGTGCTCGAAGCACTTGAGCATGGGGATGACCTGCTGGAACTGCCGCCGCGCCGTCTCCATGTGATAGGCGAGCGGCCAATAGTCGAGCGTGAGCTTCCCCGCCTCGCCGTCGAGCGTGTCGCTGAAGTGCCCGTACTCTGCTGCATTGATCGTGACGTCGTAATTGTTGATCGGATTCGTCACGAACCATTCGTACGTCGTGGTGCCGTCGCGGTTCTTGGTGGTGGTGCGCAGCCGGCCGTTGGACACGTCGGTCAGTGAGTCGGACACGGTGATCGCGATCCGCTGGCTGTCGGGCTCGTCGGCGAGATAGTCCTTGTTCGGCCACCAGATACTCGCGCCCACGCCTTCGTTCGCCGTCGCGAACCAGCTGTGCCCCAGGCTATCACGGACGAACGTAAAACCGCCGTCCCATGGCAGCCGCTTGCCGACGTGCGGCTTGCCGTGATACCAGACGGCGATCGTGCGCGTCTCGCCTGCGCGTTGCGGCGTCTTGAGCGTCACGAAGAACGCGTTGCCGTCGCGCCGGTAGCTCAAGCGGCGACCGTCCTGCACGACGCTGTCGATCTCGAGCGGCACTTGCAGATCGATCTGCATTTCACGCGCGGGCTGGCGCACGCGATACGTGATCGCATTCCAGCCGGTGATCGTCGAATCGACGTCGTTCACGCGCGTGTGCAGGTCGTAGAATTGCACGTCCCACCACGCGCGCGCCGGCCCGTTGGAGCCGCGCACCGTATCGGCGTGGGTGTAGCGGGTCGTGTCCTGCGGCAGCAGCGCCTCGAACGGCACGTCGAGAATCGGATAGTGCTCCCAGCCGTGGAAATCGAAGTGCCACCACTCGCTGGGATTCACGGCAAAGCCCTGCGCGACCAGCACCCGTCGCAGCAGCGCGCGATGCCAGCGCTCGAGCGACGTGCCGCCGAGGAAATCGGCATACGCGCGCGGCGTCGCTTCGTCGTAGGTGGACGGCATTTCCACCGCCCGGCCGGTCTTCAAGTCGTACAGCGTGATGTCGACCGCGGCGCCGCGATTGTGCTTGGAGCCGCGACTCGGATCGGCGACGAGCCAGCGCGACGCGGGCGGCGTCGCGTCCCAGAAGACTTTCGTTACGTACCACGGCCGGTAGGCGTCGTGGATCAGCAGGCCGTAGCCCAGCGGCCGGAGCGCCCGCGCCGCGCGCACCACCGCCTCGGCGGCAGGGCGCTGCAGAAAGGCGCGCGCCGACGAATAGAAGACGCTGCCGAGGAAGTTGTTGGTCGTGGCGTAGCGGACGTCGAGATGGATGCTCGAATCGAGCGCCGCCGGCTGCACGAGATCGGGTGGGACGAACGATCCGCTCTCGGCGGGCGGCGTCAGTGCGCGATCCGCAACGAGCAGCTCGGCGACCGACCGCACGGGCGCGATGTGCAGCTGGCCGCCGTCGGCCGGTCCGATCTGGAGTCGCGACCACCGTTTGAGCGCCGAGTCCGATGGACCCTTGAGCGGAACGGGCGTCGAGTCCACGCGTGCGAGCAGCGAGCCGTGGTCCTCGTACACGTAGACCGTGTCATAGCCGCGCTGGTACGCGCCGATCAGGTTGCGCCACGCTGCCGGCGGCGGCGCGGGCTTGGGCGGTAGTGAATCGCCGACCTGGAGCAACAGAGCGAGAAGGATCATTGCCGGTTCCCTCAGCGCGGGAACATTCCATTGATGCGGTCGTCCGCTGTGTACAGGACGCCGAGCGTCATGTCGATGGGGCGCAGCCGATAGAAGCACTCTCGCACCGCCATCCCGCCGAAGCGGTCGATGTGCCGGCGCGCGACGTCGTCGCACGCGATGAATTCCACCGCCAGCGGATGGGGCGCCTGGGACAGAAAGCCGCGGATCTGCGGATACATCAGCCGCCGCCACGCGAGGGTTGCGGGCGCCGCCATGCTGTCGCCGTTGATGAGCGCGGCGAGCCGCTGGGTGCGCGACGGTGTCGGATCGCGCTGCGCGGGCAGTGACGAGATGGCGCGGAGCGACGAATCCGCCAATCCCATCAGGCGGCCGGCCAAGTCCCACGGGTTTCCTTGATGCTGGTTCGTCAGGACGACCACGGCCAGGTCGCGTTCCGGCAACGTCCTGATTTCGGCCGAGTAGCCGGCGGCGTACGTGCCGCCGTGCCGCACGATCGGTTCGCCGCGATAGTCGTCGAGAATCACACCGAAGCCGTACGGAAATGCCGTCCCGTCACGCAGCCGCGTCGGAGAAAGCATCAATGCGTGCGACGGGGAGCTCACGAGTCGCGACGAATCGAGCTCGGCGCTCCAGAGAACCATGTCGTGTGCCGTCGACACGACACCCATGTCGCCGCGCTGGCTGTAGGAGCGGCTGCTGTAGAAGCCGAGGCGCAGCCGGTTGCCGCGCTCCAGTGAGTAGCCGCGCGCCATTGCCGGAATGATTTCGGTGGGATCGAAAAAGCGCGTCGCATGCATGCCGAGCGGCTCGAAGACGTGCTCGTGCATCCATACGGGAAACGAGGCGCCGCCCGCGCGACCGACGATGATGCTCAGCAGGAGATAGCCCGTGTTCGAGTACGCCCATCCCTCGCCGGGCGCAAAGTTCACAGGGTCCTGGGCGAGTCGCGCGATCAGCGCCGAATCGGTCGTTTCGATCTTCTTGTCGATCTCGATTTGGGGATACACGGGGTCGTCGTGCCCCGAGTCGCGGATCCCGGACGTATGCGTCAGCACGTGCCGGACGGTAATGCCACGCCAGGCAACGCCGGACTCGGGCAGCCAGCGCGAGATCGAGTCGTCCAATGACAGCTTGCCCTGCTCGACCAGGATCAACGTGCCGAGCGCCGTCATTTGCTTCGTGATGGAGCCGATGCCAAACCGCGTCTCGGCCGATGCCGGCGTGCAGGTCGCCAGATCCGCCCATCCGTAGACACGCTCGGTGACGGCATGCCCGCGCACGATCGCGACCTGTGTAGCCGGTGTGCGCGACTGCCGCATCCACGCGAGCACGGTGTTGTCGATCGTGTCGCGAGTCGTTGGGCCGGGGAGCGAGCCACACCGGCTCGACCCAAAGGTCGTGTCCTGCGCCACAAGAAGGAATGCGAGCACTGCGATCATAGTTGCGCGAACACGCGCTCTCCTTTGAACTTCTTTGCCTTGGGATCCCACGGGAAGAAGATCACGACGCGAAACTCGATCTTGGCGCCGGACGGCGCGTGCGAGAGCCACTGCCCCTTGTGCGTGCCCGTCACCTTCGCCTCCTCGCACACACCCTGCGGTCCGATGACGATCTGCTGCAGATCGAAGTGGATGTCGGGAAACGCGCCGAGCAGTCCCATGTAAAAACTCGTGGCACCGGCGTGCCCTTCCCAGCGCGCGCCGGGCTCACCGACGACTTCGTAGACGCAGTCGGGCGTCAGCGTCGCGATCAGTCCCGCGATATCGCGCCGGTCTTCGGCGATCGAGTGCGCCTTCCACAGCTCGCGGACCTCGCGATAGAGCTCGGGCGTGACGTCGCGCGACAAGAGCTCCCGCACGTCCATCAGCCCTGCCACCCTTTCATCAGGTGGATGTCGAGCCCCAGGTGGTCGATGATGCGTTGCACGACGAAGTCGACCAGCTGGCCGATCTCCTTGGGCCGCTGGTAAAATCCCGGTGCCGCGGGCAGCACGACCGCGCCTGATTCGGCCGCCTGGACCATGTTGCGTAGATGGACCAGCGACAGCGGCGTCTCTCTCGGCACGAGCACGAGTTTGCGGCGCTCTTTCAGCGTGACGTCGGCGGCGCGCTCGATCAGCGAACGGCTGGTGCCGTGCGCGATCGCGGCCAGCGTCCCCATCGAGCACGGGCACACCACCATCCCCTGCGTCGCCACCGAGCCGGAGGCCGGCTCCGCGCCGCGATCGGCATCGTTGAAGGCGCGAACGCTCGCCCAATCGCCGCCCGTGGCCTTCTTGAGCCCTGCTTCGTCCTTGATGCCGCACTCTTCGTTCAAGAGACGCCAGCCGTGGGTCGAGACGAGTAACCAGGTGGGGATGTGATAGTTGGCGAGCAGCTCGAGCAGCCGCACCGCGTACGGCGCGCCGGATGCACCGGTGATCGCGAGAACGAGCGGCGCTGACGGGGTTGCCACGGCCCGAAACATAGCGTTAAATGCCCGCATGCTCACGTGCGCCCGCTGTGTGGCCGCGATGGCCATCGTGCCGAGTGTTATGATTGCCCAGGCTCCCCCTTCGAGTGCCATGCCGACACCTCCCGTCGCCGCCGTGCGACCATACCGGTTCGAAGAGCACGGCACCGTGCGCACCGATCCGTATTACTGGCTCAAGGATCGCAACAATCCGGAGGTCATTCGGTACCTGGAAGACGAGAACGCGTACACCAAGGCGATGATGGCGCATACGGAAGCGCTGCAGGATCGCTTGTTCGAGGAGCTCAAAGGCAGAGTCCAACAGAACGACCAGTCCGTGCCGTATCGCCAGGGCGGCTTCTTCTATTACACGCGGCTCGTCGAAGGCAAGAACTATCCCATCTACGCGCGGAAGCGCGGCTCGCTCACCGCTCCGGAAGAGATTCTGATCGACGCGAACATCATGGCCGAGGGCAAGCCGACGTTCGTGATTCGCGACCTGCAGGTGAGCTCGGGCGACGACGTGCTCGCGTTCGCGGTCGACACGACGGGCGGCCGCGTCAGCGCCGTGCACTTCAAGAATCTGCGCACGGGCGCGATGCTGCCCGACGTGATCCCGAGCGCCATCGGCGGGCTCGCCTGGGCCGAGGACGACCGCACGCTGTTCTACACGAAGCCCGACCCCGTCACCGTGCGGCCGAGCGCCATCTATCGGCACGTACTCGGCACCGATCCCGCGACCGACCAGCTCGTCTTCGCGGATACGGACGCGACGTTCTACACGTCCGTCTCGAAGACGAAGTCGCGCCAGTACATCCTGATCGAGTCCTGGCAGACGATGGGCACGGAATACCACTATCTGCCGGCGAACCAGCCGACCGCGGCGCTGCGCGTCGTCATCCCGCGCGAGCGCGGGCACGAGTACTACGTCGACCACTTCGGCGACTCGTTCTACATCCTCACGAACGACCACGCCAAGAATTTCCGGCTGATGCGCACGCCGGTGGCGAATCCCGGCCGCGACAACTGGCAGGAGGTCATTCCGCATCGGCCGGACGTCTTGATCGAAGACATGGAGATGTTTCGCAACTACATGGTGCTGACGGAGCGGAAGGATGGGCTCGTGCACCTGCGGGTGCGGCCGTGGACCGGCGGCGCCGAGCACTATCTCGACTTCGGCGAGCCCGCGTATCTCGCGTACACCAGCACGAACCGGGAATTCGATAGCGACGTCCTGCGCTACGGCTACACCTCCCTCACGACGCCGACGTCGATCTACGACTACGACATGGGCACGCGCCAGAAGACGCTGCTCAAGCGCGACGAAATCCTGGGCGGCTTCGATCCGGCGAGCTATGTGACGGAGCGGCTCTATACGACGGCGCGCGACGGCGCTCGTGTGCCGGTCTCGCTGGTCTATCGCAAAGGCACGGCTCGTCCCGCGCCCTTATTGCTCACCGGGTACGGCTCGTACGGCGCGAGCAGCGATCCCACGTTCTCATCGGATCGCCTGTCGCTGCTCGATCGCGAGTTTGTGTTCGCGATCGCGCACGTGCGCGGCGGCTCGGAGATGGGACGGGAGTGGTACGAGAACGGGCGCCAGCTCCACAAGAAAAACACCTTCACCGACTTCGTCGACGTCGCCGACGACCTGATCCGCCGCGGCTACACGTCGTCCGACCGGCTGTTCGCGACGGGTCGCAGCGCCGGCGGTTTGTTGATGGGCGCCGTCGTCGAGATGCGGCCGGAGCTGTTCAAGGGGGTCGTCGCCGGCGTGCCTTACGTGGACGTCGTCACGACGATGATGGATTCGACGATTCCGCTGACGACCGGCGAGTACGACGAGTGGGGCAACCCGCACGATTCGACGTTCTATCGCTACATGCTGTCGTACTCACCGTACGACAACGTCGCGCACAAGACCTACCCGAATCTACTGATCACCGCGGGACTGTACGACACGCAGGTGCTCTACGTCGAGCCCGCCAAGTGGACGGCGAAGCTGCGGGCGATGAAGACCGGCAACAACCTGCTCATGCTGCGCACGAACATGGAAGCGGGCCACGGCGGCGCGTCGGGACGCTACAAACACTGGCGCGACGTGGCGTTCGAGTATGCGTTCCTGCTCGACCTGGCGGGGCTCGCAGACAAGCCGAAGCCCTGAGCTCTCGCTAGCGCCCGCGTCGATTCGGCGTCGGACTGCGCTTCGGATGCACGGAAGGGCGAGGAGGATTCACGCGCGGCTTGCGGCGTGTGACGTGCGGCGTCGAAAGCCGAGGCTGTTTACCGTGAGGACCCTTCCTAGACATGCCGCACTCCACACGCGGCACGCCGCACGTGTTTCATAGGATCCGATCCACCAGCGCGCCCAGAAACACGACGATGCTGACAATCCCGTTGGCCGTGAAAAATGCGGCATTGAGCTTGGAAAGGTCGCCGGGCTTCACCTGGCGGTGCTCCCACCCGATCACGATGATCGCCATCATGACGCCGCCAAAATAGGGCAGGCCGAATCCCGCGAGCTTGCCGAAGATGATCAACGCGGCCATCGCTGCCCCATGTAGCAGCTTGGCGGTGATGATCGACCATCCCTGCCCCAACCGCACGACGAGCGACCGCAGTCTTTCCTGACGGTCGAACGCCTCATCCTGCAGCGCATAGAAGATGTCGAAGCCGGCGACCCAACAGGCGACGGCGACCGCGAGGAGAATCAACAGCGAGGGTGGATCGCTCCAGCCGCCCGTGACCGCGACATAGCCGCCAACCGGCGCGATGGCGAGGGCGCCGCCGAGCCACAGATGCGACCAGTCCGTGAAGCGTTTGGTGTAGCTGTAGGTCGCGATCCAGATCAACGCGACCGGCGCCAGCGCCGCACAAAACGGATTGAGCGCCCAGGCGCAATACAGGAACACCACCATCGCGGCGAGCACCGCGGCCCACGCCTGGCTCACGGTCAATCGCCCCGCCGGCAGCTCGCGCCCCTGCGTGCGTGGATTGCGCGCGTCGATGCGCCGGTCGGCGATCCGATTGAAGCCCATGGCCACGAACCGCGCCGCCGTGAATGCCACGACCACGAGGACGCCGATGCGCCACGTCACCGGATAGCGGTACGACGCGAGGACCACGCCGAGCAGCGCGAATGGCAGGGCGAAGACCGTATGGGGGAGTTTCACGAAGTTGACGTAGCGAACGAACAGGGACTCGCCCTCGAACGTCTGACCTTCTCGATTAGCGGTCAATCCCCAGGTCCTTCCACATCGCGTCGACCCGAGCCTGCGTCGCCGGATCCATCACGATCTTGTCCGGCCATTCACGCGTGAAGCCTTCTTCTTTCCATTTGCGCGTGCCGTCGATCCCCATCTTGGACCCGTACGTAAACGCGCGACTCGCGTGATCGAGCACGTCGATCGGACCCATCGTGAACCGCACGTCGCGCTCGGGATCGATGTGATTGAGCGCCACCCACCAGGCCTCCTTCGGATCGCGCACGTTCACGTCCTTGTCTACCACGACGATCACTTTGGCGAGCGACATGAGCCCCTGCCCCCACAATCCGTTCATCACCTTGTACGCCTGCCCCGGGTACTGCTTGTCGATGCTCACAAACACGAGATTGTGAAAGATTCCCTCGGCCGGCATGTGCAGATCGACGACCTCGGGCAGTGTGAGGCGCAGCAACGGCAAGAAGATCCGCTCGGTCGCGTGGCCGAGGTAATAGTCTTCCATGGGCGGGCGGCCCACGATGGTGTGCGGCCAGATCGGATCGCTGCGATGCGTGATCGCGGTGACGTGGACCTGCGGGTAGTAGTCCGCCAGCGAATAGAAGCCGGTGTGGTCGCCGAACGGCCCTTCGAGCACCAGCTCTTCTCGCGGGTCGATATAGCCCTCGATCACGATTTCCGCCTCGGCCGGAACATCGAGATCGGACGTCACGGCCTTCGCGAGTCGAACGGGCTCACCGCGCAGGAATCCCGCAAATAGATACTCGTCGATCGAAGGCGGCAGCGGCGCGGAAGCGGCGTAGATGCTCGCCGGGTCGCCGCCCAGCGCGATCGCGACCGGCATCGTCTCGCCACGCTCGGCCATCACCCGCCAGTGCGCCGCCCCGACTTTGTGGCGCTGCCAATGCATCGCGAGCGTGTTCTTCCCGAGCACCTGCACGCGGTACATCCCCACGTTCCTGACTCCCGATTCCGGGCTCCTCGTGATTACTCCGCCGAGTGTGATATAGGGACCGCCGTCCTCGGGCCAGCAGATCGGCGCGGGCCACTGCGTGAGGTCCACATCGGGTTGCTTGAGCACCGTATCCTGGCATGCCGGACGGCTGACCGTCTTCGGCGGAAACTTCGCGACCTCGGCGAGCCGCGGCAGCATGGCGAGCTTGCCGAGCAGTCCTTCCGGCACCTTGAGCGCCGTGAGCTCGGCGATGCGGTCGCCCACGCGATCGAGGCATTCGACGCCGAGCGCGAGCGACATGCGACGCTCGGAGCCGAAGAGATTGACCGCGACCGGATAGCGCGACTTCGCGCCGCCCGTGAGCGTCGGTGCGGTGAACAGCAGCGCCGGTCCGCCGCCCGGAGACTTCATGCAGCGGTCGGCGACTTCGGTGATTTCTTTGTCGACGGAGACGGGATGCTCGATGCGCCGCAAGTCGCCCGCGGCATCGATCGCGCCGAGGAATTCGCGCAGGTTAGCGAGTGGCATGGTGCACCGCGCAGATGCCGCCGGTCAGCCGCTCGAACGCGACGCGCGAGAATCCCGCGGCGGCGATGCGATGCGACAGGGCTTCCGGTTCGGGGAACGCGAGCACCGACTCTGGCAGGTAGGTATACGCGTCCCTATGTTTCGACACCAGCCGGCCGATGGCGGGCAGAATGTGCTTGAAGTAGAAGAGGTACACGGCCCGGAGCGGCGCGAAGCGCGGCGTAGCGAATTCGAGTACGACGAATCGCGCGCCGGGCTTCAGCACCCGGGCCGCTTCACGCAGGCCGGCATCGAGGTCGGCGAGATTGCGGACGCCGAACCCGACGAGCGCGCCGTCGAAGTGTGCGGCGCGAAACGGCAGCGCGAGCGCGTCGGCGGCGACGGGCGCGGTGCGCGGCGCTTTGCCGCGACCCCGCGCCAGCATCGGAACGGCGAAGTCGGCGCCGACGACGCGGCCGCGAAAGCCGTCCTGACGGGCGAGCTCCGCGGCGAGGTCGAGCGTGCCGGCGCAGAGATCGAGGTAGGTGCCGTCGGGTTTTGCTTCCCACGAAAGCCGCGCCACCGCGGCCCGGCGCCAGGACCGGTCCACGTTGAGACTCAGCAGATGATTGAGGAAGTCGTAGCGCGGGGCGATCGCCGTAAAGACGTCACGCACGTACGCCGAGGAGCGGGGGGAAGCCATAAGCGCGAAAGATAGGCCGGACCACTTGAGCGCCGCCAGCGATCAGCAGATCGTGGCGTGGGCCAAGCAGGGCCATGACGCCGCGTTTCGCGAGCTGGTGCGCCGCTATGAGCGGCCGGTCTTCTCGCTGCTCTACCGCATGGTGCGCGACCGCGCGCTCGCCGAGGATCTGGCGCAAGAGACGTTCATCAAGGTCCTCAACGGCATCAAGTCCTACCGGCCGGAATTCAAGTTCTCCTCGTGGATTTTCAAAATCGCCAACAACGCGGCGATCGATCATCTGCGGCGCAAGAGCATCGACACGCTGTCGCTCGACGGCGCGCCGAGCGCGGAGACGCCGGAGCAGCAGCGCGCGACGTCCCTGCAGCTCGGCGACCGCGCCGAAAGTCCGTTGGATGAAGTGGAGAACCGCGAGCTCGGTACCGCGATCGAACGCGCGATCGGCCGCCTGCGACCCGAGTACCGGTCGTGCATTCTGCTACGCCACGTCGAGGGCTATTCCTATGAAGAAATCGCCGACACGCTCGACCTGCCGCTCGGGACCGTGAAGACCTATATCCACCGTGCCCGTAACGAATTGCGTGGGTACCTCGAGGATCGGCGCGACTGAAACCCACCCCAAATCGGGGCCGTAAGACATCCCATGACTGACACCCCCATGCACCTCACAACCGACGAAATCGAGCTCTGGGCGCAGGGACTCCTTCCCGCCGCCCGGACCATGCATCTAGCCGATTGCTCGCTCTGCCGCGTCGAAGCGGAACGCGAGCGCAAAGTCATTCTCGAATTGGTCCAGCTGCCCCACTTTGCACCGAAGACCGGCTTTGCCGACCGTGTGATGGGACAAGTGAAGATTCCGACGCCGTCGGGAGATTGGACCGCTTAAGACGGCGTTAGAATGCGTTGAACTGCGTGGGAGGGCGTAACGCCCTTCCACGCTTTTTCACGCCGTTACACGCAGTTCAGCTCCCACATCAAGACCCAGCCTCTCCGCCGCACTCCCGTCCCGCACCGCAACCTCCACCGTACCGCCTGAGCCGACGTATGCCACCGTCTGGCCCGGCGGAACGTCCGCAAACGTGCGTCGCAGCAGACCGACGTCGCGGCCCGCGAGCACCGCCCGCGCGGCTGGCTCGAGAGCCGCAGCCGGAACGTTCGAGATGAGATTGCCGAAATGGTCGACGTAAAGGATTTCACCGATAACCGCGCTGCCCTCGATGCGGGGAGTGGGGAGTGGAGCGTAGTGGGGATCGCTGATGAGCTTGCCGATCGCCTCGAGCGAAGCGGCATTCGCCAGCGCGGCGGCCGCCGGGGCGAACAGATCGCGGCCATGGAATGTCGGCGCTGCGGTCCTCGGCTCCGCGAGTGCGATGAAGCGCGCGTCGCGCGGCAAGAACGACAGCAATCCGTTGTCGGGCGCGACGAACCGATGCGCCGCGTGATGCGCCGCGATCGCGCGGCGCGCCGAGCCGACGCCGGGGTCCACGACCGCCAGATGCGTCGTTCCCTCGGGAAATCGCCGCCAGGTCCGGTTCAAGAGATATTGCGCGGCGCGAACATCTCCGGGCGGCACGTGATGCGTGATGTCGACCAGCGTCGCGTCGGGCGCGCATGACAAGAGCACCGCCTTTACCTCCGCGACGTAACTGTCCGCCGTTCCGAAATCGGTCAGGAGCGTGATGATCGGCATGCCGTCGCTCTAGACCACGCTCGTACGCCAGCGACCGCTCTTCCAGAACAGGATCATCGCAATTCCGCGTGAGATCGCGGTCACGCTGAGCGCCAGCCAGATGCCCAGCAGGCCGAGCGCCCGCGACCACCATGCGGCCAGGGGGATGCGCATGGCCGTGAGCGTCGTGCTCGTGACTTGCGGCCAGAACGTGTAGCCCGCTCCCGCGAGCGCGCCCTCGAGGATCAGCTCGAAACTCTGGCCGATCTGCGCGAACGAAATCACGCGCAGATACAAGACGCCATCACTGATGACCCGCGGATCATCGGTGAACAGGGCGACGAGCTTGCCGGGAATGAGCAGGAAGGCGAGCGCGGTCGTCGCCGTGACGATGAGGCAGTAACGCACCGTCAGCCGCACCGCCTCCCGTGCCCGTCCCTCCTGCCGCGCGCCGAGGTTCTGACCCACCAGCGCGCTCGCGGCGAGCGAGAAGCCGCTGATCGCCATGAAGCCAAGGCCCTCCATTTTATGCCCGACGCCGAGCGCGGCGAGTGCCGGCGTCCCGAATCGCGCCGTGAAGCGCGTCAGCCACATATAAATGAGGGAGAGCAGCACGCCGGCGAGCGAGAGCGGGGCGCCGACGCGCGCGATCGTCGGCAAGGCACGCCAATCCGGCGCGGTGACGCGCAGCAGTCCACGCCGCAGCGCGATCACCAGACCCAGCAAGAACCCGCCGCCCCGCACCATCACGGAGGCCAGCGCGGCACCCTCGACGCCGAGCCGCGGGAATGGACCAACGCCCGCAATGAGGAGCGGATCGAGGACGATCGACACGGCGACCGATCCGGCCAGCATGAGGAACGGCGTGCGCGTGTCGCCCGCGGCGCGGAACGTGGCTTCGACCGCGAAGAACCCGAACACCAGCGCGCCGCCCACGACCCATGTCGACAGATACGCTCGGCCCAGCACGGCCACGTCCGGCGGTACGTTCATGAGGCGGAACATCGTGGGCGCAACGAGATACCCGGCGATGCTGACCACCAGCCCGGCGCACAGCGCATAGACCACCGCCGCAGCGGCGGCACGAGCCGCGCGCTCGGGTTGCCCTTCCCCGTGCCGCCGCGCCGCGACGGCCGTCAAACCGATTTCGACCATCTCCCCGAGCGACAGCGCGACCCAGACGTAGAACCCGGCGGTGGACACCGCGGCCAGCGCTGCCGGCCCGATCAGGTGCCCGACCCAGATGCTGTCGATGATGTTGAACGAGAGATGGCACGCCATCATCGCGACGGCGGGCACGGCGAGACGAAGCACTACGGGTCGGAGCGGCCCGACGGTGAGCGCGCCGATTTCCGCGGAAGGAGGCTGGTTATCCGCCGACGTAGTGCGCGACCAGCACCAGAGCGTCGTCGGTGCCTTTGGCGTGTTTGGCGAGGATGTGGTCGGCGAGCGCCTGCGGCTCGAGCCACGGCAGCGAGTCGGCAAATGTGCTCTTCACGCCGTCGGTCACGAGGATGAGCAGGTCGCCGCGCGCGATCGGCGTCACGCGCGCCTGCACGTGGGCGGCGGCGTTGTTGTCCGACCCCACGAATCCCGGCTGCGGCACGAGACTGACGCGCGTCGGTTTCAGGGACGGATCCTTGTGAATCAACAGTCCTTCGATGTTGCCGATCGCGATCCAGGACATGGTCTTCGTCTTGGGATCGAGCTGCGCGATCGTCATCACGGCTCCGCGCGTTCCTGCCAGCACTGCGTTGCAGCGCTTCAGCAGCTCGGGGAGGGGCTCATCGGCATGCCGCTCGAGCGCGGCGACGGCGGCGTGCGCGGCGGACGCCGCTTCCTCGCCGTGGCCGAGACCGTCCACGACCGCGACGAAGATCTTGACGCCGATTTTCTTGACGAGCGACCAATCCCCGGATTCCTTCTGACCCGGCAGCGGCAGAACGGCGACTCCGGTGTCGATTCTCAAATGGCCCGCCGCCACTTCTTCATCTTGATCGTCGTCCCGCGGCCGACCACCGAATCCACCTCGAACTCGTCCATCAGGCGCTTCGCGCCCGGGAGGCCGGCGCCGACGCCGTGCGACGTCGAGTAGCCGTACTGCATCGCGCGGTCGACGTCCGGGATGCCGGGTCCCTGGTCGATCGCGACGACCGAGACGCCCTGGCGGTCGCCGTTTTGCACGAGGCTGAGAATGACCTCGCCCTTCTTGGCGTACATCAGGATGTTGCGCGCGATTTCGGAAATGGCGGCGGCAATGACCGTCTGCTCGCCGCTCGAGAATCCGGCGACAGCGGCTAGCGCGCGGCCTTGTTGACGGGCTTCAACGACATCAACGTCCGCGGCAATTGGAAGACGAAGCTCTTCACCCACGGAAGGGGCCGCTCGGCGGTCGCTTGGGTTTGGGCTCGAGCCCGCGGTCTTTGGTGCGGCCGTCGAGGAACGCGAGGCCTTCCTCGAGGTCGAGGACCGTCGCCACGCCTTTCAGCGTCAGGCCGAGCTGCACCATGGCGAACGCGACGTCGGGCTGAATGCCGACGATGACGGTCTCGGCACCACGCAGGCGCGCCATGTGCGCGATGTCGCGCAGCGTGCGCACCGCGAAGGAATCCATGACGTCGAGGGCGGTGACATCCACGATGACGCCGCGGCAGCGCGACCGCCCGACCTGGGCGATCAGCGCTTCGCGAAGATGGGAGAGGTCGGCGTCGGTGAGGGCGGACTGAATCGAGGCAATGAGATATTGCCCCTGCCGCAGAATTGGGACTTCCACGGCGACCTCCTACTAACGCGAGTTGTCGGGCGGGAGCTCGCCGCGGATCGCCTGGGTCGGCGGCGCGCGGTCGGCCAACAGCCGTTCCGCTTCTTCGATGCCCCCCTGCAGGTCGCCGACCGTGGCCATTTCCGACAGGTCGACGCCGATCGTCACGAGCGTCTGCGCGATTTCCGGCGACAGACCCGTCACGATCACGGTGGCGCCGAGCAGGCGGGACGCTTCGACCGTCTGCACCAAGTGGTTGGCGACGCCCGAGTCCATCGCCGCCACACCGGTCACGTCGATCACGACGACCTTGGCGCGGTTGGCACGAATGGCGCGCAGCAGCTGTTCGGTGAGCTGGCGGGCGCGTTGCGGATCGATGACGCCGATGATCGGCAGAATCAACAGCCGCTCGCGCACCTGCAACACCGGCGTCGACAGCTCCCGGATCGCTTCCTGTTGCTGCCGGATGATGCGCTCGCGCTCTTCCACGAATCCGACGGCCACCGTGTTCGCGATGCGGTTCGCGGCGGGCTCGTAGGAGTCGAGAATCCGGTTCAGCTTTTCGACGTTATCCTGGTATTTGTTGAACAGCGAGCGGGCGAGCACGTCGCGCAGCAAGAGCACGATCCCGACGACTTCGTCCGTTTCGACGCCTCGCGGAATGATTCGCTCCGACAGCCTGCGCGAGTAGGCTTGCAGGGCTTCGAACGTGCCGGTCTCGAGCGCTTCCACGTAGTTGTCGTACACGGCCGTGGCTTCGGCGAAAATTTCTTCTTCCGTCATCGCCGTGAGCAGCTCCGCGCGCGTGATGCGGCGCGCCCATTCCTCGCGCAGCTGCGTCCGGTTCTGCCGCAAGTGCGCGACCAGCTCGCGCAGCAAGCCGGCCGACGATTCGGACAAGCCGCCGCCAGGTCCTTCCGGTGGACGCGTCGTAATCCCCGTGCCTTTCTTGTTGTCGACCATGGCTCCAAACCTAGTAGGGGTCATTTAGGGAGCAAGACCTGAGGCCCTGCTCTTGCGGCGTTCCTTGGTCTCGTACAACGCGACATCTGCTGCGTTCAGAAGGGCTTCGACGGTCTCACCGTGACCGGGGTAGACTGCTACCCCAACACTGATCGACAAGTTCGGCTTCTCGGCGTCCGTGGCCAGCCGGTCCACGACGCCCCGGGCGACATGCCAGGCGGCCGCTTCCCCGGTCTCCGGCAAAACCAGCGCGAACTCGTCCCCCCCGAAGCGGGCCGCCGTGTCGGTTGCCCGGCATGAGCCCAGCAACGCCTCGGCCACGCGCCGGATCGCCAGGCTGCCGGCGAGGTGGCCGTGGCGGTCATTGATCTGTTTCAAACCATCGAGGTCGAGCAGCACCACCGCGAGGGGCTGCGCGGTCCGGCGCGAACGCCGGATCTCCGACTCGAGCGACTGAATGAGCTGCCGGTGATTGGCGAGCCCCGTCAGCGGGTCGGTGACCGCGAGCTCGCGCCACGTCCCCTGCACTTCGCGCTGCGCCGCGACGACGGCGGCAAGCACGAGACTCGTGACCGCGGTGATGCCGGTCCACACCTGGAGCAGCACCAGCGACTCGTTCGTGCCGTAGCGCGCGAACGGGCCGATTTGGCGAATCGTGCTGATGATCGCGATGAGCGACACGAGCAGCATCGCCGTCGCCGCCTCGCGCGGCGTGAAACGGAAGGCGACCCATATCATCGCCGGCCACAGCAGTACGGTCAGCGGGTAGTGCCGCGCGGGGAATAGTCCGCCGAACGCTGCATAGCTCACGGCCACCAACGTCACGGTCAACGCCGCGGCTTCCAGGAGTTGCGCGCGTGTCCAGGACGGCGCGGGCCGAACACCGATCCACAGGATCAGCGCGGGCGCGATCACGATGTCGCCGACCGCGTCGCCCAGCCACCACGTGAGCCACACGCGCGGCGCGTCCGCCCACGACAAGAGGCCGCCGAGCGCGAGCGACGTGACGCCGAGCGAGGCGGCGACCGTCGTGCTGAGCAGAGCGGCCAGCGCGGTGAATCGCAAAATGTCGCGGACGCGATCGAACACGCGGCCGCCGCGGGCGAACCGGTTGACGAGATAGGCGGCGAGCAAGCCTTCGGCGGTATTGCCGAGGGCGATGCCCAGGGAGGGGAGAATCGCACCCGTTGTCGAGACGTTCGCGAAAAACGCCGCGGCGAAGATGGCGGGCCAGACCCGGTACCCGAACAGCACGAAGCCGGCCAGGGCGATTCCGGCCGGAGGCCAGATCGTCGTGACGCTGCTGTTGATGTAGGCAAATCGCAGTCCGAGCTTAGCGCCCAGGTAGTAGGTCGCGGCAAGGGCGAAGAGCGGGGCGGCGCGGCGTAATGTGTGGCTCATCCGGCCTAAGCTAAAAGAGGGACTCGGCATCAATCATGCCTCATCCCCCCGATGAATGCCGTTGGTTCCGGACCGAAAATACATTACGTCCAGGAAGGGGGGTGGAGTGTGCCTTGGACCATTCGCCGCGTAGAACGCCGGGTGTCGCCGCAGCGTAGACGCGGATTGGATAATCGATCGAGTGATCGTGACGGGTCGTTGAACCGTCGTCGCAGTGAACGGCGCGCAGGAAGCGCTGCGCCCGCGCCAGCCAACCGCATCCGCGTCTTGCTCGTCGAAGACAATCGTCTCATGCGCGACAGCTTGAGCCGCTTGCTCGGCGCATACGCGGACGTCGACATCGTCGGCAGCGCCGACACCGCCAGTAGCGCGACGCAACTGTTGCGGGACGCCAAGCCGCAGGTGGTGCTGCTCGATTCGGCGCTCGCGAACGGCGACAGTTACGCGCTGCTCTCGAGCATCGCGAACAGCGCACCCGAGACGAAGGCGATTCTGATCGACTTCGTGCCCGCGCAGCAGGATGTGCAGCAATTCATCGAAGGTGGCGCCAACGGATTCATCATGAAGGACGCGACCGCGGACGACATCGTCAAAGCGATTCGTTCCGTCGCGAGTGGAACCGATTTGCCGCCGCCACCCATCACGGCGCGCAGCGCGACCGACGGTGGGGCCGGGACGGCCAGCACATCGGCGCCCGGCGGTGGCGTCGTCCGACTCACCAAGCGCGAGCAGGAGATCAAAGACCTGATCGCCGCGGGACTCGGAAACAAGGAAATCGCACAGCGGCTCAACATCGCGACCAACACGGTGAAGAGCCACGTGCACAACATGCTCGGCAAGCTCGCCGCGCTGACGCCGCCCGACCGGCGGCAGGGTAATCGCAGCCGGCGAGGCACCAGCCGCCGGTCGTATCGCTTTACCCGCTGAGGTTTTCGCGGGGACTTCCCGCAAGAATCGCTGGAACACCGGGTTTCCCGGATAGCGCGCGGCCAACGTTTCGACGTAGCCGCGCGCTTCGCGTTCGAGGACGCTGCGCCCGGCCGGATCGCGCGCTGCTTCGCGCATCAGCGCGGCCGCGAGCACCCACGTGGCTTCCACGCGCGCGAAATCGCCGTCGTGCGCCGCGCGCCGCATGTAGCGAATCCCGCGCTCGGCGTCGCCGCTGCCCAGACCGATCAATCGCGCGAAGAAGCGCGCGAGCGCGCTCGCGCGCGCGAGCCCGTAGTCGTAGACGCCCAGTCCCAGGTAGCAGTCGGCGCACGAGGAATCGGCGGCGAGCAGCCGGCGGTAGATGTCGCGCATCGCTTTCGCGTCTTTGGCCGCGCTGAAACCGTGGCCGTGCTCCTCGCGCTGGCGCGCGCGATAGCCGAGCGCCGTCGCCAACCAGAAATCACCCGTGCCGGCCGGGAGCGCGCGGGCGCGCGTCATCGCGAGACCGAGCAGCGAATCGATGCGTTGCAGCGCGAAGTCGGCGGAGTCGAGCGCGGATGCCCACCAGAGATACGCGCCGGCTTGAAAGACCAGCGGGGCGGGATCCGCCGGATGCTGGGCGGCGAGTCCGTCGAAGTACGCCGCGGCGCGGGCGAAATCGCCGCCGTACAGCGTATCGAGTCCCGCGTGCAGCGGCCCCGGCGATCCCTGAGCGAGCAGCATGGCGACGAGAAACGGCGCGGTCACGTCAGCGCGGCGCGGCGGTCACCGGCACTGCCGGCTTGAGCCGCTCCGCGCTGGAGACCACCGTGCGGGCGAGATCGCGTAGGGCAACGCCGGCCGGCGAATCCGGCTGGCTCACGACGATCGGCTCGCCGCGGTCGGCGAGCTCGGCCATGCCGGACTGCAGGGGGATCTGCCCCAGCAGCGGAACGCCCAGCTCGGCGGCCAGACGGCCGCCACCGCCGGCGAGAAACACGTCGGAACGCGTGTGACAATGCGGGCAAACGAAGTAACTCATGTTTTCGACGACCCCGACGACGCCGACGCCGACGCGCTCGAACATTTTCGCGCCGCGCAGCGAGTCGCCCACCGCCATCTCCTGCGGCGTCGTCACGATGACGGCGCCGTGGAGCCGGACGATCTGGGTCAGCGAGAGCTGCGCGTCGCCGGTGCCGGGCGGCAAGTCCACGAGGAAGTAGTCGAGCTCACCCCAGGCGACGTCGCGCACGAATTGCCCGATGATCTTCATGATGATCGGACCGCGCCAGATCGCCGGCGCGTCTCGCTCCACGATGAATCCGAGCGACATCAGCTTCACGCCGTGCGCCTCGAGCGGCCGAATCTTGCCGCCCTGGACTTCCGGTTTCTCGCCCAGTCCGAACATGCGCGGAATGTTGGGTCCGTAGATGTCGGCATCCATCAGACCCACGCGATAGCCCTCGCGCGCCAGCGCCGCGGCCAGATTGGCGGAGACCGTCGACTTCCCCACCCCGCCCTTACCGCTCGAGATCGCCAGCGCCTTGCCCAGCGCGGGCATTTCGTCGGCGGTCGGCGGTGGTGGAGGCGCGGCTGGACGGCCGGACGGCCGGTCGGCCGGCGCGTCAGTCGAATCCACGACATTCATCCGCACGCCGCTCACGCCCGGCACGCCTTCGATAGCCTTCCGCACTTTGCGCACGAGCGAACCCGGATCTTCGCGCGTCAGGACGAACGTGAGCGTCACGACGCCCGCCTCGTCGACGTCGAGGTCCCGCACGTGACGGGCGCTCGTGAAGCCGGCGAGGGCGTCGGTCACGCGCGATTTGAGCTCAGTCGCGCTCACGATTGTCCATTCGAGAGGAATTTCCGCGCCGCGGTGAGCACCGTCTCCTCGACGTCGGCCATCGAGCCGGTGAGCGACGCGCCGGCCGCGCGATGGTGACCGCCGCCGCCGAACTGGTGCGCGAGTGCGGCGACATCCACCTCGCCCATCGAGCGAAACGAGATCTTGATCCGGCCGGACCCGATGTGGCGAAACAGCAGCGCCATCTTCACGCCGGCGATCGAGCGCGGAAACTCGACGATGCCGTCCAGATCGTCGGCCGTAACTTCGTGGCGGCGCAGCGCGTCGGCCGGCACACTGACCCAGGCGAGGCCGACCTCGGGCTCGACGACGAGCGTCTGCAAGACTTCAGCGAGCAACCGGACGCGTCCTTCGGGAGCGCTGGCGTACACCTGCGCGTAGATCGACTCCGGGTCGACGCCTTTCTCGAGCAGCGCCGCCGCGACGCGCAGCGCGCGCGCCGTCGTGTTGGAGAAACGGAACCCACCCGTGTCCGTCAGCAATCCGACGTACAGCGCCTGCGCGCTTTCGGGCGTGAGCGGCCAGCCCGCGACCATCGCCAGGTCGAAGACCAGCTCTGCGGTCGCGGTCGCTTCGGGCGCGATCAGGCAGGGTCCCGACGGCAGCTTGACCGGTCCGACGTGATGATCGATGCAGACGAACGGCGGCTCGCGCTTGCGAATGACCGTCGCCAATTCGCCGAGCCGCGTGATGTCGCCGATGTCCAGCGATGCAACGATGTCGGCGCGCTCGATCTCGCGCACCGCGTGCGCGCTCGCGTCGGCACCCGCGGGAATCAGAAAGTTGAACCGCTCCGGGATGCGCGTGGGGTTGGCGATCGTGACGGAGGTGCCGCGCGCGCGCAGCATGTGCCACAGTCCGATCTCGCTCCCCACACCGTCGCCGTCCGCGTTGACGTGCGTCGTCAGCACGACATGACCGGCACTCGTGAGCGCGGCGGCAACCTCGCGCGCCGCCTTCGCGCGTTCCGGGGGGATGAGGACTTGTGGAGAGGGCGGTGAACTCATTGCGGGGGAAGATAATCGCCTGTTGGTGGTGTGGTCCGACTATCCGGCTTCTGGGCTAGATCCTTTAGACTAGAGGCGCATACAGGCACGGAAAAGGCGCGGTAAGTGAGACCAAACGGATCACCTACCGCGCCCTGTCCCGCTGCTCCCGTGTTGCTGGCCTAGCGGCGCTGCTGCCCCACTCCCGCCGCGCCCGACCCAATCTCCCGCTGCAAATGACTGTGATGGCGGCTGTAGCCGAAGTAGATCGTGAAGCCGATCAGCAGCCACACGATCAGCCGGATCCAGGTGTCGCTCGGCAGCGTGGCCATGAGTCCCAAGCAGCAGACGACGCCGAGGATCGGCACCACGGGGACCCACGGGGTCCGGAATGGACGATCGAGGTCCGGGCGTTTCTTGCGGAGAATCAATACCCCGGCGCACACGAGCACGAACGCGAGCAGCGTGCCGATATTGACGAGCTGCCCGAGCAGCTGCAGCGGCAACAGGCCGGTTGCGAGCGTCACGGCCACGCCGGTGAAGATCGTCGACAGATACGGCGTGCGATACTTCGGATGCACGGCGCTGGCCCATTTGCCGAGCAGGCCGTCGCGCGACATCGAGTAGAAGACGCGTGATTGGCCGAGCAACATCACGAGGATCACGGAGCCGAGGCCGAGCACGGCGCCGATATCGATCGCGATGCGAACCCACGTCGGCGCGCCCACCTTGTCCATCGCGTAGGCGACGGGGGCCGCCACGTTGAGCTCCTTGAACGGCACCATGCCCACGAGAATGCTGGAAACGGCGACGTACAACAGCGTACAGATGAACAGCGAGCCGAGAATTCCGACCGGCATGTCCTTCTGCGGATTCTTCGATTCCTGAGCCGCGGTCGATACGGCGTCGAAGCCGATGTAGGCGAAGAAGACAAGTCCGGCACCGCGCAGCACCCCCGACCAGCCGTAGGTGCCCCAATCACCCGTGTTCGGCGCGATGAGCGGGTGGTAATTGGCCGGCGTGATGTGGCCGAGCCCGATGATGACGATCAGGAAGATGATCAGGAGCTTGAGGAGGACGATCCACGTGTTGACGGTCGCCGACTCCTTGATCCCGATCACCAGCACCGTGGACATCAGCACGACGATGAAAACCGCCGGCAGGTTGATCCACGCGCCCGTGAAGACGAGTCCGGCCTTCAGGCACCCCGCAACACCGGCTGTGACGTTGGCCTGTGTGCACCATTGCGTCGGGGAGCCGGCGAGCTGCGCGGGCAACGTGATGCCGAAGTTGCTGAGCAGCGAGACGAAGTGCCCGGACCAGCCGACGCCGACGGTGGCCGCGCCCGCCGCATACTCGAGCACGAGATCCCAGCCGATGATCCAGGCGACGAGCTCGCCCATCGTGGCGTAGGAGTAGGTGTAGGCGCTTCCCGCGACGGGGACGGCCGACGCCATTTCCGCGTAGCACAGTCCCGCGAACGCGCAGGCGATCCCCACGATCGTCATCGAAATCCACACGCCGTTCCCGGCGTACAGGGCGGCGGCCTGGCCCGTGAGCACGAAGATGCCGGCGCCGATGATCGCGCCGATGCCCAACGTGATCAGGTTGAGGGGCCCGAGCGCCCGCTTCAGCTGGTGCTCGCCCGCCGCGTCGGCTTCGGCGCGCAACGTCGCGATGGATTTTGTAGCCCACAGGTTCATGCAGGACTCCGTTGGGAGTGGTGACGAATCGTCGGTTCGTGCCGCCCCAAGGTTTGCCGGGGGGTGCGATCTGTCAATAGATGAAAGCGTGCAGTCGTGTTAGAGACTGTAGCCTTACAGGCTGTAGTTCGGCGCTTCCCGCGTGATGACCACGTCGTGCGGATGCGATTCGCGCAAACCGGCACTCGTGATCCGAATGAATTCGGTTTCCGTACGCAGTGCCCGGATGTCGCACACGCCGCAGTAGCCCATGCCGCTGCGAAGGCCGCCGACCATCTGAAAGACGACGTCCGCCACCGGACCGCGATACGGTACGCGCCCCTCGATGCCCTCGGGCACGAGCTTCTGCAGCGACACCTCGCCTTCCTGGAAATACCGGTCCGCCGAGCCTTCCTCCATGGCGGACAGGCTGCCCATGCCGCGAATCACTTTGAACTGCCGGCCCTCCAGGAGAAACGACTCTCCGGGACTCTCCTCGGTCCCCGCGAGCATCGAGCCCATCATGACGCACTCCGCGCCCGCCGCGAGCGCTTTCACCGCGTCGCCCGAGTACTTGATGCCGCCGTCGGCGATCACGGGAACGTCGCCCGCGCCGCGCACCGCATCCACAATGGCGGTGATCTGCGGAACGCCGATGCCGGTGACGACGCGCGTCGTACAGATCGAGCCCGGGCCCACGCCGACCTTGACCGCGTCGACGCCGCGCTCGACCAGCGCCTTCGCGCCGCTCTCGGTCGCCACATTGCCGGCAACCAGCTGCGTCTCGGGAAACGCCTCGCGCAGCGACGCGACCGTCTCGAGTACGCCCTGGCTGTGACCGTGCGCCGAGTCCACGACGATGACGTCGCACCCGGCATCGACCAGTGCCTGGGCGCGCGCGCGCGCGTCGGCCGCGCCGCCCACCGCAGCCGCAACGCGCAGCCGGCCGTGCTGGTCCTTGTTGGAGTCGGGGTATTGGCGCCGCTTGAAGATGTCTTTGATGGTGATGAGGCCTTTGAGGAGTCCCTGCTTGTCCACGACGGGCAGCTTTTCGATGCGGTGCCTGGCTAGCAGTCGTTCGGCTTCGTCGAGTGTCGTGCCGACGGGCGCAGTGATCAGCTTCTCTTTCGTCATCACATCGCGGATTGGGCGGTCGAGCTCGCGCTCGAACTGCAAGTCGCGATTCGTGATGATGCCGACCAGCTTGCCCGCGCCGTCGACGATCGGCACCCCGGAAATCTTGAAGCGCACCATGAGCTGCTGCGCTTCGCGCAGCGGCCGGTCCGGTCCGAGCGTGATCGGGTTCATGATCATGCCCGACTCGCTGCGCTTCACGCGATCGACCTCGGCGGCCTGCCGGTCGATCGACATGTTCTTGTGGATGACGCCGATGCCGCCCTGGCGCGCCATCGCGATCGCCATTTCCGATTCGGTGACCGTGTCCATCGCGGCGGACACGATCGGGATATTCAAGGGAATGGCGCGCGTGAAGCGGCTGGCGACTTTGACGTTGCGGGGATGCACCGTCGAGTGACGGGGCACGAGCAGGACGTCGTCGAAGGTCAGGGCGACGTCGGGTCGGAAGGTTCCCATGGCGGAAGTTACTGGGGGGGCTTGGTTTCCTCAACCGGTTTCTTGGTGGCTTCCTCCACCGCCGCTTTCCCGGCGGCGACGACCCCTTCGAAGAATCTCCCCGCCTTCCCCACCGCGTCCATCGTGCCGCGAATGATCGTGACGGGAACGCGGCCGGCGCGCATCGTGTCTTCCAGCGTCTCCGCGACCTTCTGAAACGCCGGGGCGCCCGCCGCGCGCTGCGAATACTTCGACTCGAGAAACTCGATGTAATCGAGGACTTGATAGGCCTGCTCGTCCGGCATCACGTCGAGCTTGCGCCGGATGCGCTCGTTCAAGACGTCGTTCACGGCGAAGTACTCCCTCCTTCGAGCGAAATCAGATCGACAATGGGGTTGCCGAGGTAGCGGCTGCGGCCGTTGCGGACCCGCGCGGTGATCGTCATGGCGGAGAGCGGCGTGAGGGCGCGAAACGTGGGCAGCTTGATGTCAGGGACGACCACGTACACGAAACCGCGCTCCGGCAACGGCCCGCGAGCCAACACGTAACTCGCACCCTCGGGGATGTCGGGCCGCAGCTCGTCAGCTTTTTGGATCGCGATGAACTCGAGATTCCACCGCAACACCTGGCCGACGTAGCGTTGCGGCTCGGCACGCAGCTCCGCGGCGGTCACGCCGACCATGACGCCCGCGGGCGCGACCTGGAGATCGCCACCCTTGACCCAGCCTTCGTACTGAACGCGCGTCCATTCGCCATTGCGACTGAGCACGCGCAGCGGTGTGTCGGTTGCGATGGTCCCCGCCTCGGGACCATCCGGCGCCCGGTACAGCGTCGTCATGCGCACCGGCTGGGCGCGCGTGCTGTCAGGAACCGGAGGTTGGGGATTGGGAGTTGGAGGACCGCTGTCAGCGCTGGTCGATGTGTCCGCGGTCCGCGTGGCGACCACGTCGGCGACGGGGGCGAGCGCACTGCGCTGGACCCAGCCGTCTCGCGTCACGTGGACCCAGCGACCGTTCTTGGCGCTATCGGCCGCGACACGCTTCAACCCGAATCCCTGCGCCAGCTCGGCCACGAGCGGTCCGGCAGGCGCGGCCCGCAAATTCTCGTTCGGGGCGCGCGTCACCAGCAGATCGAAGTCGGAACGACTACTCGGTCCGACGGACGTCGCAAAGATCCAGCCGTCGAGGACCACCGGGAGCCAATCGTTCCGCGCTGTACCTGAGCCGGGCGACAGCACCGCGTCTTTCGCGAGCCGAGCGATTCGACGGCCGGCGACGTCCTGGTAGAACCAGGCGTTGTCGGCGGTGACGCGGTAGCGGCCGGGAGTTTGAGACTTCGGGCTCGGAACGAGCAACCCGAAAGCAGCTAGTAGGCCGGGAACGATGTGGGTAACTTGCATCCCCTTCAATATGACAACGAGCCGCGGCAGGCGCACCCCAGTCGTTCTCATCGTGCTCGACGGGTGGGGCTTTCGCCCCGGCCGCGACGGCAACGCGATCGAGCTGGGCAACACTCCGGTTTGGCACAAGCTGTGGGAGAGTCGCTCGCGCACGCTGCTCGAGGCCTCCGGACTCGCGGTCGGCCTTCCGGAAGGACAAATCGGCAATAGCGAAGTCGGCCATCTGAATCTCGGTGCGGGTCGCGTCGTCGCGCAGGATATCGTCCGGATCTCTCAATCCATCGAGAAGGGTGAGTTCTTTCGAATTCCCGCGTTGGTTGATCTGGTCGAGCACACCCGTCGGCAGGGCGGCACGTTGCACGTGATGGGACTGATCGGCACGGGCGGCGTTCACGCGCTCGATAAGCATCTGCTGGCGGCGATCGAGCTCGCCAAACGGCACGACGTCCCGGTCGCCGTGCACGCCTGGCTCGATGGCCGCGACACGCCGCCGAAGTCCGGGCTCGAGTTCATGCAGGAGCTCCTCGAGGCGGGCGGCCGGGTGTCGACGGTGATCGGCCGCTACTACGCGATGGATCGCGACAAGCGGTGGGACCGGACGAAGCTCGCGTACGACGCGATGGTCCATGGCGTCGGCCAGCGCGCGCCGGATCCGCTGACCGCCATCAAACAGGCGTATGCGGCGGGCGTGACGGACGAGTTCGTGAAGCCGTTCGTCATCGACGGCGCGCCGCGCATCAAGGACGGCGACGGGATCTTCTGCTTCAACTATCGCGCCGATCGCATGCGCCAGATCGTGCGCGCGCTCGCGCTGCCGGGATTCGACGGCTTCGACACCGGCACACGGCCCGGCGTGCGGCTCGTCACCATGACGCGCTACGAGGAGTCGCTCCCCTTCCCCGCGGCATTCGAGCCGGTGGTCCTGTCGCGTATCGTCGCGGAAGTGCTTTCGGGTAATGGAAAAACGATGTTTCGCACCGCGGAGACGGAGAAGTACGCGCACGTGACGTACTTCTTCAACGGCGGCTACGAGCCGCCATATAAAGGAGAGGAACGTCTGCTCGTCCCGTCGCAGAAGGTCGCGACCTACGACTTGATGCCGGAGATGAGCGCGCCGGGCGTGACCGATGTTCTCTGCAAGGCGATCGCCGACAAGACGCACGACTTCATCCTCTGCAACTACGCGAACGGCGACATGGTCGGTCATTCCGGGGTGTTGCCGGCGGCGGTGAAGGCCGTGGAGACGGTCGATGTGTGCCTGCAGCGCGTGCTGAAGACCGCCGACGCGGCGCAGGCGACCGTGCTCGTCACGGCCGATCACGGCAACTGCGAGCTGATGATCGACCCGGCGACCGGCGGGCCGCACACCGCGCACACGACGAACCCCGTTCCATTTGTCATCGTCGGTGAGGGGGCGCCGAACCGCGCGCTTCGCGGGGGCGGCTCGCTTCGCGACGTGGGGCCGACGATCTTGCATCTCATGGGAATCGAGCCGCCGAAGGAAATGACGGGACGCGATTTGAGGGAGAGTAACTGATGAGAGCAGTAGTTTGGCGATTGAGCAGCTGGGCGGTTCGAACACTCGGCGTCATGGCACTGCTGACCGCCCAACCGCCGAGCTGCCTCATGGCACAGGTCGGCCACGACCCGTTCAATTCGCCGTACCGTGACATCCCGCTCCATCCGGCATTGTTCGTGTTCGGCGGTCATCTCTCGCACGACCGCGGCCGGACGGGCGCCGGGCCGAGCAATGCGTCCACGTTTGGGGCGCGCTACGAGATGCCGGCCGGGCACTCCATGGGCTTCCAGTTCACGCTCGCCTATCTCCGCGGCGACCGTTTCATCCTCGATCCGCGCGTCGACTCGACGTCGCCCTATCGCAAGCAGGGTCCGTTTCCCACCGATCTCGGATTGGCGGAAATCGGTCTGCAGCTGCGGCTCACGGGCGGCAAGACCTGGCACGGGCTCGCGCCGTACGTCGGCACCGGGCTCGGCCTGATGTTCGATCTGAATTCTCCGGGCGACACGACGCTCAGCGGCTATCAGTTCGGCACGAAGATTTCCCTCGCGGGATCGACGGGCGTCCGGTGGTACGCGAGCCGCCACCTCGTGGTCAACGCGGACCTGCGCGCGCACCTGTGGCGACTCAAGTATCCGCTTTCCTTCCATGTGCCGGCGCCCGACAATTCGCAGATCGTGGCGCCGAACCAGCCCCTGTCGGACTGGACGGCGCACCCGTGGGTCAGCGTCGGCCTCGGATGGATTTTCTAGGCGAAGGGTTTCGGCGCGCCTGGGGCTTACTGATTGCGGGTGATTCCGAAGTCTACGGAATCGCGGCGTTAACCCTCAAAGTCGCCCTCGTGGCGACCGTCATCGCCTGCGCGGCCGGTCTGCCGCTCGGCTACTTTCTCGCGACGCGGCGGTTTTGGGGTCGCCGCGCCGCGCTCACCGTCGTCAACACCGCGCTCGCCTTTCCGACCGTCGTGGTCGGTCTCCTTCTCTACGGATTGCTGTCGCGCCAGGGGCCGCTCGGCGCCATCGGCTGGCTGTACACGTGGCAGGCGATCGTCGTCGGCGATGTGATTCTCGCGCTGCCGATCGCGGCCGCGCTGTCCGCCGCGGCGATTCAAGGCGTGGATTCCCGTATCCGCCGCACCGCCGAAACGCTCGGCGCCGGCCCCTGGCGCACGGCCTGGACCGTCGCGCGCGAAGCGCGATTCGCGCTGGCCGCCGTCATCACCGCGGCGTTCGGTCAATGCGTCGCCGAAATCGGCGCCGCGATGATCGTGGGCGGCAACATCCGCGGCTCAACGCGCACGCTGACGACGGCGGTCGCACTGTACACGTCGCAAGGCGACTTCGGCCTGGCCCTCGCGCTGGGCCTCGTGCTCGTCCTCCTGGCGCTCGTCATCAACGTCGCGTTGCAGCTGCTGCAGGGCCGCGGTCATGCTTGAGCTGCGCGACGTCCGCCATCGCTACGCGGGCCGAGTGGTCCTCGACCTGCCGCAATTCTCGCTGCCCCGCACCGGCATGATCGCCGTCGTCGGACACAACGGCTCAGGGAAGAGCACGCTGCTGCGCATCCTCGCGCTGCTCGAATCACCCACAGAGGGGTCGGTGCGGCTCGACGGCGCGGTGGTGCCGCATCGCGCTCCGGCCGCGCTGCGGCGGCGCGTGACGCTCGTCGAGCAGCGGCCGATCCTGTTTCGCGGAACGGTCCGCGAGAATCTGGTCTACGGGTTACGAGTCAGAGGAATCAGACCCTCCGCGGCGAGCGGGATTCTCGCGGAGGTGTCGGAACGGCTCGGCCTCGCCTCATTGTTCGAGCGGCGCCGGCACGAGCTCTCCGAAGGCGAAGTCCAGCGCGTCGCGGTTGCTCGCGCGCTCGCGCTGAGAACCGACGTCCTCCTCCTCGACGAGCCCGCGAGCTCGGCGGACCGCGCCGCGGCCGGCGCGCTGTATCGCGCGCTCGCCGCGGAGCGAGCGGCGCGGCCGTTTGCCGTCTGCATCGCCTCGCATCAGCTGGAGGATGCCTATCGCTGGGCGGACGACATCCGCGCGCTGGCCGACGGCCGCCTGTCGCCCGTCACGCCCGAGAATCTGTTTCGGGTGGAGCTGCCGGCGGGCGATGGCGTGAAACGCGTGCGGGTGGGCAACATCGACATCGCCGTGATGACCGACCGGGCCGGCGCCGCGGTGCTCGCCGTCCCGCCGACCGACATCTTCGTGAGCACGCAGCCGCTCGCGTCGTCGGCCCGAAACGTGTTCACGGGCCGCGTCACCGGGATGGCGATCGAGCAGCGCGGTGCCGGCGTGCACGTGCGCGCCGACATGGGCGGGGTCGAGCTGATCGCCGCGGTCACGGCGCAGGCGGCGAAGGATTTAGCTCTGGCTCCCGGCGGAACTGTCGTCTTCTCTTTCAAGGCCACAGCCGTCCAGGTATTCTAAGGAATGCCTACGGCCTATCTGACGCGCATCGTGGAATTCACGGCGACGCATCGGTTTCCGGAGACGCCCGAATTCGCCGGCGCGACCGACGACCACAGTCATCGCTACAAGTGCGCCGTGACCGTCAAAGGGGTCTTCGAGCCCACGAAGAGCGGCGTGATGAGCCTGCCGGCGCTCAAGACGCTGCTGCAGCAGGAAATCGTGGCGCGCTTCGACGGGCGCCATATCAACAAGGACATCGCGTCATTCGCCGCCGGGACGTGGGTCGCGACCGGCGAGGCGCTCGCGTTGTACGTCTGGGACCGCATCGTCACGCTGTTGCCGAAGGGCGTGACGCTGCATTGCGTCCGCATCGAGGAGAGTCCTCATCTCTACTCCGAATACCGCGGCGAACCATAGCGGAAGGCGGGGCCGGATGCAGGCCGACTCCGCGGTCGTCGAGGAGTGGCCGGTCTGGCTCGAGGTGAACGGCGAGCCCGCGGTCACGTGGATGTGCACGCCCGAGCAGCTCGAGGAGCTCGCGGTCGGGTGGCTCCACGGCGAAGGCTACATCGCCACGCTCGACGACCTCCTGCAGCTCCGTCCGTGCGCCCCCGACCTCGGGTTTTGGGCCGACGTTCGGCCCGAGCGCGTGGCGTCGATCAAAGGCGAGAACCGCACGCGGGTGCTCGCGTCGGGATGCGGCGCCGTGGCCACGATGTTGGCCGATCCGGCGACCGCCGTCCGCGTCCCCGCGCGCGGCGAGCCGCCGGCGGTGGAGCAGCTCCGCACACTCTTCAAACAGTTGTTCGCGCGCGGCGTGCGCTACAATGAGACGGGCGGGATTCACGCCGCGGCGTTGACGGACGGCAGCGCGCTCCTGTTTCATGCCGAGGATATCGGGCGCCACAATGCGGTCGACAAAGTCATCGGCGCGGCGGTGCTGGCGCGCACGCCGATTGTCGGCCAGGGCCTGCTCGTGACCGGCCGGATTTCAGCCGAGCTGGCGTTCAAGGCGTCGCGCGCCGGGCTCGCGTGGGTCGCGACGCCCAGTGTCCCGTCGACGCTCGCGGTAACGATCGCCGAACGATCGGGGATGGTGCTGGTGGGACGCGCGGTGAGCGGGACGCCGCACGTACACCGGCCCGAATGACGATGCCCTCGGACGACGAGCTGCGCGACCTGCTGCGCGCGTCACGCGTCATTGCGGTCGTGGGCCTTTCGCCGAAGCCGATTCGGCCGAGTCATTCGGTGTCGAAGTACTTGAAGAATGCGGGCTACACAATCGTGCCCATCAATCCGGGGCACGGCGAGATCCTGGGAGCGAAGAGCTACGCCACGCTGACCGACGCGGCGCGCGAGCACACGATCGACATCGTCGACATCTTCCGGCGCAGTGAGCTCGTGGCGCCGGTCGTCGATGAGGCCATCGCGCTCGCGCACCGGCCCAAATTGATCTGGCTGCAGCAGGGCGTCGTCGACGCGGCGGCGGAGCAACGCGCCCGGGCCGCGGGCATCGCGTTCGTGATGGATCAGTGCATCGCCGTCGAACACCGCCACCTCGAGGTCTAATGCGCCATGCCACGTTGGGATTGTTCGCGCTCGCCGTCGTCGCCGCACCGCTCGCCGCGCAAACGGGCGAGCAGCCGAGCATCGTGCTCACCATCTTCGCGGGTGCGGGGACGGGCCACGATCTCTGGACGATCGCCAAGCAGCCGCTCCAGGTGCTCGGCACGTCGGAGTTCGACACGCTGCGCGTGTCGCAGGGGATCACGTCGAGCATCATCGCGGGACTGGCGGCCACGTACTTCCCCTCCCCGCACTTCGGGCTCCACGCCGAGATCTCGTACGTCGGACTGCCGGTCGACGGGTCGTGCACCGGCGTGTTCTACAATCCGGATTTCGACAACAAGAATCAGCAGACCTGCGACGACATCCAGCGCACCGGCTCGGACGGCGGCTCGGTCGCGATGTTCGTGGGCGCGACGTTTCGCGCCGCCTCGCGCCGCTCCTTCAGCCCCTACGCCCGTCTGAACGTCGGCATCATCAACGAAACCCGCAGCACGATCGAAATGTCGGGCACGTTCGTCGCCTCGAGCTCCGTCGGTGTGCGCGAAGTGCTCACGGATCCCAAGTCTCGGCACGCCGAGCCGATGTTCGGCGCGTCGGTGGGGTTCACGCGCCCCATCAGCCCGGGCTACCAGTTCCGCTGGGAAGCCAGTGACATGCTGGTCTCGATGAGCCGCGCAACGGGAGCCGGAATCCTGACGGCCGGCGCCGGCGCCATCCCGCCGACCGCCTCGCGATTCTATCATCATTTCTCGTTGAAGCTCGGGCTCGACGTCGTGCTGGAGAAGAAACGCGGCCGCCGCTATTGACGTGACCGCCGCGGTGCTGGCCGGCGGCGCGGCCCGTCGCTACGGCGGGCAACCGAAAGGCCTGCACAAGGTAGGCGGCCGCCGGATCCTCGACGTCGTGGTCGAGCTCCTGACCACCGCCGTCGGCCAATCACCGCTGCTGATCGCGAACGCGCCCGACGCCGCAACGTGGCGGCCGGACCTCCGCACCATTCCCGACACCCGACCGGGACTCGGCACGCTCGGCGGCATCTTCACCGCGGTGACGGCGGCCGCGGGACGGCCGGTGCTGTGCCTGGCGTGGGACATGCCGTTCGCCCGTATCGAGCTGCTCGAGGCGCTGCTGGCAAGGTTTCGGACCGGCTCGTGCGATGCGGTATTGCCGGAAAGCGAAGGACGGCGCGGCCTCGAGCCGCTCTGCGCGATCTACGGCCCAGCCTGCGCTCCCGCCATCGCGCGCCGGCTCGACCAGGGAGACCTGAAGGCCATCGCCTTCCATCCCGACGTGCGGGTCGGTATCCTCCCGCTCGCCGAGGTGCAGCGGTACGGCGATCCCGTCGAGCTGTTCTTCAATGTGAATACGCCGGACGATCTGGCGCGCGCGGAGGCGATCTGGCAGCGACGCGGATAATCTCCATCATCGGCCTCAAGAACGCCGGGAAGACGACGTTTCTCGTCACGCTCGCCGCCGAGCTGGTGCGCCGCAAGCTGCGCGTCATGACGATCAAGCACGGCACGCACACGCCCGACATGGATCAACAGGGCAAGGACACGTGGCGGCACTGGCACGAGGGCAAGGCCGAGCGCGTGCTCATGGAATCGCCCGGACAACGCGTCCTGTTCGAGCATACCGCGGTCGAATCTGACCCGATCGCGCTCGCGCGCCGTTATCTCGACGGTGCCGACATCGTGCTGGTCGAGGGGTTCAAGCGCGCCGCCCTCCCGAAGATCGAAGTGTATCGGAAGGTCGCTGGCCCCAAGCCCCTGTTCGATCCGGGAACGCCCAAGCCCACGCAGTGGGTCGCGATGCTGACGGACGACCGTGACTACCGCGCGCCATTCCCCGTGTTTCGCTTCAGCGATACCGCGTGGCTCCAGACGATCGCGAGTCTCGCCTGGGATCGCGCGCTGGTGCTGTCATGACGCCCGCCGAAGCGGCGCGGATCATGCTCGAGCACGTGCGGCCGCTTCCACCGGTACGCGTGCCGCTGCGGGCCGCGCTCGACGCGGTGCTCGCCGAGGATGTCATCAGCCCGATCGACTTGCCGCCGTGGGACAACTCGGCGATGGACGGCTACGCGTTGCGGAGCGCGGATCTCGACGCAGGCACCACGGACTTCGCCGTCATCGAGACGATTCCCGCCGGTCAGTTTCCGAGCAAGCCCATCGGCGCCCATCAGGCGACCCGGATCTTCACCGGCGCGCCGCTGCCCCAGGGCGCGGACACCGTGATTCGCCAGGAGGACACGGAGCAGCCCGGGAACGGCCGGGTGCTGGTCCGCAACCCGCGCGACGCTCGCAAGAACGTCCGGCGCCGCGGTGAGGACATCAAGAAAGGCACCGTCGTGCTCCGCGCCGGCGCCGCCCTCGCTCCCGCGCCGCTCGGCGTGCTCGCGTCGATCGCGCGCGATACGGTGAGCGTACACCGCACGCCGCGCGTCGCGTTCATGGGCTCGGGCGAAGAGATCGTCGATCTCGACCGGAAAGACGAAATCCTGGCGGGCACCAAGATCGCGACGTCGAACAGTTACACGCTGGATGCGATGATCCGGCGAGCCGGTGCGCAACCCGTGAACCTCGGCGTCGCGCGCGATACCAAAGAGAGTTTGCGTGAACATCTGCGCGGCGCGGCGGGCAACGACCTCCTGGTCACGACCGCGGGCGTGAGCGTCGGCGAGCACGATCTCGTGCGCGACGTGCTCGCGGAGCTCGGCGGCGAGATGAAGCTCTGGCGCATCGCGATGCGGCCCGGCGCGCCGGTCGGCTTCGGCGTCATCGGCGGCGTGCCCTGGATCGGCCTGCCGGGAAATCCCGTCAGCACGATGGTGACGTTCGAGCTGTTCGTCCGGCCCGTAATCCGCCGGCTCGAGGGCCACGCCCTGGCGTTTCGCCGGACCGTGCCGGTCGTGCTGCGCGAGCCAATCTCCCTGGGCCCCAAGCTGCGCCATTATCTTCGCGCGATCGTCACGGAAGACGGGGCCCGTTTGACAGGGCCGCAGGGGTCTGGCATTCTCACCAGTATGGTGCTGGCGAACGCCCTGCTGATCATTCCCGCCGACCGGCCTGACGTACCGGCGGGCACGGAGCTCGACGCGTTGTTGCTCGACGATCCCCGGCATGTCGCGGAGCCTCCCTACTGATGCTCGCCTCCCCGACGCTGCGGCGCTCCCTGCGAATCGCGGCCTACGCCCTCCTCATCCTGTTCGTCTACTGGGTGAACTCCATCACGCCGCCCGATGCGCGGCTCGGCATCCTGTACGTGATTCCGGTCCTGCTCATCACGTGGACCGAAGGCGTGATCTGGGGCGTCGCGGTCGGGCTCGCGTCCATTGTCATGCGCGAGGCGGTTGCCTGGCAGCAGATGCCCGTGGACACGCCGATGGTGTGGCGGATCGCCAACGCGCTGGCGTACGTCGCGGTCGTCAGTGTCGCCATGGCGGGGCTCCAGAGGCTGCGCCGCAGCCAGGCGGAGCTCGCGAAGCTGGTCATTCAGGACCAGCTGACGAACGTGCTGAACGCCCGTGCCTTTGCCGACCGGCTCGCCCAGGAGCTGGACCGCAACCGGCGCTATCCGCACCCGCTGTCGTTGCTCTACATGGACCTCGACAACTTCAAGGTCATCAACGACACGCACGGGCATCAGACGGGGGACGCCGTGCTGCGCCTCGTCGCCGACGCGATGCGAGGCTCCGTGCGTCAGGCAGATGTCGTCGGACGCCTGGGCGGCGACGAATTCGCCGTCCTGCTGCCCGAGACGGACGCGCAGCTCGCCGATGCGGCGGCCAAGCGCCTCGTCGCGGGACTGCGCAACGTCTTCAAGGGGACGCCGAGCGTGACGGCGAGCATCGGCGTCGTGTCGTGCAGCGCCACCGACGCCAGCACCGACGACCTGCTGCGCCGTGCCGATCAGGCGATGTACGACGCCAAGCGGATGGGGAAGGATCGCGTGGTGCAGGTCGCGCTTTGAACCAGCGCGTGATGGAGCTGTTGCTGATCTTCACCTCGATCTTTTTCATCGTCGATCCGTTCGCCGTGATTCCGACGTTTCTCGCCATGACGGTGCGCGACTCTCCCGCCCAGCGGCGCGTCCTCGCGCGGCGCGGCGCGTGGACGTGCGCCATCACGCTGATCGCGTTCGCGCTCGGCGGCAGCATGATCTTCAAAATCTTCGGCATCACGATCGGCGCGTTCAAGATCGCGGGCGGCGTGCTGATCGGATTGAACGCGCTCGACATGGTGCAGGCGCGGCGGAGCCAGCAGCGCGAGACGCCGGTCGAAACGGCGGAAGGAATTCAGAAGGAAGACATCGGCATCATGCCGCTCGGCGTACCGATGCTCGCCGGTCCGGGCGCGATTTCCACCGTGATGGTGCTCGCGCTGGGCTCCAAGTCGACGGCGGCCACCGTCGCGGTGTATGGCTCCATCGTCCTGACCGCCGCCTTGACCTTTTTCGTGCTTTCGGCGGCCTCGTTGGTGGAGCGACGCCTGGGCCAGACGGGGATGCGTATTCTGACGCGGCTGATGGGGCTCGTGCTCACCGCCATCGCCGTCCAGTTCATTTTGGACGGCATCAAGCTCAGTTTCGGCGGTTCCGTCCCGACGATCTAATCCCTCGGATTGAATTACGGGCGTCGTTTGTCACTCTCAAGAATTATTGTAGGCGGTCCCCGTACGACCTAGTCTACCCGGCATGAATGCCCCCACGTTTTTCGAAGCACGCTAAATGACGGCGTCACTTGTCAATACGCTGCTCATCGAAGCCCCGGCAAATCGGCACTTCGCTCAGCTGCACCGCGACCCGCAGGCCCTCACCGATGCCGTCGCGTTGTACCTGCAGACGGGCCTGCGGCGCGGCAACGGCGTCGTAGTCATCGCGACGCCGGAGCACACCGACCTGTTCTTGACGCAGCTGCGAACAGACGGCGTGGACCCCGGCGCGTTCTTGAAGTCCGGGCAGCTCGAGCTGCACGATGCCGAGCTGACATTGCGCAAGTTCATGCGCGACGACATGCCTGACTGGGATGATTTTCGCCGCCGGATGAGCGCCGTCTTCGAGCGGGTACAGGCGTTTGGACGCGGCACGACTCGGGCGTATGGCGAGATGGTGGATGTGTTGTGGCACGAAGGGAAGCCGGAAGCCGCCATTCGTCTCGAGGAGTACTGGAACGAGCTCCAGCGCCTGTATCCGTTCTCGTTGTTCTGCTGCTACTCGCTCGACCTGCAACACGAGCACGCCTATGCCGGGCCGATCGAGGAGATCGGCCGGACGCACACCGACATGGTCGGCACCGCCGAGGACGAGCGGTTTCGGGTCGCGCTCGATTCGGCGAGCCGCGACATGTTCGGGGTGCCACTGTCGCAGATGATCGGCTTCGCGCGCCAGCGCAACAGCGGCGAGCAGCGCTTTCCCAGCGGGCAGCGCACGATGCTCTGGGTCAAACGCAATCTTCCGTCCGCGAGCGCCGCGATTTTGGAAAGGGCGCGCCGCTACTTCGAAGAGTCGTTGCAGTAGGAAGTGTCAGCGCCCCCCGGTCGTGCGTTGCTGGCCGAGGCGCCCGCCGGGCGTCATCTCGCGCAATTCCACCGCCAGGCCGGGAGCCTCGTCGAATCAGCGTTCGACTTCCTCGAAGCGGGGCTGCGCCGCGGCGAAAGCGTCCTCATCATCGTCGAGCGCGAGCACCTCGACCAGCTGCTCGATCGCCTGACCGCCAACAAGCTGCACTCGAAGGCGCTGACCAACTCGGGCCAGCTCGCCCTCATGGACGCCGGGAAAATAGTCGATGAGTTCCTCGCCGACGGCTTGCCCGACTGGTCGCGATTCCGCGCCTCGCTCGGCCCCGTGCTGCTGCGGATACAGCCGTACGGGCGCGGCACGCGCATCTACTCCGACGTCGCGGGACTCTTGTGGCGGACCGGGAGAACCGAGGCGGCGATCCGCATCGAGGAGCTCTGGAACCAGCTGGCAGAGAGTTACCAGTTCGCGCTGTACTGCGGATTCCTGATGGACACGCAGTGCGAAGAGGCGTACAACACACCGCTCGAAGAGCTCGGCCGCACGCACTCCGACATCCTCGGCACGCCCGACGATGAGCAGTTCGGCGCCGCCCTCGATCGCGCCAGCAAGGAGATCTTTGGGATTTCGCTCACGCAGATGGCGGGCGTGACGCGTCAGGACGGCGCGCGCCGCTTCCCGAGCGGACAACGCACGATGCTGTGGGTGACGCGCAACCTGCCGATGTCGATGTCGCAGCTGGCGGAGAAGGCGCGCCAGTATTTCCGAAATACCGATCCGGCTCGCCCGCAGCCCTAAGCTACATCCGCTTGTACTTAGGTCCGCTGCCGCCTTCACGCGGCGTCCAACGCGGACCCAGCACGTCGGTGGCCTTGCAGTCGACACAGTTGGGGGCGTTGATGCGCAGGCCCCCCCCTCCGTGTTCCCCCGCTTCGTAGACACCCGCCGGGCACATGTGCCCGTAGAAGCGCGCCACGGCGGCCGGCACGTCGGGATTGGCGATCAGGTGGTTGGGAATCGTGTCGCGCGTCGCGTTCCCCGACTTGAACACGGCATCGACCTTGCTGACGCCCGTCATCGGCTCCGCGTGCGCCGGGATGCTTCGCGCCGCAGCCGCGTCCGCGTGCATCCGGTACCGGCCGCCCGGAAATCGGCCGCCAGTGAGCGTCATCAAACCCGCCTGAATACCGCCGAGATAGAACCCGTCACGGAAGGCGAGCCGCATGTTGCGAGTCCGATAGAGATCGGCGGCGATGTACGACGCATTCACCGCGCGGTCGTACTCGCTGAGCGCCGCACCACGCTTTACGTGCTCGAAGATCGCCCGCGCCGCGCTCATGCCGGACTGCATGGCGTAGTGGATCCCTTTGAGCGAGGGCACGTCGACGAATCCCGCTGCATCGCCGAGGAGCACGACGCCATCGCCCGAGCGGCGCTGCGGCAGCGCGTAATAACCGCCTTCGGGGATGGTCTTGGCGCCCCACTCGACCATTTCACCCCCCGCGAGCAGCGGCGCGATCAGCGGATGCTGCTTGAAGCGCTGCACCAGACCGTGCACGTCGAGGCCGGCGTCACGATAATCGAGACCGACGACGAGTCCGAGCGCGACGAGATGCGGCTCGAGTGGATAGACGAAGCTGCCGCCGAACACGTCGCGCGGCAGCGGCCAGCCGAGCGTGTGCATCACGCGGTCGAGCGGCTGTTTCGTCTCCCACAGCTCCTTCACGCCGAGCGCGAAGATCTGCGGATTCTCGGATCCCACGCGCTGCCACTGGCACCAGGCCTGCGTGAGGAGGCCGCGCGTCCCCTCCGCGAGGGCCGTGACTTTCGCGACCAGGTCGTTGGGAGCCGTGCCGCCGGCGGTCGCTTGACCGTCGCGGTCCAGGCCGGCCGCCGCCGTGCGAACGCCCGCCACCGCCCCGCCCCGCGCCAAGAGCTGCGCCGCCGGGAATCCGGTGAAGACGTTGACGCCGAGCTCCTCGGCCTTGCCGCCGAGCCAGCGGACGATCTCGCACAGCGAGGCGATGTAGTTCCCGTGATTGCGCATCGACGGGGGCGTCGGCAGCCGCCATTTGCCTCCAGCGGTCAGGACGTAGACCGCTTCCTTCGACACCGGTCCTCGAAACGGAAAGTCCTGGTCCTTCAAGTCGGGAAACAGCTCGCGGAACGCGCGCGGGTTTACGACCGCACCCGACAGCGAGTGCTCGCCGAGCGCCTCGGCCTTTTCGAGTACGGCGATGTTCAGCTCGGTGCCGTCGGCCTTTGCGAGCTTCGCGAGCTCGATGGCGCACGCGAGGCCGGCCGGACCGGCGCCGACAATCAGCACGTCGAGCTCCATGCGATCGCCCGCGCCGTCCGACCCTTCCGCGATGATGAGCTGCTTGAGCGGGAGCGCCGGCTGGTACGTGGCCGGGACGAACTGACTATCCATGGAGCTTGCGGATTTCTTCGGTGAGCTTCGGCACGATCTCGAACAAGTCGCCCACGACGCCGTAGTCGGCGACTTTGAAGATTGGCGCGTCTTTGTCCTTGTTGATCGCGACGATGACCTTCGACGTGCGCATGCCGGCGAGATGCTGAATCGCGCCCGAGATGCCCACCGCGATGTAGAGCGAAGGACTCACCGTCTTGCCGGTCTGGCCGACCTGGTCGGCGTGCGCGCGCCAGCCCGCGTCCACGACCGCGCGCGAGGCGCCCACGGCCGCCTTGCCGCCAAACGCCCCCGCGAGCTCTTCCAGCACTTTGAAGTTCGCCGGCTCCTTGAGACCGCGGCCGCCCGAGATGATCACCGCTGCCTCGGCCACATCCAGCATGCCCGCGGGCGCGGCCTTGATCTCGCGCATGACGACTCGGCCCGGTGACGCGACGGACAGCGTCTCCGGCTTTACTTGCGACGCCTGCGCGTCGGCCGTGAAGATGTTGGGACGGATGGAAATCACGGCCGGCGTGCCGAGCACGGCGACCCGTTGCAACGCCTTGCCGGCGTACACGGGTCGTGTGGCGACGATCTTGCCGCCGTCGATCGCCAGGTCGGTCACGTCCGCCGCGACGGCGACGCCGAGCTTCGCGGCGACACGCGGGGCGATGTCCTTTCCCGTGGCGGTGGCGGCGAAGACAACGGCGTCATAGCTCCCCGATCTCGCGCGTTCCGCCACCGCGGTCGCGCAGCCTTCGGGACCGGTTCCGCCGCAGACCACCGCATCGACCGCGGTGCCGAGTCGTCGCGCGGCGGTCACCACTTCGAACGACACTTTACGCAACGCGCCGTCACGTTGCTCGAGTACGGCGAGGACCTTGGTCACAGAACCTTCGCCTCCTCGCGCAGCAGTCGTACCAGCTCCGGCACGGCCGCGGCTCCTTCGCCAACGATCTTCCCTTCTTTTCGCTCGGGGGGCAGCGTCAGCGCCAGGAGCTCCAGACTCCCGGCTCCCGGCTCCACGCGTTTCAGCTCGAGCGGCTTCTTCTTCGCCGCCATGATGCCTTTGAGCGCGGGATAGCGCGGCTCATTGAGTCCCTTGTCAACCGTGAGCAGCGCGGGCAGCGGGAACTCGACCACCTCGATGCCGCCCTCGATCTCGCGCTCGGCAACTCCCTTCGTGCCGTCGATATCGAGGTGCGACACCGCGCTCACACACGGCAGTCCGAGCAGCTCGGCGACGATGACGCCGACCTGATGGTTGTAGTCGTCGATGGCCATGCGGCCGAACAAGATCAGGTCCCAGGTGTCGGACTTCAGGGCGGCCGCGATGAGTTTGGCGGATTCAAAGGGATCGGCGGGGATCTTGTCGGTTTGCAGCAACACGCCGCGGTCGGCGCCCATCGCGAGCGCCGTGCGAATCGTCTCCTGCGCCGCCGCGGGACCCAGGCTCAGGACGACAACCTCACCTGTTCCCGCTTTCTCTTTCCGCCGCAGCGCCTCTTCGACAGCGAACTCGTCATATGGGTTCATGACGAACTTCACGCCGCCCTCGTCCAGGCTTTTCCGGTCGGACCCGATTTTGACGCGTGTCTCCGAATCGGGCACGCGCTTGATGCAGACCGCGATTTTCATGAGGCCCGAAAGCTACGCTACCGATTCCCCAATCGGAACACGGAGATGCCCCATCCGTCGGGGTCGTCGGGAGCGTCGGCATTCCAATCGTTGTAGGAATGCGAGCCGTCGGACTGGTAATGCAGGGTGTAGCTCCCCGGCGGGAGCGTGACCGATCCGTCGACCACGCGATTCTTGTCGTCGCCGCCGGCGGGCTCGGTGTCGGCGTACCGCATTTCCCAAACCCGGGTCCCGTCGGCCGATTCGATCCAGCCGAAGTCGAACATCGAGCCGTCGCGCCCTTCGCCCTCGGCATACACGCGCACGCGCGTCTCGGCCGTCAGCTGAAATTGCAGGCTCGCGTTCTCGTCGTTGCCCATGTGCGTCAGCTGGGCCAGTGGTGCTCCCATGCCGGCTCTTCGCTCGAGCGGTCCGACGTCGCCGGGGTTGAGCCGGCCGCTCGCGGGAAAGACGCTCACGCCCCAGTACTTTCCATCCGCCGGCGGCGCGCCGTTCCAATCATTGTAGGAATGCGAGCCGTCGCTTCGGTAATGCACGACGTAGTTGCCGATCGCGAGGTGGAGAACGCTGTCGTACAACCGGTTTTTCTCCGTCCCGCCCGCATCCTCCGTATCCTCGTACCGCATCGTCCAGACCCGCTTGTGGGTATCGGCGTTCGCGATCCAGGCGTAGTCGTTCATCTGGTCGTTCCGCCCCTCGCCGAGGGCGAAGATGCGAACGTCCATCGCGTGGTTCAGCCGGAAGCCCTGCGCGCGATCCTCGTCGTTTCCAACACCGGTGAACGACACGATGGTCTGCCCGGCGGGCACCGGCTCGTAATCGAAGAGCTTGACGGCGGCCCGCGCGGCCGCGTCGGCCACGCGGAGCGTGAGACCCCAGGACGCGGGATCCGTGGGTGGCACGCCGTTCCAGTCTTCGGGATCGTGCGAGTCGTCACAGAGAAAGTACGCGACGTAGCGGCCGGGCTTGAGGTGCAATGTTTCATGCGCGATGCGATTCTTTGCGGCCCCGCCCGCCGGCTCGCTGCCGTCGTAGGTCATCGTCCACACACGCTTGCGGGTGGCGGCATCGATGATCCAGCCGTAATCGAAGTCGCGATCGAGGCCGAGCTCACCGATCGCAGTCACTTCGACCGTGGTGGGCCGGGTGAGCTCGAAACCTTGGCGGGCGGAGTTGTTCCGCTCCGGCACGACGGTCGTCACAATGGAGGCGGCGAACGCCGTATGGGCGACCGCCATGTCGCTGTCCGTGGCCGCTCGGCCGACGCCGGTGATGCTCAGCGCGAACTGCTTGTACAGATCATTCTCGACGTACGGCCCGCCATAGCTGACGCGGCGGCCGAGCCGGATGAGATCACGTAAATCGTTGAGTTGGATGCCGCCGTTGAGCGACACGGTGGCCGCCGGATACGACGCGTAATGGGTTTCGTACGTTCCCGCGGGCAAGTGAATCGTGCCGTCGAAATGCCGTAGCCCGTTCGATTCGCGCCGCGTTTCGACGGCGCGCAGATCCCAGACGACGGCCCGCGTCCGCGCATCGAGAATCCACGCGGCCGCGGGCCAGGTCGTCTGCTCGTCGTCCTGCCAACCGCGGTCACCGCGGCTCCGCAGCCGGTCCGGCCATGGCTCGGCGCCGACGGCGGAGATCGTGAGATCCTGGGCGCGCGGCAAGACGAACGTGCTAACCCGCTGCTCACGAGGGGTGAGGTTCTGAATCTGGACCAACGGTGTTGCAGCCTGCGTCTGAAGGAGAGCCACGAGGAGGGCGAACGTCATGGCTGTCCTACGGACGCAGGCGACCCGGGTTTCTCCCTAGTCGTGGGCACTCGGCATCTTGAGCTCCTCGTAGCCGGCCGGCGGCTGGAACAGTGCGGCCGCGGGACGGCCGCGCTCGATCTGCGTCACGGTCCACACGAAGCTGCCGTGCTCTTCGGTCATGCTCATCTTGAGCGGGAAGAACCCCTGTCGCGCCAGCTTCGCCATCTCGGGATTCTGGGACCGCAGCATGGCGATCGTGGACGGCATCATCGATTTCGTCTGTCCGGCCATTCCCATGAAGCCGAGGCCGCTGGCGCCGCACATGTCGAGCGCGTGATGCTTTTGCTGGTCATCCGCGTTCTCGAACAGATAGTGCTCGCAGGCAATTCCGGCGATCGTTTCGCGCTGGCCCGTGGGCGTCACCTTCATCTTGGACCAGTCCGGCGCGTCGCGCCCGCGACCGGCCATCGCATTCGCCATCTGTCGCGCCATCCCGCTCGACGCACGCATGTTCCAGATCATGTATTTCTTCTGCTCGGGCATGATGTACGTCATGTCGCCGGTCGTCGCGTCGTAGATCGACGCGACGTTGTGCCCTTCCATCGTGTACTCCGTCCGGATGCGGCTGCCGAGCTGCGAGTAGCGGAACGGGATCGCCTTTCCGTCCGCCGTCATCGTCCCGTTCACCGTTCCTTCGAACGCTCCCTGCGCGTGCGCGGTGAGTGGACACATCGCCGCTGCCAGCACGGCCAGCGCCATTGCCACGTTCGTCTTCATCTTCCGCCTCCTCATGGAATTCGCTCGACTGCCTTGGCGAGCAGCGCTTTCGCCTGCTCGTACGTGATCCCTCGAAGATCCAGCGACAGCATTGCATCGTCCTTCACGACGGAAAAACCCAAACCCATATTCAGGAAGCCGGCGTCCCACGGTCCGGCCACCGCGGTATCGCTCTTCAGCCCGCCGTTCGCGTCGGTCTGGACGCCGACGCCCTGCGACCGCGCGACGTTCATGATCTTGTTCATGAAGCCGCCGACGCTCTGATCGCCGCTCTGCGCGCCGGCCGAGCCTTGCGCCATCGGCGGGGCGACGTGCGCCACGACATTGCGAACCGCCGATCCCGACTGATCGATCGCGGCCCAACCGTCTTTCCAGAAGATCCGCAAGACGACGTCACTGCCGGCGAGGCCGCGCGACTGCGCCAGCGTGTACGTGCAGTCGTCGCCATGCGGTCCCGCCTTCGGCTTCTGCGCCAACGGCCCGACGATCCGCTCGAAATCCGCCTGCGCAATCAGGCCGCACGGATCGCCCGGCGTCACGATCGGCCCCGGGGCCGTCCGGCCCGCCGCCGCGCCATCATACGTCAGAAGATGACCGCTGGCCATGCGATCGAGCGCGATGTTCGCGAATGTCGCGGCACCGATCAGGCCGATGCGCGAGCCGTTGTAATCGAGCTGGACGAGCTGATCGCCTTTGCGGGCATAGAGATTGCTCCCCGGCAGCATCCGCAGCTCGTCCCAGTGCGCGTCGAGTGTGTCGGCCTGTCCCGAGTCGGTCGAGATGACCTGCTCCACCAGACTGCCCATCATTCCGACGATCTTCATGCCCGCGCGTCCGTCCGTCCAATCCACGTCCATGATCACGCGACGGCCGTTCCGCGCTTCGAAGAAACAGGCGCTGCCGGTGGGGTTGGGAACGCGATTGCCGCCGCTCGAGACGCGGAACGGATCGTGGCGCAGGGGACCCCCGCCGAGGATCCGCTCTGCTTCGGCGCGGCTGACCAGTCGACAGGGATCCTTCGCATCACTTGCGGCAGACCTCGCCTGGCTCGAGCAGGCTGCACCGATCACCATCAAACACATCACGAGCATTTTCATGGGGGAGAGCCTCCACAGCGGCGCACGAGGTCGACGCGGCGATTCCGCGCGCGGCCCTCGAGCGTGTTGTTTGGGGCGACGTAGCCGGCCATCCCGCGTCCCGCCGCCGTCAGACGCGGCGCCGCGACGCCGTAATGGCCCAGCAGCTCCTGGCGCACGGCGTTGGCGCGGCGATCGGACAGCTTCAGGTTCGTCGCAGGATCGCCGATCGAGTCAGTGTGTCCTTCGATCGCCAGCGTCCAGTCGGGATGCCGGCCGAGCAGGTCGGCGACCGCCGTGAACGTGGGCTGCGACGCGGCGTCGAGCGTCGCGCTGTTGAACGCGAAGTAGAAGCCGTACACGGGCGCGCGGCACGAATCGGCGAGCTGGCGTTCGATCGCGCTTCCCGGCACCGGGGTCGTGATCGTCCCGAGCGCCATGTGGAACGTCCGCTGGTCCTGCCGCGTCATCTCGACGCGCGTGACCCACGCGGCCGCGGTGTCGTCGACGAACCACATGTCGCCCTGGATGCGCAGCTGGTCGATCAGGCTGACGAAGTCCGCGTGGACGCGCATGATCGGCACGGTCATGCCGCGTCCATCGACGATCACCGTCTCCGTCGTGTCGTTGCCGACGCGCTGCGCCTGTCCGCGCACGAGCTGCAGGACCATCTGAGGCATCTTGCAGCGGCCCGTCGTGGTGTCGGACGACCCGCCGAGGATGATTTCCGCGTTGGCGAGAACCGGGACGATCATGTCCATCGTCTCGCCCTCGCGGAGGCCGCGCAGCAGCCGGGCGGACAGCATGTAGAGCGTGTGCGGCCGGTGCTCCGCGACCGTCTGATCGGCGGTGCCGCCGCGCGCGAAATCCATGCTGCGCGCGCCGAGCTGCTCGCGCCGCGACATGTGGTCCTCGGGGCCCGGGCACGGATTGGCGACCCACTCCGCGTTCCAGACCGATTCCTCGCCGGTCATGCGCACGATCCAGGTTCGGATCTCGTCGTCGCGGTTGCGATCGAAGTTCCGGTGCACGTAGGTGAGCGTCATCCCGGCCTGGAGCGGGATCTGCTGCACTGCCAGCGCGAAGACTATTGGCAGGACGGGTTGCATAGCCGCAGGCTCCCGGTGTAGTGGGCCTTCACGCCGTCACCCGGCTTGTCGTGCTGAAAGTCGCGCTGCACCTGCATCGAGCTCGGACCGACCGTGATGTCGAGCACGAGGTCCTGGCCGTCGTCGAGGCTGAGCCCGTGCTTCAGCACGAACTCGCCCGACTGGTACGGCAGCGGGTAGTTCACCACGACGGGCATGAGCGCGAGCGGACTCAGAATCGCGACGATCACGCGCGCCGTGCGGTAGGTCTCCGGGATCTCTTTCTTGGCCGGTTGCAGCCGGATCGTGAGCTTGCGGCCGATCAGATCGCCTTCCACCGGCACCATGAACGCGGCGGGTGACGCGAGCGCGGCGTAGCGTCCCTCGAAGTCGGAATACGGGATCCCGACCGGCACGATCACGCGCTTGAACGTGCGGGTGCCGTTCATGAGCTTCGGGTAGAGGACGTGCAGCGCGTCCTCCCAGACCTTGTAGTCGGTGGCGGCGCCCTCGAACTGGCCGGTCATGTGAATTGCCTCGCCCTGCTTGGCCTTCGGATAGCGCAGCGTCAGCCGGCCCTCGAGGCGGATGTCCATCGTCCACCATGTCTCGTTCTGCCGGAACACTTCACCATGCATCGTCGCGCTGAACGGACCTTCGAAGCGCTCGCAGTACTTCGCGAACTCCTTGTCGGTAAAGTAGGCGGCGATGTCGGCGGCGAGCGTGAACAGGAAGCCGACCCAGCCTGCGGGTGAGACGAGCAGGGCGGCGCTGCCCTTGATCGCTTCGCCGAGTGCGAGCTGACCGGCAGGATTGTTCTTGAGCGCGGGGTTGGGCAGCTGCGGGGCTTTCGCGGCGACGTAGTCGGTCAGAAAGCTGCGCACGACGCTCATCAGCGAGCCGGCGAGATTGAACGTCGCCGAAACGGCCTTGAACCCTTCGCTCATCGTTTCGAGTCGATCGCAGATCGCCCCGGCGGCGCGCGAATTGTCGAGCTCGCGCAGGATCTCGAACTTGCGCGCGTCGGCTTCGGCCTGGGTGCGGAAGATTTCATCGCCCAGATGCACGTACATGTCGTGAAGCACCGTCGCCGTTTCGGGATAGCGGGTCTGCACGTCGGCGAGCTTCTGCATCGCCTGCCGGAATTGCTGCGCCCGCTCGGCCGAGACGCGCAGCGAGTCCTGCACGCCCTTCATCTTTTCTTTGAGCTGCTCCTTCGCCGGTGACTCGGGCAGATCCTCGATCGCCTGCTCCAGGTGCTGCTCGATCTCCTGGCCGTCGTCGGTGATGTGCTGGACCGCTCCGGTCGCCTCGTTCGAGAACTCGCCCGGCGCGCCCACGACGAAGCTCGTCGTGTCGTGGCCCCGCCCGTCCGGAGCGGTCAGCGTGACGCGGTACGCTCCCGGCGCCTTGGCTTCGTTGAAGGTGACCGTGTAGTTGCCCTGCGCATCGACTCGCGTCGTCCCCGACACCGGGTGCTGCTGCGGATTGACCACGGTGATGCCGACGTCGAAGCGCTTGCCGTCAGCGACGGTCGTCCCGGTGAAGACGATGGGCGTGCCGGGCAGCGCCATGCGCGGCGAGACCTTCACCGTGATCGGCATCGGTTCGCCCTGCGTGAGCAGGAGCAGCAGCAGCGGTGTCACTGCTTCGTCGCAGTCCACGTCGCGACGACCGATGACCCTCCGCCGCCCTGCAGATCCAGCGTCAGCGACCCTGCCGCGGAGGTGCCGGCACGCGTGCCCTGGATCAACAGGTTATAAGTCAACCCGCTGTTCGTGCCTTGCGCCGAGACGCCCAGCCAGACCGAATCCGCGCTGACGGCGTAGTTCCTGACGCCAGTGAATTGAGAGAAATTCACCGGATCGGTGTTGTTGTCGTCCGTGACCGATACGGCGGGCACCGTGGCCCACATGTCGTTGGCGGAATCCACCAGCGTGAGATGGTATTGCAGCGGATTCACGTGCCAGCCGGATCCATTCGTGACCTGGACACTCCACGTCCCGAGCCAGGTCGAGGGATCGGGACCGCTCGAGCTTCCGCAGCCGGCCAGCACAATCACCGCAATCATCGTGAACACGCGCCTCATGGGTCGCTCCGTCAGAAGGTGCGCTCAACTTGGACGCCTCCCGTCTCCCGCCGGTCCCTCATGCGTCCCCCACGAATCCCAAGCGTCCCTTGCCAGGTCACGCCACCGGCCGCACCATTGGCTGGCACCTATGCTGCGTCTCCAACTGCTCGGCTCGCTGGGACTTACGGGGGATGACGGGCAGGAAATCCGCCCCGTCCTGTCGCAGCCGAAACGCTTCGCGCTCCTCGCCTACCTCGCGTTGGCCGAGCCACGCGGCTTCCGCCGCCGGGACGGCCTGCTGCCGCTGTTCTGGCCGGAGACGGCGGGCGAGCCGGCGCGCGCCTCGCTCCGGCGCACGCTGCATTTCCTCCGCTCCCACTTGGGCGAAGGTGTCATCGTCACGCGCGGCGAAGAGGAGATCGACGTCGCCGCCGACCGGCTGACATCCGACGCGGCCACGTTCTTCGATCACATCGCGGCCGGCAGAGATGCGGACGCGCTCGCGCTGTATCGCGGCGACTTGCTCGCGGGCTTCTTCGTTTCGGACGCGGCGCCGGAGCTGGATGAGTGGATCGACCAGACGCGGCGCCGCTATCGCGACGCGGCATTCGCGGCGGCCGAGCGCTTGAGCGACCAGGAAGCGGCGGCGGCGCGCGCGTCGACGGCGCGCTTCTGGGCCGTGCGCGCGCTCGAACTGCAACCGCTGAACGAGCGGGCAGTGGCGCGGTTGCTGCGATTGCTGGATGCCGCGGGCGACCGCGTGGACGCGTTGCGTCGCTTCGAGGAGTTCGAGAAGCGACTCCAGGCCGAGCTCGGCGTCGAGCCAAGCCCCGAGCTCCGCGGTCTCGTGAAGACGCTGCGTGAGCGCCGCCCGACCCCCGCGGTCTCGCCGCCGCAACCGCCTTCGCGCGCCGATTCCGCGAGCTGGTCGTCACCGGCCGTGCCGCGTCGCCACGTGCACGTGCGGTGGTGGCCCGCTGCCGCCGTGCTCGTCCTGGCGCTCGCGGTCTGGGGCCTGGCCTCACGCCGCTCGACGCCGACCCCCGTGCTCGCGGTCGGCGCGCTCGTCGCCCAAAGTCCGACGGATTCGGCCAACATCGCCGCAACCCTGCCACAGCTCATCGCCACCGGCCTCGGCAACGTGCGTGATGTGCAGGTCATCAGTCGCGCGCGCCTGTACGAGGTCTCAGGCGACCTCAACGCCGGTGACGCGCTCACGCCGGCGGCGCTGTTGCGAGCCGCGAAGCTCGCGGGCGCCGACCGCCTCGTGGAAGGCGAGATCTACCCGCAGGCCGACGGCTGGCGCGTCGATCTGCGGCTCGTCGAGCTTGGCACCGGCGCGGTGCGCCGCTCCTGGATCGTTCACGGACACGATCCGTTCGCCGTGGCCGACAGCGTGACGGCGCGTCTCGCGGCCGAGCTGCGCCGGCCCGTGCCCGAGACCGGCGTCGCCGAGATCGCGCCGACCTCGCTGATGGCGCAGCGCTATTTCGACGACGGGCTGCGCGCCTACTATCGCCGCGATTACGCCGCGGCCGACGCGTTGTTCGGCCTCGCGGTCAACGAGGACTCGACGTACGTCCTCGCGCTGTACTACGCCGTGCAGACGCGCGGGCAGCTGGGCACTCCGCTGACCGCCGTGCGCGCGCTCGCCCGCCGAACCCTGGCGCTCGCCGAGCGGTCCGGCGCGGCCGAAGGCAATCGGTACGGTCGCCTGCTAATGCGCACGTATTGGGCGATCGCGGATCAGTCTCCCGGTGCGGTCGCCATCGCGGACTCCCTGATCACGTTCTTTCCACTCGAGGTCGAGGGCTACTCGCTCGCGGGGAGCGCGCACTGGCTGGCGGCGGATTATCCGGGCCAGCTCCGGCTCTATCGCCGGCTCGCCGAGCTCGATTCAGCGGCCATCGCGGCTGGCGGCAGGGACTGTCGCGCCTGTCTGGCGATCGATGGAATGCTGAGCGCCTATAGCGCGATGGATTCGGTGCCGCAGGAATTCGCGATGCTGCGCTGGCTGCGGAGCGTGCAGCCGACGAATGCCGGCGCGCTGCCGAGCGAGTTCTTCTTGCTCGCGGGACTGGGCCGCGCCGCCGAAGCGCGGCAGAAGTTCGCGGTGTGGGTCGACAGCCTGAACCCGACGCCGATCGAGGCGGCAAATCAGGCGGCACGACAGGCGCTCGTCCTCGGCGATTTCGACGAGGCGAAGCGCCAGATCACGCTCCTGTCTTCGCTGTCCGGAATGCAAAAGCACGGCGGCTATTGGCTCGAGGTGCTGAGCGACCGGATGCAGGGCAAGCTCGGTCAGGCGCTCACGGCCGCGCGGGCCTACGAGCGCGAATCCCAACACGACCCCGACACTCGGGTGCTCGGCACCGCGCCGCTGCTGCGGGCGATCGTGCTGATGGAGGCGGGCCGGCCGCTCGCGGCGGCGGCGGTGTTCGATTCGATGCGGCAGCGCTGGGTGCTCAGCGACACCAGCATCGGGCAGGCGGCGCGCCAGCATACGTGGATGCTGACGCACGAGGTCACCGGATTCGCGGCAGCGGGTGACACGGCGCGCGTCGCGCTGCTCGTCGATACGCTGCAACGTGTCGGTGCCCGCAGCGGGTACGCGCGGGACCAGCGCATGTATCACTATGCGCGCGGCCTGTTGTGGGACGCGCGGCACCGGCCGGCCGACGCGGTCGCCGAGTATCGTCAGGCGCTGACGTCGCCGACTTTCGGGTACACACGCATCAACTATCTGCTGGCGCAGGATCTCGTGGCGACGGGTCAGCCGCGCGACGCCATTCCCCTGCTCGGCGCCGCAATCCGGGGCGGTCTCGAAGCCAGCAATCTCTACGTCACTCACACGGAGCTGCACGAGCTGCTGGCCCGCGCGTACGAAGCCGCGGGCCAGCGTGACAGCGCGGCGATAGAGTATCGGTGGGTGGCAAGCGCCTGGCGTGACGGCGACGCGCCGTTCCGGGCGCGGGCGCGCGCGGCCGAGGCTAAAACGCGGACAGGCCCGTGATCTCCTGGCCGAGGATCAGCGTGTGGATGTCGTGGGTGCCCTCGTACGTGTACACCGATTCGAGATTCGCGAGGTGGCGCATCGCCTGATACTCGGCGAGGATACCGTTGGCGCCGAGGAGCCGCCGCGTCTCGCGCGCGATGTCGGTCGCCATGTCCACGTTGTTGCGCTTCGCCAGGCTCACCTGCTGCGGTGTGGATTTGCCATCGTCCTTGAGCCGGCCGAGCTGCAGGCACAGGAGCTGCGCTTTCGTGATTTCGGTCAGCATGTCGGCGAGGCGCGCCTGCTGCAGCTGGAATCCGCCGATCGGCTTCGCGAACATCACGCGCTGCTTGGCGTAACTCACCGCTTCGTCATAGCACGCCATCGCGGCGCCGACGGCGCCCCACGCAATGCCGTACCGCGCCGCGGTCAGACACATGAGCGGCGACTTGAGGCCGCCGGACGTCGGCAGCAGGGCGTCCTTCGGGAGGTGGACGTCCTGGAGCACGAGCTCGCTGGTGTCGCTCGCGCGCAGCGACAGCTTGCCCTTCTGATCCTTCGCCGAGAAGCCCTTCGTGTCGGTGGGGACGATGAAACCGCGGATCGCGTTGGCGTCATCGAGCGCGCCGGTCTTCGCCCACACGACCGCGACCTGCGCGGTGGACCCGTTCGTGATCCACATCTTCGCGCCGTTCAGCACCCAGCCGTCTTTGGTTTCCTTCGCGACGGTGATCATGCCGGCGGGGTTCGAGCCGTAATCGGGCTCGGTGAGTCCGAAGCACCCGATCACTTTGCCGCTCGCCATCTGCGGCAGCCACTTTTTTCTCTGGTCCTCGGAGCCGAAGGTATAGATCGGGTACATCACCAGCGCGCCCTGCACCGACGCGAACGACCGCACGCCCGAATCGCCCCGCTCGAGCTCCTGCATGATCAGCCCATACGCGACGTTATTCAGCCCCGCGCAGCCATACTCTTCCGGGAGATTCGCGCCGAAGAGGCCGAGCTCCGCCATGCCGGGGATGAGCTGCTTGGGAAACTTGCCGGCGACGTACGCTTCGCCGATGACGGGCATCAGATTGTCGTCGACCCACTCGCGAACGGTGTCGCGGATCGCGCGCTCTTCTTCGCTGAGCAGGCCGTCGATGTTGTAGAAATCCACGCCGTGGAACTTCGAAGCCATCAGTCACAAGCTCCCAGTAAAGTACAAGACGCCAAAGCTACACCCTACGCTAGTGCGCGGCTTGGGGCTGGAGACCGGCGGCCTTCCGGGCAAATGCAGCGGTATCAGAAGGCTGAAAGCGCTGCTTGGCCGCGTCCCACCGGAAAAAGGTGACTTGCACGGCCGCGGGGTCGATCGTCACGAAGTTGAAGGAGACGGCTCGCCCGCCGCGCGCGCGCGTCGACAGCGTTCCCGCCGTCGACACCGCCACTTTGCCGTCGAGCAGCTCGGCGCCTTCCTGATGATCGTGCCCGCACAGCACGACGTCCGTGCCGGCTTCCACGATGCGCCGTTGCGCCTGGCGCCAGCGGGCCAGGCCCATGCGCTTCGACATCTCGCCGCGCAGCACGTTATGGTGCACGACCAGGACGCGCGGGATTCCCGCTTCGGCCTGGGCAAACACGGCTTTGACGCGCTCGATCTCCTTCTTCGGCAAATGTCCTTTCACCGCGATGTCGCGGAGGCGCGGCGTCAGCGAGCCCCAGGCGACCCCGTTCGCCGTCAGCGCCGACGCGATGATCGCGCCGCCGGGAATCGTGAGCGTCGGCGTGAGGTCGGCGCCGAAGTAGCTGCGGAATTTCTCGTAGACGGCCGACTTGCCGAAGGGGATGAGCGGACGACGCCACCACTGTACGTCGTGGTTGCCGGGAATCACGAGCACCGGCGCGGTTTCGCGGCACAGATTGGCGAACGCGCGGCCGCGCTGGAATTCACCGTGGCGCGCGCGCTGCGACAGGTCACCGCCGATGACGATCGCGTCGGGCCGCAGGTCCGGCAGCAGATGCTCGAGCGCCTCGACGACCGGAATATCGGCGACGCCGCCGAAATGCAGGTCTCCGATGTGCGCGATCTGAACCGTCATGACTCGATCTGGACCGTGTACGTCAACACCGCCGTCCCACCTGCCGGCACATTCACGCGAAACCGCGATTCCGTCGACGAGAGTTTTTCGGGCGGCACGCTGCTCTCGGTGATTTTCCAGCTGCCAAAATGCGCCTCACGCACGTCGACCGTAACCGGCTCGCCCTTCGCGTTGGTTATGGTGACACGGTAGGAGGCCGTTGCGCGCTGGCGCGCGGGCATCCCGCGCTGCTGCGGCGGCAGCTGCTCCTGGTTGTAGTCGGTCTGCACCCGCTCAGCCGTGACGTCGAACGCATCGCCCGACTGCACCCGCAGGTCGCGGCCGGGCGCCGTGTGGTCGTTCGCCGCTTCGCCGATGAGCTGGAGTCGACCGCCGGAATCCGCCTGATAGAGCTGCACCGTACCCGCCGGCAGCGGCCGGTCGCCGAACGACGTCTTGGCGGCCCGCTTGATCGTGTACCAGACCTGCACGGGGACGCGGCCCGGCTCGGGAGTTTGGCCGATCCAGCCGCGCCACGGCAGGACGCCCGGCACGATGAGCTCCTCGGTAATGGGCGCGGAGCTGCGCGGGAACAGCGCCGTCGCGACTGGAACGTTGGGCTCGATCGTCAGACGACCCGGAAGCTGGTAGACGTGCGTCTCACCGACCGCCTCTTCGCTCGTCTGCTTGGCCTCCGCACCCGCGACCATCATGCGATCCGCCAACATGGGGGACGGAGGCGCCGCTGGACGCGTACGCTGAATCGCGCCCGCGACGAGTTGCACCTCGGCGCTGTCGGCGCGCAACGCCTGCGACGTGATCGTCGCGGCCCCCGACACCTGACACCTGACACCTGTCACGATGACCTGATACAGCGCCTCCCACGACACGCCTTGAGCGACATACGCGATGTCGGTGCGCGGCCGGGCGCGCGACGCATCGAGCACGACCTGGGCTTCTGGTGTGGAGCGCACGAGCTCGGCCGGGAACAGCGGCTCGCCGGGTTGCTCGAGCAGCAAGCGGCCGTCCGCCAGCCGGTACTGCGGCGGATCCACGCGCACGACTGTCGCCTTCACGGTATCACCGGTGCCGCGCACGAACGACAGCGTCTGACCCGTCGCGCGCGCGAGCGCATCGGCCTTCGAGGTCGGATAGCGAACCGTCGCCGAAGCGACGCCGACACTGGTGTCAGTAGAGAAGAGCGTAGCGGGATCGAGCGCCTCGAGCCGCAGCGTCAATGCATTGCGGCCCTGCTGCAACGCCTGCGGTAACGTCCGCCGCACGACCACTCGGCCGTCTCTATAAATGGAAAGAGAAGTCTGCGCCGAGAGTGGTAGCGCGACGCTCACCAGCGCCGCGAACGTCAGCGCCGCGACGCCGGCCACGCCATTCCGCGTCTTGCATTCCGTATTCCGCATTTTCATTTCAGCCACTCCAAAGTGACTCGCTTTGCAATCACGAACGTCAGAGCGTACCACAGAAGGACACTCGCCGCACCCACGAGCCGCGCCGTGCGATCGACGGGCAGCGTCCAGGCGACATACACCGCGAGCGGGAGCGTCGTGCCCATGGCCACGTACCGCGCGATCCGGCCGGCACGCCGCTCCAGCAGCCGCTGGCAGTCGGCGCAGAGTCCGCCGATCGCGATCCCCGGCGTGTCCGTGCCGCACTTGGCGCACGGATGCTTAGGCCCTAATCCGCTGGACCACGGCGGCGCCGAATTCGGCCGTAGTAGCACGTCCCCCCAGGTCGCCGGTGCGAATCTTGTCCTGAATGATCGTGGTCTCGAGCGCGGTACGGAGCCGCTTCGCCGCGTCGAGCTCGCCGAGATGATCGAGCATCATGGCGGCCGCCAGCAGCTGCGCCGAGGGATTCGCGATCCCCTTCCCCGCGATGTCGGGCGCCGAGCCGTGCACGGGCTCGAAGATCGCCGCGTGCGTCCCGATATTCGCGCCGGGCGCGAGGCCGAGACCCCCGACAAGACCCGCCGCTTCGTCGGACAGGATGTCGCCGAACAGATTCGTCGTGACGATCACGTCGAACTGCTCCGGCTTGATCACGAGCTGCATCGCCGTGTTGTCCACGATCTTGTCTTCCGCGACGATCGCGGGAGCGTACTGCTCCGCGACGCGGCGCGAGACTTCCAGGAACAGCCCCGACGTGGATTTCAGGATGTTCGCCTTGTGGACGATCGTGACTTTCTTGCGGCCGTGCGTCTTCGCGTACTCGAAGGCGTAGCGCGCGATGCGCTCGCTGCCTTCGCGCGTGACGATCGACATCGCCTGCGCCATCGCGCGGCGGTCGCCCCCGACCTTGAAGGTGTGATCCAGGCCGACGTACAAGCCTTCGGTGTTTTCACGGATGATGACGAGGTCGACATTCTCGTACCGCCCGCCCGGCACGATCGTCTTGGTCGGCCGGACGTTGGCGTAGAGATCGAATTCCTGCCGCAGCGCGACGTTGACCGAGCGGTAGCCGCCGCCGACCGGGGTGGTGAGCGGTCCCTTGAGGCAAAGCTTGGTGCGGCGGATGGAGTCCAGCGTCGCGTTGGGCAGCGGTGTCCCGGCCTTTTCGACCGCCGCCATGCCGCCGTACTGCTCGTCCCAGTCGAACTGGACGCCGAGCGCGTCGAGGGCCTGCAGTGTGACGTTCGTGATCTCGGGCCCGATGCCGTCACCCGCGATCAGCGTGGCCGCGCGTTTGGTCACGGCACGCCGGGTGTGAGGTTCTTGACCGCTCGCGTGAGCGCCGTCCACGGGTCATCGCCCTCGCCCCGCGCCGTCGTCCGCCAGCCGACTCTGCCGACGCGGCTGTCGATGAGGACGATGGCAAGCTCGGCAGTGGCGGTCCGACCTTCCGTCTGTCCGACCGTCCGCCGGAACACGAGCGCGGCAGGCACTAGCGCGTACCGGCCGCCGACGAGGCCCATGAGCGTCCGGACCTGCGAACGCAGCGGATCCGGGACGTCGACGATATTCGTGGCGCGAAGCAACGGCGTGCCCATCTGGTCGGGGTCGGTCACGATGCCGGGCGCGCGCCGCGCGATGCGCCGCAATTCAGCGGGACCGGCCCACGTGACCTCCGGCGCGCGCGCCGCGAGCAGCGTGCCGAGGATGCTGTCGCACTTGTCGAGCGTGGCGCGCCGGTCGGCGAGCAACGTCTCCCAGTGCAGCGAGTCCTCGGCCGCGACCAGCGCGAGCGGCGTCAGCGCCACGCGCTGGCCGGCGATCCCGGCGGTGGGAAGAGGGGCGGTCGGGACCGGGGCCGGTGTCTGAGAAGATTTCTTGCCGCCGCACGCCGACGCCAGACACCAGACACCTACCACCAAGTACTTAATTTTCAAGCGGTTAGTCACGGCGCGCAATTTAAGCGAGCGTGAGGCCGCCGTCCACCACGATGACTTGTCCGGTGATGTGTCGCGCCGCTTCGCTGCACAAGAACAGGATCACACGGGAGATGTCCTCCGGCTCCGCGACGCGCCCCAAGACCGACTCATGCTCGGCCCGCTCGAGGACTTCCCGCGGCAGCTGCGTGAGCAGCTCGGTTTTCACGAACCCGGGGGCGACCGCGTTGACGTTGATGCCCGCGGAGCCGAGGTCGACCGCGGCGGCTTTGGTGAGCCCGATGAGCGCGGCTTTGCTCGCCGCGTAGTTCGCAATGCCGAAGCCGGGACGGAAGGCCTGGTGACTCGCGACGTTGACGATTTTGCCGAAGCGGTGGGCGCGCATCTGCGGCGCGACGGCGTGAATGCAGTTGAAGGCGCCGCTGACGTTCGTGTCCATCACTTCCTGCCACGCTTCCGCTGTCAGCCGCCAGAGCGCGCCGTCGTGCGTCACGCCGGCGTTGTTGATGAGATAATGCACGCCGCCGAGCTTCGTTCGGACTTCGGCGACGAACTGTTCGACTGACGTCATCTTGCGCACGTCGCAGACGCCCGAGTAGCACGGCACGCCGTAGGCCTTGATGGCCGTTTCAGTCAGGAGCGCCTGCGCGCCGACGTCGCGTCCCGGCATCTCGACATAGTTGAACGCGACCCCGCAGCCGACTTGCGCGAACTCGAGGGCGACGGCGCGGCCCAGTCCGGTGGCACCGCCTGTCACCATCACGACTCGGCCGCGCATCGCATCGCGCGCCCGCTGCGCTTGAGGCCGCTCCTGCACCGCGGCGCCGGCGGCTTCCCGCGCGCCCGCTGACCAGGGATACGAGCTGCCCGAGGACGGAGGACTCAAGCGCTCGAACGTACGTTCGCGCTTGAACATCGGCAAGCGGCGCCGCAACTTACGCGCGTGCGGGCGCCGTCCATCGTCCTCTGGACTGTCATCTCGTTGCTGGGCGCTGCTGCGTTCGGCGTGCTCGCGCTGGCGCGCGGCGAGACGATCAGCGCCGCCTGGCTGCTGACCGCGGCCGTCTGCACCTACGTCGTCGGCTACCGCTTCTACTCGAAATTCCTCGCCGATAAGGTCTTCGGGCTCGACCCCCGCCGCGCGACACCAGCCGAGCGGCTGAACAACGGCCACGACTTCGTGCCGACGAACAAGTGGGTGCTGTTCGGCCATCACTTCGCGGCGATCGCTGGCGCCGGGCCGCTCGTCGGTCCGGTGCTGGCGGCGCAGTTCGGCTTCCTCCCCGGCACGCTCTGGCTCGTGATCGGCGTCGTGCTCGGCGGCGCGGTGCAGGACTTCACGATCCTGTTTTGCTCGCTGCGGCGTGACGGAAAATCGCTCGGCCAGATGGCGAAGGAGGAAGTCAGCCAGGTCACCGGCGTGACGGCGATGATTGCGGTGCTCGCGATCATGATCATCCTGCTCGCGGTCCTCGCGCTGATCGTCGTCAACGCCCTGCGCGCGTCGCCGTGGGGACTGTTCACGATCGCGTGCACGATCCCGATCGCGCTGCTCATGGGCTTGTGGATGAAGCGCTGGCGGCCGGGGAAGGTCGTCGAAGCCTCGATCATCGGCGCGCTGCTCCTGCTGATCGCGCTCGTCGCCGGCGGCAGGGTGGCGACCAATCCCACACTCGCGGCGGCATTCACGCACAGCGGCACGTCGCTCACGTGGATGATGATCGGCTACGGCTTCATCGCGTCGGTGCTGCCGGTGTGGATGCTGCTCTGCCCGCGCGACTACCTCTCGACCTTCCTCAAGATCACGACCGTGCTGGTGCTCGGCGTCGCGATCGTGATCATCCTGCCGCCCCTGCGCATGCCCGCGCTCACGCCGTTTGCGACCGCGGGGGAAGGGCCGGTGTTCGCGGGCAAGCTGTTCCCATTCGCCTTCATCACGATCGCGTGCGGCGCGATTTCGGGTTTCCACGCGCTCGTTGCCTCGGGCACGACGCCGAAGATGATCGCGCGCGAAACGGATGCGCGCGTGATCGGCTACGGCGGGATGGTGATGGAATCATTCGTCGGCGTGATGGCCATGATCGCCGCGTGCACGCTCGATCCGGGCGTCTACTTCGCGATGAACACGACACCGGCCGCGCTCGCCGGTGCCTCGAGCGTCCTCAACCAGGCCGGCTTCGTGGTGACGCCGGAGTACATGCAGGCGCTGGCGCAGCAGATGGGCGAGCAGACGCTGATCGCGCGCACCGGCGGCGCGCCGTCGCTCGCGGTCGGCATCGCGCACATTTTCTCCGGCCTCACGAGCGCCATCGGCGGCAAGACGCTGTCGGCCCTGTGGTATCACTTCGCGATCATGTTCGAGGCGCTGTTCATTCTCACCACGATCGACACGGGCACGCGGGTCGGCCGGTTCATGCTCCAGGAAATCGGCGGCCATGTCTGGCCGAAGTTCGCGCAAACGTCGTGGTTACCGAGTGTCGTGATCTCGAGCGGGGTCGTGTGCGGGGCGTGGGGCTATTTCCTGTATCAGGGAGTCATCGACCCATACGGCGG
>DATDEZ010000055.1:0-23513 GCA_036522875.1 Gemmatimonadales bacterium | reverse complement strand
TTGTCGATCGCGTCGAGCACCGCCTGGTGATAGGCGACCTCGCGGTCCATGTACGCGCGATCGAACGCGGCGCCATGCAGCGGCACGAGCGCGTCGTGCGCTTTCTTGGCGTCGGCCTGGAGCGACTGGCTGACGGCGTTGTCGGCGGGGGTGACGCCGAGCTTGGTCGCCAACGCGGCGGCCTGCTGGTTGACCGCAGTGTGATCGGTGATCATCGTCGCCGCGAATTGCTTGACGGCGCTGTTGTGAGTGCGGGTCTGCGCGAACTTGGCGGCATCGATGTCGATGCTGTTTGCCGTGACGGCAACGTGCGCGACTTCAGGGTCGGACAGGTCGGGCGGATTCTGCGCGGCGAGCGGCGCGGCGAAGAGCAGCGCGGCACCGAGCAGCGACAGCGAATGCGTACGGGACATCCAAGAACCTCCTGACAGGGTGACTCGTGATGTGGAGCCGTGAACTTGGCCACACTAACCACACTTTGTCAAGTATTTGCTGTGATTACTAGACAAGTCAATGTCTTCCAGCTATTCTGAGGCATGACCAACTGGCTCGAGCGCTTCATCGGCGAAACACAGGGAAAGCTGCTGGGGCTGCTGCGGCGGTCCCGGCACACCATCACGAGTCTCGCCGAATCACTGCGGCTGACCGACAACGCCGTCCGCATGCACATCGCCGCCCTGCACCGCGATGGGATGGTCGAGCAGGTTGGCACGCAGCGCGACACCGGCGGCAAGCCCGCCCGCGTGTACGGGCTCACGCGCGCCGGTGAAGAGGTCTTTCCCAAAGCGTACGCCCTGGTGCTGGCCAAGCTGGTCGAAGAGATCATCAGCACCGAAGGCCGCAGCAAGGCGATCGAGCTGCTGCGCGCCGTGGGGGCGAAGGCAGGGGCGACGGCCGGCACGCGGAAGCTCACCAGTCCAAAGCAGAAGCTCGAGGCGGCCGCCGGGGTGTTTCGCGACCTCGGCGCCGACGTCGAGGTTCGGGAGACGGAGAACGGCTGGCGTCTCCAGGGGTTTGGATGCCCGCTCTCCGCGGTCACCGCGGGCCATGCGGAGCTATGCGAGCTGGGCAAGGCGCTCGTGGAAGAGGTCGCCGGCGAGCCGGTGACGGAATGCTGCCAGCGCGGCGATCACCCGCGCTGCGCGTTCGAGCTCGCCGCCCGGAACTGAGATGACGAGCTATCGCTACCTGATCATCGGCGGCGGCATGACGGCCGACGCTGCCGCGCGCGCCATCCGCGAATCCGATCCGACCGGCCCGATCGGCATCATCTCCGATGATCCGCACCCCCCCTACAATCGCCCGCCGCTGTCGAAGGGGCTCTGGAAAGGCGACGATCCGGCGAAGACGGTGTGGCGCGGCACGGACGCGATCGGCGTCGACCTCCGGCTGGGCCGGCGCGTGACCGCCATTCACACGAAGCAGAAGACCATCACGGACGACCGCGGCACGGTGATCTCGTACGAGAAGCTCCTGCTCGCGACCGGTGGAACGCCGCGCCGGCTGCCGATGCAAACCGGCCAAATCATCTATTACCGCACATTCGACGACTACACGCGTCTCCGCGCGCTCGCGAACGAGCGTCTCCAATTCGTGGTGCTCGGCGGCGGCTTCATCGGTTCGGAAGTCGCGGCCGCGCTGCGGATCGTGGGCCGTGACGTCACGATGATCGTTCCGGAAGACGGCATCGGGGCGCGCGTTTTCCCCGCCGATCTCTCGAAGTTCCTCGTCGACTATTACCGCGAACAGGGCGTGGACGTCCGTACCGGCGAGGGACTCGCGGATCTGCGGCAAAGCGCTGGGAAAGTCACCGTCCGCACGACGCACGGGAAGGAGATTCCCGCCGACGTCGTCGTCGCCGGGCTCGGCATTCAGCCGAACGTCGAGCTGGCCGAGCAGGCGGGACTGCGCGTGGAGAACGGGATCGTGGTGGACGAGATGTTGCAGACCAGCGCGGCGGACGTCTACGCGGCGGGCGACGTCGCCAACTTTTTCAACCCGATGCTCGGCACGCGGATGCGCGTCGAGCACGAGGACAACGCCAACTCGATGGGCGCGGCAGCGGGACGGTCGATGGCCGGCACCGGCGCACCGTACACGCACCTGCCCTTCTTCTATTCAGATCTGTTTGCGCTCGGCTACGAGGCGGTGGGAGAGCTCGACTCGCGACTCCAGACGGAAAGCAAGTGGAAAGAGCAGTTCCGCGAGGGCATCATCTACTACCTGAAAGACGGCAAAGTCCGCGGCGTGTTGCTGTGGAATACGTGGGGCCAGGTCGACAACGCCCGCGCGATCATCGGGACGTCCAAGCGACTGTAACTCAGTGTGTGGTGCCGTCCACAGTCACGGTAATCGTACGCCAATGCCCCTGCCGGAACCGCAGCACGCTCAGCGCGCAACGCGTCATGTGGCCCATTAGAATCGCCAGCCAAATGTGCATCGCCTGGAGCGTCCCCGTCTGTTGAATCACGAAGCAAATCCCGAGCGGGACGACAATTTGTGAGATGATCGAGATGTACAGCGGGCTCTTGGTGTCGCCGGTGCCCTGCAGCCCTCCCGTGTAGGCCAGTGCGACCGTCACGAACAACCCCGACACGCTCAACACCCGGAGCAGCTGCGTCCCGATCTCCACGACGACCGGGTCGTGCATGCCGAACACCGCGAGCAGTTGACGCGGCAGAAACGCAAAGAACACGCCCACCCCGGCCGCGACCGAGAGTCCATAGCGCGATGCGATGTGCACGGCTGCACTCGAGCGGTCGGCCTGACCCGCGCCGAGGTTCTGGCCGGCGACGGCGGCCGCCGAGCCCATGAGGCCGACCGACGTCCAGGTGATCAGGGAAAACAGCTCGACGTACGCGACGGAATAGGCGCCCTGCGTCGCGGCGCTCTGCGCCAGCGACCCCATGAACGCGTACATCAGCAGGCCGCCGATGTTCATCGCGATGCCCTGAATGCCGGTCGGCAGGCCGAATCGGAACAGCTCGCGAATGATGCCCCAGTCGGGGCCGAGTCCGCGACCGCGCGGGAATGCGACGACCCAGCCGCCGGTCCACAGTTTGTAGATCGCGTAGATCGCGATGCCACCCGCCGTAATGCACGTCCCCATCGCCGAGCCGCGCGTCCCGAAGGCGGGAATGGGGCCGACACCGACGATCAGGACGACGTTGAGCGCGAGATTCACGACCGTCATCACGATGCCGAGACGCATCGGTGTGCGCGCGTCCCCCGCCGAGCGTAACGCGCCGCCAAGCATGAAGAACACCATCATGCCGCTCGAGCACACGAACATGATCCGTAGAAACGGCAGCGCCTGCGCTGCGACTTCCGGCCGCGCGTGGACGAACTCGAGGAGCCACGGCGCGGCGAAGTATCCGACCGGCGCCATGACGCCGAGCGACAAGCCCAGCGCCACGAGGAAAGCCTGATATACGACGCGGTCGACCTTCTCCGGCTCCCCCGCCCCGGCGAAGCGCGCCACGAGCACGCTCATGCCGGTGAAGATCGACGACATGAACACGATCACGACCAGCAGGATTTGCCAGCTGACTCCGATCGCCGCGTTGGCCTGATAGCCGATCAGATTGCCGACGAGGACTTGATCGACCATCCCCTGCACGCCACCGATGGCATTCGTCACCATCGTCGGCCACGCGATCTTCCAGACCGCGGCACGGAGCGGTCCTTCGACAATCGAGCGGTCGTAGCGCGAGGCGACGTCGGTCACTCAGCTCACCGGAACCGTCGATGACCGCCGCGCGGCGAGGAACGCGTCGAGGCTCCAGGGACCGGGGCCCGCGGCCGATATATAGAGGAAGAGGAAGCAGTAAATCACCGCTGTTTGCCCCATGTTCAGCACCGGAAAGAGCCAGTGGCCCATGCGGGCATGTCCATAGAAATACGCGACCGCCATCTCACCGGCCAGGATGAAGGCGACCGGCCGAGTGAACAACCCGAGGAGAATCAATGGGCCGCCGATCGTCTCGATGACGCCCGCCACCCACGGCAGCGTCCCGACCGGCGCCGTGCCGCCGCCCGGCATGACCGGGGCCGGTATCCCGAACAGCTTCGCGGTGCCGACCTGGATGAACAGATACGCCAGCACGATGCGCAGGACGCTCAGCAGCTCGGGCGACCATTCCTTCTTCACAGTGCCTCCAGTTTCTTGATCAAGAGATTGCGCTCGCGGACGTTCTGCGTGAGTGAGGCGGCGCGGGCGAGCTCGGCGCGCGCTTCCTCGAAGCGGCCGAGTTTGGCGAGCAGATCCCCGCGCACGCTCGGCAAGAGGTGATAACCCGCCAGCGCGGGATCGGCGGTGAGCGAATCGACCAGCTCGAGACCGGCCGCCGGTCCGAACGCCATGCCGAGCGCCACCGCGCGATTGAGGTCGACGACCGGTGACGGTGTAAGCTGCGCCAGCGCGTCGTACAGTGCCACGATCCGGGTCCAGTCCGTTTCCTCAGGCATCCGGGCTCGCGCATGACAGGCCGCGATGGCCGCCTGCAACGTGTACGGACCCGAGGCACCGCCCAGCGCCTCGGCGCGCGCGAGCGCCGCGAGACCGCGACCGATCAGGAGGTGATCCCAGCGGCCGCGGTCCTGGTCGAGGAGCAGCACCGGCTCGCCGCCGGGACCGACGCGCGCGCGCAGCCGCGACGCCTGGATTTCCATCAGCGCGACGAGCCCGTGCACTTCCGGCTCCTGCGGCGCCAGCTCGGCAAGGATGCGACCGAGACGGAGCGCGTCGTCACAGAGCTCCGGCCGGACCCAGTCCTCTCCGGCGGTCGCCGAGTAGCCCTCATTGAAGATGAGATAGACGACCTCGAGCACCGACTCGAGCCGATTGGCCAGCTCTGCGGCGGGTGGGACTTCGAACGGCACACGCGCCGCCGCGAGCGTGCGCTTGGCCCGCACGATCCGTTGCTGAATCGTCGTCTTCGATACGAGGAACGCCCGCGCGATTTCGTCGGTCTCGAGGCCGCCGAGCAACCGGAGCGTGAGCGCGACGCGCGCTTCCGTCGGGAGCACCGGGTGACAGGTGGTGAAAATCAGTCGCAACAAGTCGTCACCCACATGATCGTCCATGGCGTCCGCCAGCGCCGCTTCCGGGCTCTGCTGCTGTTCGTCGAGTGCGCGACCGATCTGCTCGTGTTTCGCCGCCTGCATCGTGCCGCGCCGCAGGTAGTCGATGGCGCGGTGTTTGGCCGTCCCCATGAGCCAGGCGCCCGGATTGTCGGGGATACCGGAGTCCGGCCACTGCTCGAGCGCCGCGACCAGCGCGTCCTGCGCCAGGTCTTCGGCAACGCCGATGTCTCCGACGATGCGCGCCAACCCGGCGATGAGTCTGGCGGACTCGATCCGCCAGACCGCATCGATGGTCTCAGCGACGCTGGGAGGGGTCATCCATCATCGGCCGGAGCTCGACTTCGATCTCGTGCGGCCAGAGCCCGATGTGCGTCTCGAGAAAGCGCCGCGCCCATTCGAGCGCCTCCTGCTTGGACGCCACGTCGAAGATCGCGTAGCCGCCGACCACTTCCTTCGCTTCGCTGAACGGTCCGTCTTTCACGGTGATCTTCCCGTTCGCGAGCCGCAGCCGCGCGCCGGCCGCCGTGGGCCCAAGGCCACCCGCGCCGACCCAGACCCCCTTGTCCACCATCTCGGCCGCGAGCTTGTCGATCTTCTCGAGGAGCGCCGGCGGCGGTACCTGTCCCTCACGCGTCCGGACGATCGTCATGTAGCGCATGGCTACTTCCTCGCCTGCTGACGGTTCTGTTCGATTTTGGCGCGCTGCTGCTTGTCGTGCTCGCGCATCTCGGGCGTCAGCTCGGAGCCGAAATCCTCCGCCTCGAAGATCTGGCGCAGCTCTACCTCCTCACCGTTGGTAAACGGAATGCGTTTCGCCCACTCGAGCGCTTCCGCGCGCGATTTCACCTGCCAGATCCAGAAGCCGGCGACCAATTCCTTGGCCTCCGCGAACGGCCCATCCCGCAGCGTGCGCTTGGCCCCCGAGTAACTGATCCGCACGGCTTTGGACGACGGATGCAGTCCCTCGCCGGCGAGCATGATGCCCGCCTTTACCAGCTCGTCGTTGAACTTGTCCATCTCGGCCAGCTCTTGGCGGGTCGGCATCGCGCCGGCCTCGTACTTCTCATTGCCCTTCACGATCACGAGGAACCGCATGGCGCTCTCACTTTCCGTTGTAGGTTTCGGTCGATTCGCCTGCTCTCATCTAGGCATCGAACGAGACTGGGCGAAATCGACATATTTGGATGTTGTTGTGGTAGTCCCACTTACAGACTAGCCCGGGCCGGACCGTCCGGGCACGCGTCCTGCGATAGCACGGAGAGCCGACATGTGCAGAAACATCAAGACGCTCGCGAACTTCGCCCCTCCCGCCTCGGACGATGAAATCCGGGCATCGGCGCTGCAATTCGTGCGCAAACTGAGCGGCACGACCAACCCCTCGCACGCGAACGAGGCGGCATTCCACGCCGCCGTGGACGAAGTGACCGTGGCCGCACGTCGTCTCATCGATTCGCTGACTTCCAAAGCGCCACCCCGCAACCGGGACGAGGAGGCTCGCAAGGCGCGGGAACGCGCGGCGAAACGGTTTGGCTAGCCCTACCCTCACCAGAGTCCGCATCGCGGTGGCCGTCGGCTTCGTTGCGCTCTGTATGCTCGGCGCGATCAGCCAGAAGGTCAGCTCGCAGGATCCGTTGACTCGCTTCGATTCTTCGGTGCTCGAAACGCTGCATCGCCACGCCTCCCCGGCGGGCATCAAGGGGGCCGCGATGGTCAGCCGCGTCGGCTCGCCGACGGCGATGAGCGTGCTTGCCGTTGGGGGCGCCGTCCTCTTGGCCGCAGCCGGCGAGTGGATCGTGCTGTGCGGCTGGATCGTCGCCTTCACCGGGGCCAGTCTGATCGATGAGTGGCTCAAGCTGACGATCCATCGCCCGCGCCCCGGATATGCCACCGCCCTGATTCATCATGCGACGTGGAGCTTCCCGAGCGGGCATGCCATGGGCTCGCTCGTCGGCTACGGCATGCTGGCCTACGTGCTGCTGCTGCTGGGGACCCGGGATCCCAAGGCGCGAGCATGGATCGTGATAGGGCTGGGGGCGCTCATCATCGCCATCGGGATCAGTCGCCTGTATCTGGGCGTGCACTACTTCAGTGACGTGGTGGGCGGCTATGCGGCGGGGGTGCTGTGGTTGTCGGCGTGCGTTGCGGCGGTCGAGTTGGCGCGGCGGCGGCGGCGGCACGCGCTGCGTCTGCATCCAACGGGTTAACGCCTGGTACGAACGATTCGACGAAAATGCCCTGGCTCGGATTCGAACCGAGACGCCTTGCGGCACTGCCCCCTCAAGACAGCGTGTCTACCAGTTCCACCACCAGGGCGGGACACGAAAAATAGGGAGGTAGTCCCACGATGTACAGGCTGGCAGCGATCGCGATCGTCGTCGCCGGTTGCGCGTCCCGTTCACGTCCCGCGACGACCATCGCACCGCGCGGGGTCGGCGACTGGACGTCCTACAACGGCTCCTTGAGCGGCGAGCGGTATTCGCCGCTCAGCGAGATCAACGCCCGTACGGTCGGACGCCTGCAACAGGAGTGCGTGTTCGAGACGCCGGATACGGTGAGCCTGCAAGGCGGCATCGTGGCCGTCTCAGGGATCCTGTACTTCACCGCGTTCAACACGACCTACGCGGTGGACGGGGCGACCTGCCAGCAAAAATGGAAGTACACGCGTCCCGAGCCGGCGACGTACTTGAAGGTCAATCGCGGCGTGGGCTACAGCAACGGCATGGTGTTCCGCGGCACGGGTGACGCGCACGTCATCGCGCTCGATGCGGCAAGCGGCGAGCTGCGGTGGGACGTGGCGATCGGCGACCCGAGCAAAGGCGAATCAGTGCCGATGGCGCCGCTCGCCTGGAACGACCTCGTGTTCGTCGGCAATGCCGGCGGCGACGAATTCGGCGTCACGGGACGCATCTACGCGCTCGACGCCGCGACCGGTCATACGGTCTGGCAGTTCAACGTCGTCCCCGACACTGGCGCGGCACGGGCCACCGGGCCGAACGCGTCGGCGCAGAATCCACCGACCGGCGGGGCCACGTGGACGTCGTACGCGCTCGATGAGCTGACCGGAACGCTCTATGTGACCACGGGGAACCCCGGCCCCGATTTCATGCTCGCGCTCCGGCCGGGCGACAACCTGTACACCAATGCCGTGCTGGGGCTCGACGCTCGCACCGGTCGGCTCCTGACCTATCTCCAGCCGATCAAGCAAGACTTCCACGACTGGGACGTTTCGGCGGGCCCCGCGCTCGTGATGACCAAACGAGCGGTGCCGTTGCTGATCGCCGCGGCGAAGGACGGGATGGTCTATGGCATCGAGCGCGATCGATCGGCGAACCAGGCCGCAGGGGCCACCGGTGCGTCGCCGGCACTCGTGATGCGCTACGGCACCGCGGTCACCACGCGCGAGAATGTCACGACGCCGTTGACGACCGGCCAGTGGACCAGGTTCTGTCCAGGCGCACAGGGCGGCGTCGAATGGAATGGCCCGGCCTACTATCGGGCGTCGGGAACGGTTTTCGTCAACGCGATCGACTGGTGCACCTCGGTCAAGCTGCAAGCCGCCGACACGATGCATGGCGCGCCGGGGCAACCGTGGACCGGCGCGGACGATCCGCAGCGCCCGTTCGGACGGATGGACACGACCGCGAACTGGAAAGGCTGGATCACGGCGCTCGACGTCGAGACCGGCACGATCCGTTGGAAGATCGAGACGCCGAAGCCCATGGTTGCGGGCATCACGGCGACGGCGGGCGGCCTCGTCTTCACGGGCAATCTGGACGGCGAGGTCCTGGCGATCGACGCGGCGCGCGGCGCCATCCTGTGGCGCCGGCAGACCGGGGGCGCGATCGGCGGCGGCGTCATCGCATTCGAGGCCGGCGGCAAGGAGCGGATCGCGGCGGCGGTCGGCCTGAACTCGCCGATCTGGCCGGTGACGGGCGGTGCCGCCCGCCTGGTGGTATTCGCGCTCCCGTGACCGCGGTCCTGCCGGTTCCGTGACGGTGGCCTGCTCGCGCAAACTGGCGCGAGATATAGCTTTTCGACATGGAGTTATGGGTTGCGTTCGGGTTTGGCGCAGCGGTCGGCGCGCTCGTGGGGTACCTGCTCGGTCGCCGTAAACAGGTGCCGCTGGCGGTCGCACGCCCGGCGCCACCGTCACAACCTCCACCGAGTTCGAAGCCCTCGACACCCTCGAACGTCAAGCACGTGCTGCTCGATGAGGGCTCCGCCAACGTCCTCAACGCGCTGAACAACCGCCTCGCCGCGATCGGCGCGCTCGCCGATCTGCTGCACGGCAGCCCGCTCGATCCGGAGCGCGCCCGCGCGCTCGTGTTGTTGCACGGCGAGGTTCGCCGCGCGGCCGAAATCACGAGCCACTTCCTCGAGCTCGCGGCCCACCCCGCCGGCGCCGCCGAGCCCTGCGATGCGGCGGTCGTGTTCAACGGGGTGCTGGCCGAGCGCGAATCCACGTTCCGCGAATTGGGCGTGAAGCTGATGCGCTCCGTGCCGGCCGATCTGCCGATGGTCGCGTGCCCCATGGCGCAGCTGACGGAGATGTTGACGAAGCTGCTCGACTTCTCGCTGCGGCGGCTGCGCGCGTCGCAACCGCCGCGCGAGCTGCGCGTCGACGTGATCGCGACCGGACCGTCGCTGGTCGCGTCGCTCTGGGATTCCGGAGCGCCGCTCTCGGTGGAAGCCGAGCAGCGGCTGGTCTCGCCGTTCCGTTTCACCCAGTCGGGCGGCGGGGGGGAGGTCGAGTTCGCGCTGGCGCGCGCGCTCGCGCAATCGGCGGGCGGTAGTCTGCGGCTGCGGCCGCGCGGCGGGAGTACGGGCGCCGAGGTTGTCGTGACACTGCCGCGAAGCTTACTGGGGGCGCAGACCGCCACGGCGGTGCAGGCGGAAAGCCTGCCCCGGATGCGGATCCTCGTCGTGGATGACGACGCGGTGAACCGGCAGGCGATGCTGCTGCTCCTCGAGCGCGAAGGGCATCAGGTGGTCGCCGTCGAGAACGGGCTCGAGGCGATGGAGCGGCTTGGTGAGCGCGACACGTTCGACGCCATCGTGACCGATCTCCAGATGCCGCGGCTCGGCGGCCGCGCGATGTACGAGCAGCTCGTCACGAGCCGGCCGCTCGTGGCGAAGCGGTTCGTGTTCGTTACGGGGGATCAGGCGCGCGGTGAGACCCGTTCGTTCCTGGAGAACTGCGGCCAGCCGTCGGTGACCAAGCCGTACGATCTGGGGGACCTCATCAACGCGATCGGCACGGTGTCGAGAAAAAAATGATCAATGATCATGGCATCGCTGATCATTGATCATTCCGCCGCATGGGCCGACTCGGAATCGAACCGAGAACCTACTGATTAAGAGTCAGTTGCTCTGCCAGTTGAGCTATCGGCCCTGAGGAGTTGCTGGAGGAGCGGCCGAAAAATCGTCAGGCGTGGTGGCCGAAGCAAGGGAACGCGTCGGCAGCCCGATCTTCGTTCCCCACTCGTCGGTCAGCTTGAACGTCTCGCTCATCGGAAACCGCAGGACCCAGAGCCGCCGCGCGAGGTCCTTCAGCGACCAGATCACGGTGCGTTGGACTTCCACCGAGGACCACTGGCCGAACTCGTTGTGGCCCAGATCGGCCCTGAGCGCCTCGGCGATACTGGCGGCGAGCTCTGCGTGCTCCTGCTGTGGGGACGCTGGTGGAACCTTTTTGGTTCCTTTCTTGGGACCTTCACCTTCGCCCCACAGGACCCACTCGAGCGTAACGTCGGCAATACCAAGCTCTTTCGCTTTCGTGGCGATCAGGCGAGCGACGTCTGCGGGGAATTTCTCCCGATGGGGCCATTTCTTTATGGCTGCTTCAGTTACGCCACCACCGAGCGCGGCGGCAAACTGCCGATAGCTCAAAGAGATACCTTCCCACGGACTGAAGACGTCTAAGAGGAGGCCAAGACGGTCGGCTACTGGGACCCGTTTCGGGCCTGCTTCGGGCTTGACAGGTGACAAGATATGCCTACTTTCGGTGTCGTATATAGGGCGTTAGCGGGACCGAATCGGTCCAATACTGGCGCTCAATGTCTTCGCAGTCAAGTCGCGCCCACGCTGTCACTGTATAAGACCCTAGGCTGGAGACCCGCATGTTCGTTCGCCGCTCCCTCATGGTATTCGCGCTCGCCCTGTCTGTGGCCCGATGCGCGGATCAACCCACGGCGGCTTCTCGTGCCCCGGCGTCTCCGCAGTTCCTGGCCTGGGCCGGCGCGACACCGCAATTCACGTCGACCGCGATTCGCCCGAGCAGCGCGCGTTCCGGCAGCGCCGCGCTGATGACGCCTCCCGTGAGCCTGGACCAGTACACGGTCTCGTTCTGGGCGGTTCGCGGCGAATCACGCTCGATTCAGATCAATTACGCGAGCAGCATCGACAGCGACACCCATCCGTTCCTCTCGCTCACCACGACCGACCCGCAGTTCGTGCCGGGCGTCGGCGAGCTCGCGGTCGGCGACTCGGTGCTCATCACCGTCTCCGTCGATACCACGAAGATCGGCGTGCGGCTCGAGCCGAGCGGCCTGCAATTCGGCGCGCCGGCACAGCTCAAGATCTGGTACGGTGGCGCCGCCGGTGACTACAACGGCGACGGCGTCATAGACAACACCGACGCGCAGGTGGAATCGCAGCTCCTCGGGCTCTGGTACCGCGAAGGCCAGGCCGACGCGTGGACGCAGCTCTCGGCGACGCAGTCGCTCGATGAGAAGTCGTTCACGTATGCACTACCCCATTTTTGCGAGTACGCAGTCGCGGAATTGTTGGAGTGGGCGGTCAGCTGGTAGGCGGGGGAGAACGCGATCCTATGTCACCACACGCTTCCCGCGACCAGCGGAACGCCGAGGCTTCGCCGGTGCTCGATAAAGCCCGCGCGCTAGCCGCCGCCGGACACCACGCGGCCATCGTCGAATTCCTCGGTGCGCGCGAACAGAGCGAGCTGGATGAGTCGCCGACGTTGGCGCTCCTCTACGGCATCGCCCAGGCGCGGCTCGGACGTCAGGAGCAGGGACTCCAGTGGATCGACCGGGCGCTCAGCAACGCGCGCCAGCGCAAGGAGCACGGCGTCGAGCGTCATGCCCTCAACGCCCGCGGTGCCTTCGCCCTGGTCAGCGGCCGGCTCGATGAAGCCGCCGACTTCTGCACCCAGGCGCTGATGGCCGCGAGCCGCGACGGCGATCATGCCATCACGGGCCGCGCGTCCAACAACCTGGGCATCATCAGCCATCTCCGCGGCCGCTACGCGGAGGCCATCTCCTCCTGGGAAATCGCCACCGCCGCCGCGCACCGTGCCGGGATGCAGGCAAGCGTCGCCGACTGCCAGCACAACCTGGCCAACGCGTACCGCGAGCAGAACGCGCTCGACAGGGCGCTGGCCACCGCCGATCAGTCCGTCGCCGCCGCCGAAGGCTCGGGTGACGACGCGCTGTTCGCGCTGACGCTCCGCGGCCGCGCGGAAATTCGCATCGCCCGCAGCGAGCCGGAGCTCGCCCGCCGCGACTTCGACCGCATCCGCGTCATCCGCAACGAAATGCCGGATCCCGTCGCGGAAGCCGAAGACCTCCGTATCCTGGCGCTGGCGCTCATCGTCGAGAACCAGCTGCCCCGCGCCGAGAAGTCGCTCCGCGAGGTCATCGGCCGCGCCGAGCTGCACGAGCGGCTGTTGCTGCAGGGTGAAGCCACCCGCGACCTCGCCAAGGTGCTGCTGCTCACGGGCCGCACCGGCGAAGCCGAAGCCGCCGCGCAGACCGCCAAGGGCATCTTCGCCCGCCTGGGCGCCGAGAGCGAAATCCGCAAGCTCGCCGACCTCGGCTGGGACGAGATCTTTGCGGCACAGCTGAAGGGCTCGCTGGCGCCAATCCACGTCGCGCAGCAGTTCGCCGACGCCGGCCGCTATGCCGAGCTGCTGACCTACCTCGAGCAGCGCACCAAGGACGAGCTCGAGGAATCCGCCATGCTCACACTGCTGCTCGGCATCGCCCACAGCCGGCTCGGCCGGCTCGAGGTGGGCCAGCAGTGGGCGATGGTTGCGCAGCTGCGCGCCCGCTCGCTCAAGGACCGCATGATGGAAGTGCGCGCCCTGAACGTGTGCGGCGCCATCGCGCTCGAGCGCGGCGGCATCGACGAAGCGACCTACTTCTTCACGCGGGCGCAGGAAGAGGCGACGGACGGCAACGACATGGCGACCGTCGGCCGCTGCTCCAACAACCTGGGCATCATCGCGAACATGCAGGGCGACTACAAGCGCGCGGTCATCGCGTACACGCGCGCGATCGCGGCGTACGAGCAGGCCCACTTCGCCCGTGGCGTCGCGGAATCGCGGCACAACCTCGGCATCGTGTGCTGCGCGCAGGGCCGGCTCGACCGCGCCTTCGAGATCGCACAAGTCGCGATCCAGGAAGCGCAGGCGCTCGGCGACCAGCAGCTCACGGCGCAGGCCGTCGCGGGTCTCGCGGAGATCCACGTGGCGCGCGGCGAGGCCGACCAGGCCCGTGCCGCCGCCGAGCGCGCCATCGCCGCGCACCGGGAGCTCAAGGATCCCGTGCGCGAAGCCGAAGACCTTCGCATCCTGGCCGGCGCCGTGGCGCTGTCGGGCCGCCGCGAAGAGGCCGAGACGATCTTGCGCGACGTGATCGAGCGGGCAACGCAGCATGGCCGTCCACTGCTGCTCGCGATGGCCGAGCGCGATCTCGCCCACATGCTGATCAAGGCCGGCGACAATACCGAAGGCAAGGCCGTCGCGCAGCGCGCCCGTTCCACGTTCCAGCGGCTGTCGGCGCGCGCCGAAATCGACAAGTTGGATGACCTGCTGGAGGCGGCTGCATGATCAGCGTCCAGCGTCACAAACTTTCGAACTATGCCATCGGCTGGTAGCCACGTGGACGAGCGGCGCAGCGGCATCGACCGGCGCTCCGGCTTCGACCGGCGCGGCGTCGAGGAGACCGCCTCGAACCTGCAGCGCGTCTTCCCGCACACACGCATGAGCGAGCAGGAGGCCTCCGAGCGCGCCCTGGCGATCGAAGCGCATCGCCGCGAGCTCGGCCAGCGACTGGGCCGCAACGTCGGCGCCGTCGTCGCCGCCGTCGACTACATGCTCAACGTCTCCGGCGAGCTCACGGCGCCGACCATCGTCGAGCAAGAGGCGCTCCATCAGCTCGAGCACCGCTCCGTCACCGATCCGCTCACCGGTCTCTTCAATCGTTATCACTTCGACGCCACGATGACGCGCGAAATCGCGCGCTGCCGCCGTTACGGCGCGCCCTTGTCGCTCCTGCTCGTGGACGTGGACCGGCTGAAGATGCTGAACGACCGCTGGGGCCACCACGCCGGCGACCAGGCGCTGAGCCGCGTCTCCGTCGCGATCCAGAAGAGCCTGCGCGGCACCGACATCGCGGCGCGGCTCGGCGGCGACGAGTTCGCCATCATCTTGCCCGACACCGACGCGGTGGCGGGCTTGATCGTCGCGACGCGGATCCGCCGCAACCTCGTCGAGAGCTCGTCGATGATGGTCACCGTGTCGGGCGGCCTCGTCGAGCTCCCGCGCGACGCGACACAGGGCTCGACCGGCCAACTGATGCTCGTGGCCGACCACGCATTGTATGCGGCCAAGAAGGCCGGCGGGAATTGTGTCGTGCAGCGGGAGTACCAGTCGGAGGAGTAGCTGTCGCTGGCTGTCACCATTGGTAGTCGAACGCTGGCACTCGGGAGAACCTCATGTTCGTTCGTCGTTCGCTTATCGTGGCTGCCCTCGCCGTCTCGGTCGCGCGCTGCGCAGACCAGCCCGCGGCGCCTCGCGCTGCAGCCCCGCAGCTGCTCGACTGGGCGGACACGACCGCGGTCTTCAGCGCGAATCTGAGTCAGCCAAGCATGCCCGGCGGCAGCGCGGCGTACATGACGCCGCCCGCGCCCCTGAACCTCGAGCAGAAGCACGTCACGTTCTGGGCCGTTCGCGGAGCGTCCCGCTCCGTCCAGATCAACTACCGCGGCTCCCGCGATTCCGGCCCGCATCCCTTCTTGCTGCTGACCACGACCGATCCGCAGTACGTGCCCGGTATCGGCGATCTCGCCGTGGGCGACTCGGTGCTCATCACCGTCAAGGTGGACACCAGGAAACTCAAGGTGTCGCTGGAGCCGACTGGTCTCCGGTTCGGCGCGCCCGCGTCGCTGACGCTGTGGTATACGGCCGCCGCCGAGGATCAGGATGGGGCGCCCGTACCCGACGACAGCCTCGCCATGTTCTATCGCGAGGACCACAAGCATCCCTGGATTGAGCTCGCGGCGACTCAGTCGTTCGAGCAGAAGTCGTTCAGCTACAACATTCCCCACTTCAGCGATTACGCGATCGCAAAGCTGGCGGAGTGGAGTGTGGGGTGGTAGGACCCGGCGATGCCTCCAAGGGGAATCGAACCCCTGTTCCCACCTTGAAAGAGTGGTGTCCTAGCCGTTAGACGATGGAGGCAGGCGGCGGGAGTAGCGGTAACGGGATTCGAACCCGTGTTTGAGCCTTGAGAGGGCTCCGTCCTAGTCCCCTAGACGATACCGCCGTTGGCGGGCTGAATATCGCCAACCGGCGCGCAGATGGTCAACCCGGCGTCTAGATTACTGCCCCGATGAAACGTCTGTTCTCGATGCTGGTCCCCGAAGCGCCGATCCTCGTCGCCGTGGCACTGTTGCTCACCCTGCCATCGCTGCGCGGCACGGCCAACGCGCTCGAGAACGTCTTCCCGTTTACCGTCGTCGCCGCCGCGCTGCTGCTCGGCTGGCGCTTCAACCGCTCGCGGCTCGTCTTTTCCATCGCGTTGCTCGCCCTCGCCGAGTACCTGCTGGTCCACGGCATCGTCAACCGCCGCGATCTCGTGCTGTTCGACGCGATGACGTTCCTGCTCCCGATCAATCTGGCGCTCGTCGCGCTGTTGCCCGAGCGCGGGACGCTGACCACGGCGGGCATCCTCCGCTGGGTCCTGCTCGGGGTGCAGGCCCTCATTGTCGTTTTTATCGCGCAGTCATTTCCGAGCCAGGCGCTCGTCTTCCTCACGAGCCGCATCGTCCCGGCGCGCGTTACGGCATGGACGCCCGTCGGCCAGCCCGCCATCATCGCGTTCCTCGTCATCGCCGTGCTGCTCACGATGGCCGCACTCCGCGAGCCGCAGTCCCCCGTGCGGGGGTACGTCTACGCTCTCGTGGCGGTCTTTGCCGGGCTCTCCTGGCGCGCCGCGGGACCCGGGCAGGAACTCTGGCTGGCGACCGCCGGTCTCATCCTCGTGATCGCGGTGATCGAGGCATCCTACCTGATGGCGTATCGCGACGGCCTGACCGAGCTGCCCGGCCGGCGCGCCCTCAATGAAGCGTTGCCGCGGCTCTCGGGACAATTCACGGTCGCGATGGTCGACGTCGATCACTTCAAACGGTTCAACGACACCTACGGCCACGATGCCGGCGATCACGTGCTCCGCCTCGTTGCGGCGCGCCTCGCGCAAGCGACCGGCGGCGGCACCGCCTATCGCTATGGCGGTGAGGAATTCGCGCTCGTCTTCCCAGGCAAGGGCCAGGACGAATGCCTGCCGCATCTGGAAGAGCTTCGGGAGACGGTCGAAACCAGTCACTTCACGATGCGGCGCCGCTTCCGGCCGCGGATCAAGCCGAGAGCGGACAAGGCGCGCAAGAGTCGCGCGGCGATCACCGTGACCGTCAGCATCGGCGTCGCCGAGCGCAATCACAAGCACGCGACGCCGGATCAGGTGGTGCAGGCCGCCGACAAGGCGCTGTATCGGGCGAAGGAGGCTGGCCGAAACCGCGTGTCCACGTAGTTTCGGGCCCAATGCGGCCCCTTCTACTTCTCGCCCTTCTTCTTATAAGCACGTCGGTCCACGCACAGTCGCCGTTATTCATCGACCACGACCCCATCACCCTGGAGCTGCGGGGTGAAATTCACGACCTGCTGCGTGACCGCGGCAACCAGCGCAAGCAACACGCGGCGCGGCTGCGCTATACGATAGACACCGACACCGGCGGCATCGACGTCAAGTTGCGCACGCGCGGCATCTTTCGGCTGCGCACGTGCGCGTTTCCGCCGATCCGCGTCGATTTTCCGAAAGACGATGTCGCGGGCACGCCCTTCGCGGGGCAGAATCGTCTGAAGCTCGCGACGCACTGCCAGGGCGGCGGGCTGTACGAGCGCAATCTGCTGAAGGAGTACGCGCTCTACCGCGTCTTCAACGCTCTCACCGACACGAGTTATCGCGTGCGCCTCGCGCACGTGACGTACGTCGACTCCGCGCGCGCGGACACGGTGGTACGCTACGGCTTCTTGATCGAGTCCGAAGCGGAGCTCGCGCGTCGCGTCGGCGCCGAAGTCGTCGAGCATGGACAAGTGGCCGACTATATCACCGAGCCGTCGTACATGACGCTCGTCGCCGTGTTCGAGTACTTGATCGGCAACACGGACTGGTCGGTCTGGGGCCGGCACAACATCAGTGTCCTGCGTGGCAGCACCGAGCCGCACACGCTGATCGGTGTCCCCTACGACTACGACTTCTCGGGCGCGGTGGGCGCGCCGTACGCCACGCCCCCGCCGCAGCTCCCGATTCACTCGGTGCACGAGCGCTATTACCGCGGCTATTGCCAGCCCGATAGCGTCCTCGATCGCGCGCTCGAGCGCTTCCGTGTCGCGAAGGACTCGATCTACGGCGCCGTGCGTTCCGTGCCGGGGCTTGAAGCCGGCGACGCCAAGAGCGTGCTCAACTACTTCGACGGATTCTTCCGCAACCTCGGCGCCGTACGGCGGGACCTGCTCCAGGCATGTCGTCACCTGCCGCAATGAACGCCCGATGACGTGGCGCTGGGTGCGCGGCGACGCCGAGCTGCGACGGCTGGCGACGTCGGAAATGCCGGCGAGTGAGCGCGAGATAGCGCTCGTCGCGGTCGAGCACGGCCGCGTGGGCCTGCGCCGCGAGGGAAGCGAGCTGCGATTGCCCGTTCAGGCCGGCAGCGGCGAGGAGGCATGTCGCGCCGTGCTCCGGCGGGTCGTCGGCAGCGGCGAAGGCCAGCTGCGCCTGCTCGGCGTCGTACCGCGCGGCGACGGACTGGCACCGCTCGAGGTGTGGACGGCGCGACGTCTACGCCGCCGGCCGGGCGACGCCGAGCACCTCCAATGGTTTGCGCCGGCCGAGCTGGTGACGCGGCTGGGCTCGCCGATCCTGCGCGATTCCTCGACGCTCGCCGCTCTCACCGTCGCCGCGCGATCGCCGCTTCTGCCGGAGTGGTCCGCCACGACATTCGACGCCCCGCCCGACGACATGACGCGCCGCAGCCGCGTCACGCTCACGGAGCTGCGGGTCGCGAACCTTCCCAAGCAGGCCAAAGACCCCGCGCGTGCCGCGCCGGAACAGTACTTGAGCCCCGAGCTATCGTGGCTCGAGTTCAACGCGCGGGTACTGGAGCTGGCCGAGGATCCGCGCACGCCGGCGGCGGCTCGCGTGCGGTTTCTCAGCATCTTCTCCACGAATCTCGATCAGTTCGTGATGACGCACATCGGCGCGCTGAAGCAGCTCGTCGTGCAGGGTCGCGACACCGCGGCCGCCGACGGAGGCGGCCTGCGGCCCCAGGAAACGCTCGACGCGTTCGCCGTGAGACTGCGGCCGCTGCTCGCACGCCAGTACCGCGTCTTTCAGTCGCTGCTTCCGCAGATCGGCATCGTCCGCTGGGAGTCGCTCGACGAGCACGAGCGGTCGGTGGTGCGCGCGCGATTCATCGAGCAAACGCTGCCCTTGATCGTGCCCAAAGCGTTGACGCGCGCTCCGGGACATCCGTTTCCTCTTATAGGCGATCGCCGGCTCGCGCTGCTCGTCACATTCCGGGATCGCCCCGGTTCGCCGGTGCAATACGCGGTCGTCGAAGTGCCGCAGGACCAGCCGCGGTTCATCCCCGCCCTGCCCGGCAGAGTCATCGCCGCGGAAGACCTGATCCGCGGCAACCTCGACCTGCTGTATCCCGGACGCCTGATTACCGCTGCGCACGCGTTTCGCCTCACGCGCAGTGGGGACCTGCAGCTCGACGAAACCAGCACCGCGAATTTTCTCCAGGCGATCGAAGAGGAGCTCGCCCGCCGGCATCAGCAGCCCGTGTTGCGTGTCGAGGTCGAGGCCGGCACGCCGCCGGCGCTTCAGGAGCTGTTACAACGCGAGCTCCGGTTCGAGGAGAGTGAGCAAGCCAGCACGTTGAGCGCAGCCGACGTCTACGTCTCGGACGGCATCGTGGACCTGGGTGGACTGCGCGACCTGGAACCGGCGCCGGCGTTGCCCGACTACCCGCTCTTCCCCACGACTGAGCCGTTCGACCTCGCGCGTCCGATCGCCGCGCAGCTCGACGAGCGCGACGTTCTCGTCCAATACCCGCGTGATTCGTTTCCGGGAAGCTTCGAGCGGTTCGTCGCCGAGGCGGCGGACGATCCCGACGTGCAGACGATCAAGCTGACGTTGTACCGGCCCGGTGGGCCGTCGGCGATCGGTGACGCGCTGAGGCGGGCGACCCTCGCCGGCAAGGACGTGTCCGTCATCGTCGAGCTCAAGGCGCGCTTCGATGAAGCACGCAACATCGCCTGGGCGAGAAGCCTCGAGCGGAGCGGCATGCACGTCGTCACCGGTCTCGTGAGTCTCAAGACGCACGCGAAGATGGCGCTCGTGGTGCGCCGCGATCCCGGCGGCGGCGTGCGCCGCTACGCGCACATTGCCAGCGGGAACTTCAATCCCAACACGGCGCGCCTGTACACCGATCTCGGCCTGTTTACGGCTGATCCGCGGATCACAACCGACGTGCAAACACTGTTCAACGAGCTGACGGGCTCCAGTCACCCACCACAGTTGCATATGCAACATCTCCTCGCGGCGCCCGCGACCCTGCTAACCCGGCTGCTCGCCCTGATCGAGCGGGAAACCGAGTGCGCCCGGACAGGCCGGCCGGCCCGCATCCGCGCCAAGCTGAATGCGCTCTCCGATTCGACCGTGATCCAGGCGCTGTATCGTGCGTCGCAGGCGGGGGTCGAGATCGACCTGGTGGTGCGCGGCATGTGCACACTGCGACCCGGCGTCCCGGGGCTATCGGAGCGCATCCGCGTGGTCAGTATTCTAGGCCGCTTTCTCGAGCACGGGCGCATCTATCACTTTGCGAACGGTGGGGAGCTTTCCGAGTACTACGTCGGGTCAGCGGATTGGCGGCCTCGCAATCTCCGCCGCCGGGTGGAAGTGATGACACCCATCTTCGATCCCGCGGCACGCGCCACACTGGACAGATTGCTGACGCGGGAGATCGAGACCACTGATGCCTGGATACTGCGTTCGGATGGGGGATACGAGCGCAACAGCACGTAACAATGCCGCACAATCGCTCATCTCGTGACCCGTGACCTTGCGTAGCCCGCGGCAATCTTCAATGGTCCTGTTATGACGACCGCACGCGCCGCGCGGATCCGCACCCGGGTCGCCGTCATCGCCGCCTCCCTGGTCACGCTGAACAGCATCGTCGTGCTGATCGGCTGGGCCGCGGGCTGGTCGATCTTCCTCACGCCGTCTCCCGACTTCATCCCCATGGCGCCGACGACGGCGCTGGCATTTCTCGCGCTGAGTGCAGCCCTGGGCGCGCGCATGCTCGCGCCGCGCGGATCGGCCGTGCGCAACGCCGGTACGGCGCTCGGCTGGCTCGTCGCATCGATGGCCATCGTGAACATCGTGGTACCGACGCTGCTCGATCAGGCCCTCGGCGGCAGCACGGGCCAGTTCGGCCGTGTGCCGCTGGGCGTGATGTCGCCGGTCACGGCCGCGGCGTTGGTGCCGCTCGCGCTGGCGATCGCCGCAATCGGCCCGCGCCCGAACTACGCCGGCGCATTAGCCGCACTCGCCGCGATCGTCGGTGGGACGGTCGCCCTTGGCTACGCCTACGGCACGCCGCTGCTCTACGGCGGCGGAACGATTCCCGTCGCGCTGCCCACGGGACTCAGCCTGCTGCTCCTGGGGACGGGAACCGTCCTCGCCGTCGGACCAAACGTCTGGCCGCTCGAGCCGCTCGTCGGCGACGGGCCGCGCGCGCGCATGCTGCGCTCGTTCCTGCCCGCGACGGCGGCGCTGGTCGTGCTCATCGGCTTCCTCGACGCGCGCTTCACCGGGTACTTCGGCCTCGACCGCGTGTTGATCGCCTCCTGGCTCGCGGTGCTCGGCGCGGCGCTGATCACGCTGCTCGTCTCGCGGCTCTCGCGCACGATCGGCGACGACATCGACCGCGCCTATGCCGAGCGCCATCGCGCCGAGCTGCGCTTCCGCACCATGTTCGAGCAAGGGATCGCCGGCGTCTCCACGACGCGGATGTCGGACGGCAAGATCCTCGTCTGCAACGAAGCGCTGGCGCGCATGTTCGGCTACGACTCGGCGGACGAGTTCATCGCGCGCCAGGCGCGCGACCATTGGTCGGATCCAGCCGACCGAGACCGCATGCTGGCGGCGCTGCGCGAGTCGCGGACGCTGCGCAACTACGAAACGCACATGAAGCGCAAAGACGGCAAGCCCATCTGGCTGCTGTGCAACATCACGTTACGCGAGGACGACGACGGCGAGCAGTATCTCGAGAACTTCACGATCGACATCAGCGAGCGAAAGTCGCTGCAGCAGCAGCTGTGGCAGGCGCAAAAGCTCGACGCCCTCGGCAGCCTCGCCGGCGGCGTCGCGCACGACTTCAACAATCTGCTGACCGCGATCATCGGCTACGCCGACATCCTGCACGAGCAGCTCGGGCCGCAGTCCGCCTACGCCGACGACATCAACGAGATCATCAAGGCGAGCGATCGCGCGACCGCGCTGACGCGTCAGCTCCTGGCGTTCAGCCGGCGGCAGCCGTTCGAGCCGAAGGCATTGCAGCTCGGCGAGCGGGTCGCCGACATGGAAAAGATGCTGCGGCGGCTGCTCGGCCCATCGGTGCGCCTCGTGACGGCCGGCGATCGGGAGCTCGCCGCGATCATGGCGGACCCGAGCCAGGTCGAGCAGGTCGTGCTCAATCTGTCAGTCAACAGCCGCGACGCGATGCCGCAGGGCGGCACCCTGACGATCGAAACGCGCAACGTGCGGATCGACGAGCCCTACGCGCACGGCGCCACGGCCGTGCCGCCGGGGCATTACGTCATGCTCGCGGTGAGCGACACGGGCACCGGGATGACGCCGGAGACGCTGGACCGGCTGTTCGAGCCGTTCTTCACGACCAAAGAAAAGGGCAAGGGCACCGGCCTCGGCCTGTCGACCGTGTATGGGATCGTGAAGCAGAGCCAGGGGCACGTGATCGTCTACAGCGAGCCGGGCGTCGGGACGACGTTCAAGTGTTACTTCCCGGTCAGCGACGCGCGCCCCCGTGTCTCTCGGCCGTTGCAGTCGGCGGCCGAGGTGCGCGGCACCGAAACCATTCTTTTGGTGGAGGACGAAGAGCCGATTCGCCAGCTCGCGCGCACGGCGCTCGAGCGCCTGGGATATACGATCCTCGCTGCCGGCGACGGGGATGGCGCCATGGCGTTGGCCGCGCACCATACTGGCCCGATCCATCTGCTGCTCTCGGACGGCGTACTGTCGGGAGTGCGCGTCCCGGAGATGCTGCGGCGGATCGTGGCGCAGCGACCAGACACCAAGATCCTGCTCATGTCAGGCTATTCGCAGGAGGCCGTCTTTCAGAACGACATCGTCGCCCCAAACACGGCGTTCCTGCCCAAGCCATTCACGATCCGCCAGCTCACGGAGCGCGTACGTGAGGTGCTGGACTCATGAAAAAACACAGGGCCGCGCAACAGACGCGGCCCTGTGTGTCGTTGGACGACGTGAATCGGTTAGCGGTTCTGCCCGCCACCCTGCCGGCCACCGCGGTCGAACTCCTGATCGTTCTGGCTGCCGCCGCCGCCGCCCTGCCGGCCCGGATTTTGGTTGCCGCCGCCCTGCCGGCCACCCTGACCACCCTGACCACCCTGACCGCCCTGCTTCTCGCGGTCGCCCTGTCCGGGATTGCTCGGGTTCGTGCTTCTCACAGATCCTCCCAATGCAAAAGGTCCATTGCGACTCTGGCAACTGCTTTTTCGAATGTCGCGCCGCCGCGTGGGCGGACGCATCCACCCAGGGGATGAAAAGCGGGTTAACCCCTGTGCCTCTGAGAGCGGTTCACGGTGTACTGTCCGGTACGACCCTATGACCCCAGTGCTCTTGTACGACGGGACCTGCGGCCTTTGCGCCGCGAGCGTTCAGTTCGTGCTGGAGCGCGACCCGGCCGGCGAATTGCACTTCGCCGCGCTCAGCAGTGCGTTCGGCCGCGGCGTGATCGAGCAGCATCCAGAGCTCGCGCACGTCGATTCGATGGTCTGGTTCGAGCCGCCCGGTGACGGACCAGGCCGA
>DATDEZ010000054.1:0-13393 GCA_036522875.1 Gemmatimonadales bacterium | reverse complement strand
TCGCGCCTGGCATCCCGCCACCCAGGCCGACTCGGCCGACTTCACCGCGCTGCTGGCGCAGGACATGGTGCGGCCGGTGCGCATGGACATCTGGGTGATGAATGCGGACGGCTCGAATCAGCATCGCGTCACCGATCTGGGGGGCGCGAGCTTCGCGCCGTATTTCCATCCGGACGGCAAGCGCATCATCTTCGCGTCGAACTACAAGAGTCCCCGCTCGCGGAATTTTGATCTGTACTTGGTGAACGCCGATGGGAGCGGCCTCGAGCAGATCACGACGAGCCCCGAGTTCGACGCGTTCCCCATGTTCTCGCCCGATGGGAAACAGCTCGTCTGGGCCTCGAACCGCCACGGCAAAGTGCAGGGCGAGACGAACATCTTCATCGCTGATTGGGTGGAGCATCCATGACCGCTCCGCGTCCGTCCAAACCTTCACAGCCTTCACCACCCTCCACCAAACCTCCAGCGCCTCCTCCCAAGACGGCGCGCGACGAGGCAATCGCCTGGGCCAAAGCGATCGGCTCAGCGCTCCTCATTTGGATCGTGTTGCGCTCGTTCTTGGTGGAAGCATTCCGCATCCCGTCGGCGAGCATGGTGAACACCTTACTCGTCGGCGACTTTCTGTTCGTCAACAAGGCAGTGTACGGCGGCGAGCTCGAGATTCCACTAACCGGCATCCATTGCTGCCGGCTGCCGGCGTTCGGGACCCCGCAGCGCCAGGACGTGATCGTGTTTCGCTCGGTGGAAGACTCGACGCCCGATCTCGACATCGTCAAACGCGTGATCGGCGCGCCGGGCGACACGCTGCAGATGGTGCACGACACCGTCATCCGCAACGGCCAGAAGCTCGACGAGCCGTACGCGCTCCATACCGCGGTGACGCCGGTGCCGGACGAGGATTTCCGGCTGCAACAGATCCGCGCCTGGCAGTTGCCGCACTACATCGGCAAGGATCGGGACCGCTATCGACCCACGACGCACGACTGGGGGCCGATCGTGGTGCCGCCGGACCATTTCTTCGTGATGGGGGATAACCGCGACGAGTCCTACGACAGCCGGTTTTACGGGTTCTTGCCGCGCGCGCACATCCGCGGCAAGCCATTGTTCATCTATATGAGCGTGGCGACGAACCCATTCCGGATACGGTGGAATCGGCTGTTCAAGCACCCGTCATGACGACGGGTTGTCATTTGTATCGGTAGGTGATTCGGCCGCGCGTCAGATCGTAGGGCGAGAGATCCACCGCAACGCGATCTCCCTGCAGAATGCGGATGTAGTTCTTCCGCATCTTTCCGCTGACGTAGGCCAGCACTTCATGTCCATTTTCGAGTTTTACGCGGAACGTCGTGTTCGGCAGGACTTCGGTGACGGTCCCCATCATCTGTATGGCGTCACCAGCCACGTGCACTCTCGCTCATAAGCTCCTGGATTCCAGGGTGACATCGCGCGGAGGCTCGATCCGCGGAATGTAAAATGCGTGGCGGCTGCAGCCGGCGCATGTGAGACTGATGCGTTCCGGAGTCATAAAGCCCCCGGTATGGAGGGGACGGCGGCGCGGCGAGCGCTGGATCGTCCGGGTACCACACGAAGGGCAGACTAGCGGCTGATGCGCCCGGTCCGCTGCAATTAGCGCCAACGCCTCCGGCGCACGGTACTCCTTGACCCCCCGACGGCCCACAACGGCTCCCCCGTAAGGATGAAATCTATACTACCCCGTAGCGGGACGCCCTTTCCCTTCAGGACATTCTTGACGCACCCCGGGAGGGTGTGTACCTTGCCGCCCCCTAATGCCAGCCGAGCTCGGTGGTTCTCAGATTTCGTCGCTGCTGGAGGCGCTGCCCGGGATTGCGAGCGTCCTCCGCAGCCCGGTGGCGGACGCGCTCATTAAAGCCATGCGCGGTGCTGCCGGATTGGCGGATTTCACGCCGGAAGATGCCGAGGAGCTGGTTCGCTACGCCGTGCGGCGCGGCCTGATCGGACCCGACGAGGGCGACCGCGTGCTGGTCGAGGTACAGGATGGGCTGCGTAAGCGCAAACCGGTCGCGGTGAAAAAGGCGCCGCCCAAAAAGGTCCCGAAGAAGAAAACCCGCTAGATCCGGAAGCCCCGGACTAGGCCCCGCAGTTTCTCGGCCGCCTGGAGCAGCTCGCCGGCGGCCGCGGCCATTTCCTGGGTCGACGCGCCCTGCTGCTCGGTCGCCGCGGTGACTTGCTCCGCGCTCGACGCGTGCGACACCGCGCGGCTGACCACTTGCTGCGTCTGCGCGCCGAGCTGCTCCGTCACGCCGCGGTTTTCCTGGGCCGCCCGCGTGACCCGCGATGCCGCCTGCTCGACTTGCTCGACCGCGGCGACGATCTCGGTGAGGCCGCGGGCGGCGCCTTCCGCCACGGATTCGATGCCGCGGACCTTGGCCTGCCCGACGGCCATCGTCGCGGTCACCTCCTCCACCTGCTCGCGAATCACGCGCGTCGTACGCGCGACGTCTTCGGCGGCGCGCGCCGATTCGTCGGCGAGCTGGCGCACCTCCTCGGCGACGACTGCAAAGCCGCGCCCATGCTCGCCGGCCCGCGCGGCTTCGATGGCCGCGTTCAGCGCGAGCAGGTTGGTCTGCGAGGAGATGCGCTTGATCAGATCGACGAAGTCGTCGATCGCCGCGCTCTGCTCCGCGAGCTGGGTGACCTCGGTGCCCGTCGTGCGCACGACCTCGCGTACGTCGAGCAGCGTGTTCCCCGCGGTCGCGATGTCCTCGCGGTGCCGGTCGGCCACGGCGCGAATCTCTTCTCCCAGCCGCGCCACGCGGGACGCGGCCTCCGACATCTCGGCCGTCGTCGCCCGCTGCCGCTCGAGCCCGGCCTGCGTCGCGTTGAGCTCGTTGCGCTGGTTTTCGGCGCCGCTCGCGATCTCGAGCATCGCGCTCGACACCTGGCTCGAGGACGCCGCCAGCTCCTCGCTGACCGCCGACAGGTCACTGGCCGAGGCGGCGATCTTGTCTGCCGATCCGATCACCTCGGAGACGATGCCCCGCAGCCGCTCGCCCATCCGGCGCATCGCGTCCGCCAGGACCTGGAATTCGCGCGGCATGCGGCCCGTGGTCACGGGTCGCAGGTCGCCGTTGCCGAACCGCTCGGCGGCCGTTACGAGACGTACGAGCGGCCCCTCGACCCAGCGGAGCGTGAACACGCCGACGATCGCGCCGATCGCCACCGTCGCGATCAGCACGAGCCAGAGCACGATTTCGCGCTGGCGCGCGATGCCGGCCAGCAGCTCACCGACGGACGTCGCTTTGTCGGACTGGCGGGCCGACAGCTCGCGGACGAGGCGCGTGAGCTCCGTGACCTGCGCGCGCACGGCCATCGACAACCCTTGCGCCTCGCGCGTCCGGCCCAGGTCGACGTTGGCGTGCGCGAGCGAGTAGGCGACGTGAATTTCGGACTGCAGCTGCTTGATCCGGTTGACGGTGATCCGATCGGCTTCCGTGAGCTCGGGGAGGCCGTCGAGGCGCTTTTGGTAGCTGAACGCGGAATCGACCGCGGCCTGGTACTGCGCGCGCGAGTCGCGTCCACCGCCCGACAGATACTGCTCCGCCGAGCGGATCTCGTCGAAGACGGCCGTGACGACGCCGTTGCCGACCACGCTCGTCACACGCAGATGCTCGATCTCGGTCGCCAAGGAATGGCGGAGCGTCGCCAACGACGTGACGCCGACTACGGCGGCAACGACCAGGCCGAGCAGCAGGCCGGAGAGGCCGAGGATGATCCGCCAACGGATAGTGTCGACGGTCACTGGGCGCCCGACAGCTCGGGGGTCAGCTTCCCGGCGCGGACCGTGCCGATGACGACGGGTTTTGTGGGGACGTCGCCCTTGTCGTCGAATGCGATTCTGCCGGTGACGCCGTCGTAGGGAGGCAGATCCTTTCCAGTGCGCGCCACGCGGTCGCGGATCGCGCGGCGATCCGTCCCGGCTTCCGTCATGACGGCGGCGAGGAGCTGTACGATGTCGTACGCGGCGGCACCCCGATGGTCGGGGCGTTCGCCCGGGTACGCGCGCGCGTACGACGCGACGAATTGCGCGTTGCGATCGCCCGCCTGATCCACGAGGTAACCGATCGACATCCGCACGCCTTCGGACAGCGCGCCGTCGCTTTCGATCCCGGTGAGCGCGTCGCCCCCGATGGTGGTCCAGTGCACTCCCAGCCGGCTCATTTCGCGCAACGCCAGCTCGGCACCGTTGCGATCGGTGGCCAGCATCAGGGCATCGACGCCACCCGCCTGGCGCAAGCGGGAGAGGTAGGGCTCGACGCTTGGCGTGTTACCCAACATCGGGTCTTCCTCGACGATCTCGCCGCCGAGCTGCTTGAATTCGGCCGTGAAGCTGAGCCGGAGGCCGCGGCCGTAGTCGTCATCGAGATAGATGACGCCCACCCGGCGTGCCGCGAGATTCTGCCGCGCGTAGCGCGCGAGCTGAATGCCGTGGCTGAGATCGCTCGGACATACGCGGAACATGTAGGGATTGACGCCGGTCAGATCCGGGCTCGAGGCGGACGGAGAAATCATCAGCAGGGGATGGCGCGCCTCCCCATAGATGCGACCGGCCGCCAGCGAGGCGCTGGAATTCATATGACCAATGACCGCGACGACGGTGGGATCATCGACGAATTGCTGCGCAATGCGAATGGCGACTTCGGGGCGCGCGCTATCGTCCACCGCGCGCAGCACCAGCTGCCGTCCTCGGATCCCGCCGCGCGCATTGACCTCGCGGACCGCGAGCTCGGACGCATGCAACATCGAGACGCCGCGGGGCTGCGAGAACGGACCGGAGATCCCCAGGACAATGGGGCTACGGCTGCTACCACGGGAGCAGGCGGTAAGCGAGAGAATCGCCGCGAGAAGTGCCCGGCACCTGCGCATGAGCGGGCAAGGTTAAGCCTGCTATTGGGATAGCGCAATATCGCGGCGCTTTCCACATTTCCAGCATGGAGACGATTCGGCGGCTGTGCGGATTTGCGGCCGGACTGGAACGACTGATTACCGCCCGCGATGCTGCCGAGCTCGATCGCACGTGGGAAGAGCAGAACCTCGGACAAGCCGGGTGGGAAGCGCTGGCGCTCGCGCGGCGCCCCAACACCGAAGCGCTCGAGCCCGCGGTCGCCGAAGTCGATCGCAGACTCCTTGCCGTGCTGGAGCGGTGTCGCGCTTTTCTCGATCCCCACATCGTGACCTTCCGCATACCCGAACTCGAACGCTGGCAGCATGCGGCGGCAGCGGCGCTGGTGGGCGCGCGTTGGGGCGTGGCGGGTTTGCGGACCGTCATCGCGGACACGCAGGCGCCCCTCGGTCGCCGGTATTTCGCGTTTCTGGCCCTCGCCGAGCGGCACCCGACCGATGCGTGGCCGCTCTTTGAGCGGTACCTGCGGACGCCCGGCGCCCATCACGCGTTCGTCGCGGCGGCAGTGGAGGCGGCGCGCTATTACCGGAGTCAGGGTGGGGCGCACAACCTGATCGCGCTGTTTCAGCGGATCCGCGGGGATGAAATGCTGCGGCGCTTTCTCGCGCCGAAGATCCTCGAGTCGTTGTACGTCCTGTGCGACCCGATCGCGCTTCCTCTATATGAGGAGTTGCTCGTCGCGGGTCATACCAACCGTGACGTCGAACGCTGCGAGGTCACGCGCGCGCTCGTTGGCGTCCGCACACTGACGGGGCGCGTGGCGGCCAGCAGCAAGTACCCGAATCCCGAGGAGCCCGACGTCATCCGGGCGCTCGACGAAGCCCAGCGGCGCTTCGAAGCGGAAAAGGACCGGCTCGAGCCCGTCGTCGTTATCTGACGAACGCGGCGAGCTTCTCGGCGTAGACGCGCCCACCGACATCGTAGGTGTCGTTGTGGCCGGCCCCGGCGATTTCCACGAACTCCACCGGGCCACCGGCCGCCGCGGCGACCGCCCGGCCCATCGCGATCGGCACCAGCCTGTCGGCAGTTCCGTGCAGAATCATGATCGGACAGTGGATCCGCGCGATCGTGCCCTCGTTGTCGAGCTGCATGCGGACGAGAAAGGGCGGCACGAACCTGTAGTGCTGGCGGACCATGCCTCGCGCGCTCGTGAAGGGCGATTCCAAAATGAGACCCGCGACGCGATGCGTCGACGCCACCCGCGTCGCTGCGGCCGTGCCCAGCGAGCGCCCGTAGACGTAGATCCGCTGGGCATCGACGCCGGGTCGTCGCAGGAGCTCCGTATACGCGAGCTCGGCGGCTTCGTACATCCCGGCTTCGCTCGCGCGGCCACCACTCGCGCCATAGCCGGGGTAATCGACGACCAGTAACGCTGCCTGAGGCGGCCGGAAGTCCCGGATGACCGGCCAAATCGCGCCGATGGTTTCGCCGTTGCCGTAGAACCAGAGCAATCCCGCCGCCTTCGCCGCACCGCGCCGACCTTCGCCGCCCTTCGCCGCCAGAAACCATCCCGCGAGCCGCGTCCCATCCTGCATCTCCAGCTCGATGCGCTCGCCGGCGCCCACGGTCCGAACAGGATCGGGGAGCGGGGCGCGCGGGGCGGGGAACGTAATCTGCTCCTGAAAGGCCCAGAGCAGGCCGACGATCACGATGTACAGCGCCAGGACGGTTCCGACGATGACCATGGGCCGTATTAACTTGTGGGCCAATGGATCCCCAGCTTGTCTCTCGCGCTCGGGGTGCACTGCTTGGCCTCGTCGCCGGTAATCAGTTGGGCGTACCGACTGAGCACCTGGCGACGGCGGAAGCCATCCGCAAAGCGTTTCCCAACGGCGTGCGCGACCTTGCGCCGCCGCCGAAGAACTCTCCCTACGACGACGATGCCGCGATGGCGCTCCTGCTCGGCGAGTCGCTGCTCTCGACCACGAGCTTCGATGCCGGCGACGTGGCGCGGCGCTGGGTACGCTGGATGAAAGTGGACGGCCGCGGCATCGGGCTCACCACCAAACGCGCGCTGACCCTGATCGACCGGGGCAAGGAGCCGTTCGAGGCGGGCCGGCTGACGCAGCAGGAGAACCCGGGCGGCTCGGCGGGCAACGGCAGTGTGATGCGCTGCATTCCGGTTGCGCTGCGCTACCACAACGAGCCCGATCGCCTGATTCGCGTGTCGACGCAGCAGGCCGCCATTACGCACGCCGACGAGCGCTGCACCTGGGGTGCCGCCGCGCTCACACTCGCGGCGCGCGAGCTTCTCCACGGCAACATCTATTTCATCGACGAAGTGCTGCACCGGATCGGCGACCGCGCCCCGCGGGCGTTGCGCGACGCGATCCACCGCGTGCCGCGCGAATCCGAAAGCGATCTGCCGCTCAACCGGACCGGCGAGACCGGCTACGTCGTCCACTGCGTGGAAATCGCATTCTGGTTTGCGACGCATGATCGCACGCTCGAGGAGACCCTCATCCTGCTCGCCGAAGCGGGGGGCGATACGGATACGAATGCCGCGGTGACGGGCGCGTTGCTGGGCGCCCGGTACGGGGAGACGGCGCTGCCGCCGCGCTGGCTCGACCAGTTGGTTGGAGCGGAGGGGATCGCTAAGCTGGCGGAAGAGCTCGTGGGCCGGTCGCCGTGAGCCGTGCGCGAACCACGCTTACGGCGCACGCCTGGTAGGTTTCGGCACGTAGCGGGCAATCCGGTCCATCACGTTGCGGTCGTTCAGCGTAATCGAAATGACGCGCCAATCGGCGCGACCGCGCCAGCTCATCCGGATGAAGCGGCGACCCTTCGTCCACTCCCAGGTGCTGCGCTCGCGGCGCTGCGGTGGTCCCAGCGCTCTCCGCAAATCGTCCTGACGCAGCTTGAGCAACGGGACCTTTCCTGAATCGACGAACGCGATGACGGACGTCTGACCCTCGATGACGTTGGCGCTGAGATAAAATTGCGCGCTATCGACGGGGTCTTTCACACGCACGCCGCAGTCCATCACTTGCGCGGTCCGCTTCATCGTCTGACATCCCAGGATGTCGCTGTCCCCGCGGGCAATGGCGCGCGCGCGCGCGGCGAAATCGCGATACGCCATGCCAGGCGAGAAACCACGGTAGGCGAAGGGACGCGGAGAAACCTGCATCGCGAGGAGGAGGATGGCGCCCAGAGTCATGGCGCCAATATATGAAAAGCAAACGGGCCCGGTGTGACCCGGGCCCGCTTTTTCCCGAGCCTCGCGGCTCAGACCTTCCGAACGTTCTGCGCTTGCAGCCCCTTTGGACCCTGGGCGACGTCGAACTCGACGTTGTCACCCTCGGCGAGGCTCCGGAACCCCTCCGCCTGGATCGCTGTGAAGTGAACGAACACGTCCGGACCCGACTCCTGCGCGATAAAGCCAAAGCCCTTCGCGTCGTTAAACCACTTCACCTTACCCTTAGCCATACGGTTCAGACCTCTGCACTGAGGGGGCGAGAGCCCCGAACTGGATCGACCCAAACCACCGCGGCGTGGGACGGGCTCTAAGCAAAAATCCGCGAGACGATGTGGTCCTCGCGGAAGCGCAGACATCCGATGACGGTTGCCACGTATGCTTGAACCGCGGGCAAAAGTATGAAACGACATGAAACCTGTCAATAAAGCACACGGCCCGAACACCTGCCGACATTATGACGACATCATAGCAGCACCTCGCCTAAGTGCCGGTACGAGTAGATTCTGTGCTACCATGCGCTTACCTGTCATTCTGCTGTTCGCGGGACTCGCTTCCCGCCCGCTCGCCGCTCAGGCAAACGCTGAGCGCATTGCCAACGATCGCTACACCCGCTCGCATGACTACGACCTGATTCATCAACGCATCGAGGTCGGGAACTTCGACTGGGACTCGACGTCATTCGACGGCCGCGTGACGACGACGCTGGTCGCGCGCCGCGCCGGCCTCGATTCCGTCATCCTCGACGCTGGTGCCAAGCTCGTCCTGAAGAGCGTGAGCGCCGGCGCGACGCTGCGGACAACTCGTCACGGCGACACGCTCGTCGTGTATCTCGCCAAGCCGATCGGGTTCGGCGACACGACGCGATTCACGATCGCGTATCACGGCGTCGTCGAGAGCGGCCACGGTTTGACCTACATCAATTCCGAAGGGCGGCCGCACCGCCCCCGCCAGATCTGGAGCCAGGGCGAAGACCACGACAACCACTACTGGTTCCCGACGTACGATTTCCCAAACGACAAGATGACCTGGGATCTCGTGGCGAGCGTGCCAAAAGGGATGACGGCGGTGTCGAACGGGCGCCTGCTATCGCATGTCGGGGATACGTTCAGCTGGCGCCAGGACAAGCCCTCCGCCACCTACCTTGTTTCACTGATCGTGGCGCCGCTCGCGAAAGTGCACGACTCATGGCGCGGCGTCCCGGTCGATTACTACGTGTATCACGAAGACTCTGCGTTGGCGCGTCCGCTGTATAACGTCACGCCCGACATGATCGACACCTATTCACGCCTCACGGGCGTGAATTATCCCTGGGCGAAATACGCGCAGACCACGGTCGCCGACTTTTTCGGCGGCATGGAGAACGTCAGCGCCACCACGCTGGTCGACTGGCTGCCGGGGCGGCGCGACTATCAGGATCGGCCGTGGTACCTCTGGATCCTGATCCCCCACGAGCTGTCCCATCAGTGGTTCGGCGACTACGTCACGACCGAGAACTGGGCCAACATGTGGCTCAACGAGGGGTTCGCCGAGTTCATGCCCGGCCAGTACTGGTCGCGCAAACTGGGAGCGCGCGCCGAAGAGGACTATTATCTCGACGAGTACAGCCAGTTCATGCAGATCGACCACGACCAGCGCATGCCGCTGGCGGCGATGGGATCGAACAACATCTACCCCAAGGGCGCGCTCGTCCTCGAGATGCTCAAGCACTACCTCGGCGAGCAACGCTTCTGGGCGTCGGTGCATCGCTATCTGGTCGATCACGCGTTCGACAACGCCACGACCGACGACATGCGTCAGGCCGTGCTGGACGCGACGGGGGAGAACCTCGCCTGGTTCTGGGATCAATGGATTTATCAGGCCGGCTATCCGGAATTCACCGTCTCGGCGAAGTACGATTCGAGCACGAGCAGCGTCACGTTGGTCGTGCAGCAGACCCAACAGGACTCTTCGAAGGCCGATAGCACCGGCCTCCGATACACGACACCGCAGATCTTTCGGATGCCCGTCGATATCCGGGTCGGTACGGCCGCTGGGGACGTGACGGCGCGCGCCGAGCTGACGCAACGGCAGGACACGGTGGTCGTTCGCGGCGTGAAAAGCGCTCCCACCATGGTCGTGTTCGACGACGGGAACGGCATCCTGAAGCGGCTGACCTTCGAACAGCCGACCACTTGGCTCGCGACGCAGCTCGATCGCGATCCGAATCTGTGGAATCGGCAATGGGTCGTCGGACAGCTGGGCCAGCGCGGGAAGGATTCGATCGCCGTCGCCGCGCTCGCTCGCGCCGCGACGAAGGCCGATTACTTCCTGATTCGGGCGGCAGCCGTCGGCGCGCTCGGCGATCTTCCCGCAGCGGCAGCGCTTGCGCCGCTGACGGCGGCCATGAAAGACACGTCGGCGCAGGTTCGCGTCGCAGCGGTGGAAGCGCTCGGCAGTCTCAGCGGCGCAGCCGCGCCGGTGGCGCCACTCGCGCGCGATGCCTGGATGCACGATTCGAGCGATGCGGTGCGCGGGGCTGCGGTGACGGCCCTGGCGTTGGGCGACAGCGCGAACCGTCGCGCCATCATCCTGGAGGCGCTGCGGACACCGTCATATCGTGACGCGATTCAGATCGGCGCGTATCGTGCGATCCTGCGCAGCGGCGACACCACGCTGGTCGACACGGTCGACGCGCATGCCGGTGACCAACGATTCGCGCTGCACGCGCTCGCGGCGCTGGCGGGGCGGGGCAGTAGCCGCGCGCTCGATCTGCTGGTGAAACGCCTCGATGACGAGCGCGCCTACGTGCGGCGTTGGGCGGTCGAAGCATTTCGCTTCTCGCTGCCGCGTGAGATCGCGCAACCGAAGCTTCAGGCGGTCGGCGCCGGGCTCAAGTTCGCCGACACGCGCCAGGCCGTCGCCGACCTGCTACGGCAGTGGCATTAAGTTATTGATTTGCTTGAGCTTTGGCGCTGTCCGGCTTATTGACGGCCGCCTGGGCCGTGCGAAAGGCGAGTAGCGCGTCATCGTAATTCTTGAGTCGCGCGGTCAACGTGGCGGTAACGGTCGCGGGATCATGTCCCGCCGTTCGCTCGCAGGCAGGCAATGCACTGGTCAGCGAATCAAGACGCACCGTCAACTGCTTCGCGAGAATTTTGAGCGAGTCCGCGTACGCGCTCGGCTGCATCCGGGGCCGCCCGCTGGCGATGAACGATCGCGCGGTGCCGCACAGTCCGCCCAGGCGCCGCGCGGCGCGGCGGCGTGTGACGCTGTCGCTGCTCTGCCGGGTACGCTCGACGCGATCGACGCCGTTCCGGATCTGCGCAACACCGCGCGTGACCGTCTTCAATCCGTCCATATAGCGGAGTTGCTCGATCGTGGGAGCCGGCGCCGCTGGTGGTGTCGTGTCTTTATGTGCGGCGGTCGTGTCCTGCACCGGCGCCGCCGTTATTGTGATCGCCATCACGATTGCAGCAAGCATTAATGCTCCGTTATTATCTCTGGATGGCCGTTCCCGCAACGTCGCGAATCCTTCGCACCTTTGAAGACCGCGCCGACGCTCTCGCGCATTTCTTTCAGCGCGCCGGCGAGGCACCGCGTCTCATTGCGTATGACGATGCCGTCGGGTTGCCGTTAGATCAGGCGCTCGCGGCACTCGAGTGGACGGCACAGGTCGGCATTCTCGCCGCCGAAGATCTCGTGCATGCCGCGCGCCTCAGTCCTGATTCTGCTGCCATCGTCGTCGAGCGCAAAGAAGGCGACGCGCGCGTGTACGTCTACTTCGGTCCACGCATGGACGCGCCACCCGCGGACCCTTACGAAGGTACCCTGCTCTATGACGAGCCGGGAGTCCGTTCATACATTTTTGCGCAACGCGGCCACGCGATGGCCCATTTTCTCCGTGCGACGCACGGCCTCGGCGCCGCGCTGAGTTTGCTGTCGCGGCGCGCGCCGGAGCTGCGGCACATTCGTCGTTGGACGCAGGCCCTGTTCGCGGAGCCGGCCGTGGGGCGCTCGACCCAGCTGCTCGCCGGCTGGTTCGCCACGAGTGGCGCCGGATTTCTATTCATTCCTGCGGATTCTTCCGAGCCGTTTGCCTACTGTGAGGTGTCGGTCGAAGGGTAGAAATGTGGATCAACAACTCCACATCGTGTGGAGAGACGTGGGAATGAGCGATTCGGCAGCGAGTTACCCTCCACATGCAGTGAACATCGAAGTGAGCTAACCCGAAGAAACATCGGCACTTGCGCGTTTTTCAGGCCTCCCTATATTGATCCCACGCGGCTTGGAGGGAAGGGTTGGGACCTGGCGTCTCAACAACGCCTTCAAGACGGGGCCGAACGGAAATTCCGGGGAGAGCGCCGATGCAACCAAGGGCTCAGGCGCTCGTTGATCCGGGAGTACACTCACCGGGTCGGCCAGCTGGGGCCAGTCGCGTTGCCCTAGCCACGTCGAAATGGTGCCTCGACGTGCAGTGCGGAGGATCGGTCCGCGACCCGATCTGAACCGTAGCACTCACATTGGTGAACTGGGCGACCCGACGGGGTTGTCTGGGGATGGAAGCCGGAGCCTTCGCTCGCCCAACCGGGACGAACAGTCCATGAGTGGCGACGGAGAGAAGAACGAAGGGCGCAAGCCCTCGACTCCGGGTAACCAATGTGTCGGAGCCCCCCAGCGGCCTATCGCGCCGGCTGGGGGGCTTCGTATTTCTATGCGGTCGCGCCAGGCACCTGGTAAGACCCGGTCTTCTTCAGCTCGGCATACCCCATCCCCTTCAGCCGCGCGATCCGCATGCCCATCGGGGGGTGCGTCGCGAGCGTGTCGGCGAGCCACCCTTCCCGGTTCGTGAAATGGCGGCCGAGCGGATCGGCGATGCACAGATGGGCGGTCCCGCGCTTGATCGACGCCGTCGGCGCCTCGGCGGACTCGATCTTCTCGAGCGCGCTCGCCAGCGCGAGCGGATTGCGGGTGAACTGGGCGCTCATGGCGTCAGCCAGGTACTCGCGGCCTCGGCTCACGGCGAGCGCCAGCAGCTGCGTGATCAGTGGCGCCAGGATCCAGGAGATGAGCCATAGCGCGAGCAACGCGGCGACGAGCGGGCCGCCGCTCTTGCCTCGGCTGTCTCGGCGGCCGCTGCCGCGCATCATCCTCCCCATCCCGTCGCGCACCAGCAGTACCGCGCCCACGAGCGCCGCCAACGTCGTCATCAACTGCACATCCAGGTTCTTCACATGGCCGAGCTCGTGAGCGATCACCGCCTGGAGCTCTTCGCGGTT
>DATDEZ010000053.1:0-15472 GCA_036522875.1 Gemmatimonadales bacterium | reverse complement strand
GCGCGCCACCAGCGACTCGCCGAGAGGGAGAATACCGGCGACGGAGTGGATTTTCGTCGTCTCGAGTGCCTCATCGAGACTCATCTGCGGCAGGATCGTCGGCAGCCGTCGCGCCAGCATCGTCTTGCCGGAGCCGGGCGGGCCGACCATCAGGATGTTGTGACTGCCGGCGGCGGCGACCTCGAGCGCCCGCTTGGCGTGGGGCTGTCCTTTCACTTCCGCGAAATCCACGTCGTCGCGCGCGCGCTCGGCGAACAGCTTCGCGACGTCGATCGCCGCGCTCGCCAGCTCCGCCTTGCCGTCCAGGAAGTCGGCGATTTCCGAGAGGCAGCTCGCGCCCAGGACCCGGAGGCCGTCCACGACGCCAGCCTCCGGCAGATTCTCGCGCGGCAGGATCAGCGCATCGATTCCCGCCGCGCGCGCCGCGAGGGCGACCGGCAGCGCCCCGCGCACGGGCCGGATCGCCCCTTCCAAGCCGAGCTCGCCAAGCACGGCAACCTTTCCGAGCCGCTCGCCCTTTACTTGCTCGGTCGCCGCCAGAATCCCCAGTGCAATAGGCAAGTCGAAGGCGGAGCCTTCTTTTCTTATGTCGGCCGGGGCCAAATTGACCGTGATTCGGCGCAGCGGGAACGTGAACCCGGTGTTCGCGAGGGCGGCGGAAACACGGTCACGCCCTTCTTTCACCGCCCCCTGCGGCAGACCGACCGTGACGAAGGTCGGGAGACCGTTGGCGATGTCGGTCTCTACCTCCACGAGGTAAGCGTCAATTCCCAGGACAGCGGCCGAGCGGACGCGGGCAAGCATGGACCAGGCTACGTTTAGGACGGTCAGGTGCGGTAGGCAAAACGTCGCGGTATGGAGCTAAATGACGCCATGGGCAGGGTATGCGTATGGTAGGCGTGCCTTCTAGAAAATCCTCCGTCCTTCCAGCAGCCATCCTGGCGGCGCTGACGGCGTGCGGCTCTCAGCGCGGCGGTCAGGTGCCCAAGGTCCCCGTCAGCGTTGCGCGCGTCGAGAAGCGGCCGCTGCCGTACGAGCTCGACGCGACCGGCACCGTGGAGCCGATACGTTCGGTCGACGTGCTGCCGCAGGTGAACGGGACGATCCTCCACGTGAATTTCGCCGAAGGAGATGAGGTCGCCGCCGGTCAGGTGCTGTTCGAGATCGATCCGCGGCCCTACCGCGCCGCGTTGCAGCAGGCGGAAGGCGCGCTCCTCCGGGATCTGACGCAGGCGGAAGCGGCGGCACGCGAGGCGACCCGGTACAAGACACTCGCGGCAACGAACACCGTCACGCAGGAAGACTACGAAACCAAGCAATCGACTGCCGACGCCGCCGCCGCGGCAGTCCGCTCCGACTCGGCGACGACGGCGCTCGCGCGACTGAACCTCGAGTATGCGACGGTGCGGGCCCCGATTGGCGGGCGGACCGGCCGGCTGTTGCTGCACGAAGGGAACGTCGTACGCGCCGGCAGCGACCCGCTCGTGTCGATCGTGCAGATGCGCCCCATCCTCGTGCGCTTCCCCGTTCCCGCCGTCAACTTGCCGGCGTTGCGGGAGCGGTTCGGCAAAGAGCTGATCGCGATCGCGAGCCCGGCGCGCGACTCGGCCTCGTCGATCCGCGGTGTGCTGTCGTTCGTCGACAATCAGGTCGATTCGTCGACGGGCAGTGTGCTCCTCAAGGCGCGTTTCCCCAATCGTGACGGCGCGCTGTGGCCGGGGGAATTCGTCTCCGTCACGCTCGTGCTCGGAACCCAGACCGACGCCGTGGTCGTGCCGAGCCAGGCAGTGATGCAGGGGCAGCAGGGCACGTACGTCTTCGTCGTCAACAGCGACGGCACCGCGGCCACGCAGCCGGTGACGGTCGAGCGCACGCTCGACAGTCTCAGCGTCGTCGCCGGCGTCCCGCCTGGCGCGCTGGTCGTGACCGACGGCCAGCTGCGGCTCACCCCCAACGCGAAGGTGGACATTCGCGGCGGCCCGACCACCGAGACGACGCAGGGCGTGCGGTGAGCATCTCGGGCCTCTTCATTCGCCGGCCGGTGGCGACGACGCTCGTCATGTTCGGGATTCTCATGTTCGGGCTCATGGCGTATCGCTTGCTGCCGGTGAGCGATTTGCCGAACGTCGATTTCCCGACCATCACCGTGTCGGCCGGACTGCCCGGCGCGAGCCCGCAGACGATGGCCGCCGCGGTCGCGACGCCGCTCGAGAAGCAGTTCTCGACGATCGCCGGCATCGATGCGATGACCTCGTCGAGCCAGATGGGCGGCACCAACATCACGCTGCAGTTTTCGCTGTCGCGGAACATCGATGCCGCCGCGCAGGACGTGCAGGCGGCGATCTCGAAGACGCTGCGGCAGCTGCCACCCGGCATGCAGCCGCCGTCGTACAACAAGTCCAACCCGGCCGATTCGCCGATTCTGTATTTCGCGCTCACCTCCAGCACGATGGCGCTCCCGGCGCTCGACGAATACGCGGAGACGTTCCTCGCGCAGCGCCTATCGACAGTCGACGGCGTGGCCCAAGTGCAGGTGTTCGGATCCGCAAAGTACGCCGTGCGGATCCAGGTCGACCCGAAGGCGCTCGCGGCGCGCGGCATCGGGCTGGACGAGGTCACGGCCGCCGTGTCGGCCGGCAATCCCAACCTCCCCACCGGCACGCTGTGGGGACCGCAACGCGCCTACACCGTCATGGCCGACGGCTCGATCTCCAGCGCTCCCGAGTTCCGCAAGCTGGCCGTGACGTACCAGAACGGCGCGCCGGTGCGGCTGGAGGACGTCGCGACTGTTTTGGACGACGTGCAGGATTCGCGCAACGCGAGCTGGTACGACGGTAAGCGCGCGATCGTGCTCGCGATTCAGCGCCAGCCCGGGACGAACACCGTGCAGGTCGCCGATCGCGTGAAGGCCACGGTCGCCGCGCTGGGCTCGCAGATCCCCGCCTCGGTCGAAGTCAACACGCTGTACGATCGCTCGGTCTCGATCCGGCAGTCGGTGGACGACGTCCAGCTCACGCTGCTCGTCACGCTGGCGCTCGTCGTCATGGTGATCTTCCTGTTCCTCAAGAATCTGTCGGCGACGGTCATCCCGAGCCTCGCGCTGCCGTTCTCGATCATCGGCACATTCTCGGTGATGTACCTGATGGGCTACAGCCTCGACAACCTGTCGCTGATGGCGCTGACGTTGTCGGTCGGATTCGTGGTGGACGACGCCATCGTGATGCTCGAGAACATCGTCCGGCACATGGAAAAGGGAAAACCGGCGATGCAGGCGGCGCTGGACGGCGCGCGCGAGATCGGCTTCACCATTTTGTCGATGACGCTTTCGCTCACGGCCGTCTTCATTCCCGTGCTGTTCATGGGCGGCATTCTGGGCCGGCTGTTTCACGAATTCGCCGTGACGATCGGCGTGGCCATTCTCGTTTCCGGATTCGTGTCGCTCACACTCACGCCCATGTTGTGCAGCCGCTTCCTGCGGCCACCCAAGGAAGCCAAGCATGGCCGCTTCTACGAGGCCACGGAACGGGTGTACCAACGAAGCCTCGCCTGGTACGAGCACTCGCTGCGCTGGGTGATGGATCGCCGCCGGACCGCGATTTGGTTCTCACTCGGGATTTTCGTGGCGACGATCCTGCTGTACCGGTTCGTCCCGAAAGGGTTCATCCCGACCGAGGATCAGGGCCAGATCCAGGCCAACACCGAGACGCTCGAAGGCGCGTCGTTCGAGAACATGCGCGACCATCAGCTCGCCGTCGCGGACGTCGTCCAGCACGATCCCAACGTCGCACATTACATGTCGTTCATCGGCGGCGGCACGATGAACCAGGGCCGACTGAGCATTCGCCTGAAGCCGCGCGGCGAGCGGCTGCCGGCCGACCAGGTGGTCCGCGAGCTCAACGCGAAGCTCGCCGCGGTCACCGGCATCCGCACCTACCTGCAATTGCCGGCGTCCATCCGCGTCGGCGGACGGCCCACCAAGACCCAGTATCAGTTCACGCTGCAGAGCGCCGACATCGACGCGCTGTACGAGAATGCCGCCAAGCTCGAGCGCGTGCTGCACGGCATTCCCACGTTGATGGACGTCACGACCGACCTGCAGATCAAGAACCCCCAGGTGAGCGTGCGCATCGACCGCGATCGCGCGACGAGCCTCGGCGTCAGCGTCCAGCAGATCGAGCAGGCCCTGTACGATGCCTACGGGTCGCGCCAGGTCTCGACGATTTACACACCGAACAATCAGTACTGGGTCATTCTCGAGCTGCGGCCCGAGTACCAACGCGATCCCTCGGCGCTCCAGCTGCTGTACCTGCGCTCACAAAAGGGCAATCTGGTGCCGCTCACGTCGGTCGCGTCGGCGTCCAGCGACGTCGGACCGTTGAGCGTGAATCACAGCGGCCAGCTGCCGTCCGTGACCCTGTCGTTCAACCTGCCGCCCGGCGTTTCGCTCGGGACCGCGGTGAACGACGTGCAGAAGGCCGCGCGCCAGGCGCTGCCGTCCACCATCAGCACCGGCTTCTCCGGCACCGCGCAGGCGTTTCAGTCGAGCCAGCAGGGACTGCTCTTCCTGCTGCTGCTCGCGATCGTCGTGATCTACATCGTGCTGGGGATTCTCTACGAGAGCTTCATCCATCCGCTGACGATTTTGTCCGGACTGCCGTTCGCGGGATTCGGCGCCTTGCTGACGCTCTTCGTCTTCCGCACCGAGCTCAGCATCTACGCGTTCGTGGGCATCATCATGCTCGTGGGTCTCGTCAAGAAGAACGCGATCATGATGATCGATTTTGCACTCGACGCCGAGCGGGAAGAGGGCAAGTCGCCGCGGGAGGCGATCATCGAGGCCTGCAGCGTGCGGTTCCGGCCGATCATGATGACCACGATGGCGGCGCTGATGGGCACGCTGCCGATCGCGATCGGACTGGGAGCGGGCGGTGAGTCACGCCGGCCGCTGGGCCTGGCGGTGGTGGGTGGGCTCGCGTTCTCGCAGATCATCACGCTGTACGTCACGCCCGTCGTCTACACGTACCTCGATGCGGTGCAGCACCGCTTCAGCCGCCGCGCCCGGCGCAGGGTCGAGGAGCCGGCCGCGGCCGACTGACGAGCCGCTAGGGCGCGGCGACGGCGTTGACTCGTGCCGTCGCGGTGATGCCCGAGCCGATCACGAAGTCAAAAACCCCGGTGTGCTGCGCCTTGAGCGTCACGACGACGGCCGAATCTGCCGATTCCAGATTGACGAGCTGCAATCCGCTGTTCCGGGCGGTCAGACGCGCGCGGCCGGCTGCCAGCGCCTGTCCCAACGCGTCGACACCGGTGACATTGCCGTAGAAATCGTGAGCTTTGAGATGCAGGCTGAACGGCGTGTTCACCGGCACGTTGATCGTTTGACCGGTCACCGGTTTTCCGTTGCGCTCGAGGACCAGGGCGTCGATTGGGCCGGGGTCGGCGTGCAGCGTGAGAATCCGTTCCACCGAATCGACGGTCGCAAAGACGGCGGCGTCCCCAGCCTTCGTGCCGAGCACCACGTCGAGCCGCACTTGGCCGCTCGAATCGAGCACGGCGATTTCCGGCGTCACCTGCGCATTGAGCGAGCGGAAGCGCACGGTATGACCGCTCGCCGCGGCGCCCTGCACCGTGCGCGCCTTGAACACGACGGGCTCCCCGAGCGACGTCCCGACACGACTGTGCGGTGAGCCGACGGCGCCGAATCCCGTACTGACACCCGACAGGCCGGCGGCCGTCGCGACCTCGATCGTCGCGGGCGGAAGACCGCGTGCCGTGAGCTGCACGGTTCCGCCGCGCGGCGTCGCGCTCGACGACAGCAGAAAGCGCGCGCGTCCGCCGGAATCGGTCACGGCGGTCAGTGGCGCGCCCGAGCCTGCGTTCAGATCGACGGGCTCGCCGGAAACGGGGAAGCCCAGCGAATCCGTCACCGTGGCGGTCACGACGGCGGTCGAATCGGCACCGCGACCGAACGCAACGTACTCCGGAGATGCGCGCAGCTGGCTCGGATGCGAGGCGCGGATCGAATACTGCACGATCGGCTGCCCCGGGAACTGGCCTCCGGTCGCCGTCCGGATCTCGAACTGATGCATTCCCGCGCGACTCACGGCGGGCAGGCGGAATGTCGCGATCCCGCTGTCGTCGGTCACCGCGTTTGCGTCGCGCGTCAGGCCGAGCGCCGTCGTGCCGCGGAGTGCGATCGTCGTCCGGCGAACCGGGGTCTTGCCGCGCGCCAGCTTGACGCGGACGCTGGCGGGCACACCCGGACCGGTCGTGACTTCGGCCGGCTGCGCGACGGCCGTCACGGGTTCATCGACCGGTCTGCTGGACGCCGCCGCCGCGGCCGGCCCATGACGGCTGTCGCATGCGGCCGCGCTGGCGATTACTTCGCCGGCTGCCCCCGCGTTCCGGAGATCATCCCAGTCGCGCTCGGTGGGATGGAACGTCAGACAACTCCGCCGGACGACGTCGGCCACTTCCGATTGGGCGAACAACGGATTGGTGAGCAGCCGAATCAGCTCGGCCTTGTCGAGCGGGGGAGCCGCTTGGGTCGCAGCGCTCCGCGGCGTGGCGGCGAGCACGACCAGCGCGAGCAGGCGCGAACGCATGCTCATGGCCGCTGGCACGAGGATCGTTCGAAACGGAGCTCCACGTTACGCACGTTGGTGTAGAGATCCCGATCGCGGGCGTCACGCGCGGGATCGGTACCCGCCGGCACGCCCTTGCGCGCGATGTTGTAGTTGAGCCATCCATCCTCGACCTGCTGCAGTCCGCGCGCGAGACCGGTGCACGGCATCCGGCGCGTCTCGAACATCCGCGTACGCAGAGCGAACGCTTCGATCGCGAGGGATAACGAATCGGCACGGCGGTCCAGCGTCGTCGTATCGCCGGCGACGACAGCGCCGGCGGCGGTCGCATCGGCGTTGCGATTGCCCGCCGTCGGCGAGCGCGAGCCGAGCAGTCCGTAGATCGCGGTCACCAGCACGGCGCCCGCCAATCCCGACGCGACGTACGCCGACGGCTTCGCCAGTCCGTCATACCAGCGCGACGCCGGCGCCAGACGCGGCGGCGGCAGGGGCAGCGGATCGTCTTCGCCATCGTCGATCGGCAGGAGAACCGGATGGTTCGGGTGACTCACGGGCATGCCGGCTGCCGCCGGCACACCGGCGCGCCCGACGGGCTCGTACAGGGGCGTCCCGACGGTGGGACGCAGCGAAGTCGCTGGGGTCGTTTCGGACATTCTGTGCACTCCTTCCATCCAGGCGAGGGGGCAAGACCCATACCGATCCCCGTCAGGGCTAAGCGCTGGCATATCAGGAGCTTGGCAACAGCCTCAGGGAGCGCTGTAAGCACAGTGAAACACTTCGCGCAGCAGGTATGTTGAAGCCGTGACTTCCGTCCACCTCGCCAGCGTGGCCGGTCCGCAGGGGACGGCCGATGGATTTCCATTCACCGTCCCCGCGATCCGCACCCTTCAAACCCTCGCGTTCCCCACCAGCGTCACGTTCTTCGTCGGCGAGAACGGGTCCGGGAAGTCGACCTTGCTCGAGGGCCTGGCCGCGGCGGCGCGCCTTCCGGCCATCGGCTCCGCGGACGTGCCGCGCGACGACACGCTGGCCGGCCAGCGGCGACTCGGCAAAGCCCTCCGCCTCAGCTGGACTCACAAAGCCACCCGGGGGTTCTTCCTTCGCGCCGAGGATTTTTTTGGCTTCGCCAAACGCCTGTCGCAGGAGCGGGCGGACTTGCAGCAACGCTTGAAGGACATCGAAGTGGAATACCGCGATCAGGATCGTTCCGCGTACGCCGCGGGGCTGGCTGCGATGCCGGCGCACGTCTCACTGGCGGAGATGGAACGACGCTACGGTATCGATCTCGACGCGAATTCGCACGGGCAGAGTTTTCTCAAACTCTTTCGCTCCCGATTCGTCCCGGGCGGTCTCTATCTGCTCGACGAGCCCGAAGCGCCGTTGTCACCGCAGAGCCAGCTCGGGCTGCTGGCGATGATCGGTGACATGGTGGCGCAGGATGCGCAATTCATTATCGCGACGCATTCGCCGCTCTTGCTCGCGTTTCCGGACGCGCGGATCTACAGCTTCGACGTCACGCCCGTGCAACCGGTGGCGTACGACAACCTCGATCACGTGCGCCTGACGAGAGATTTCTTGAACGCTCCCGAGCGGTATCTCCGCCAGATCCTGAATACAGATACCCCCTCTCCAAACAGCGGAGAGGGGGCGAAGGGGTGAAGCTCGGGCAACGGCCAGGAGAGTATTACCGAATCCCGATCGACACCCCGACCTGATAGACGCGCATATCGACGCGCGACTCGACCTCGTTTGCCGTGAATGATCCGTCGGAGTTCTGCACGATTCCACCGGCCGGCACGTAGCGCACGCGATCATGCCGCACGGCGCGCGCGCCGAGATCCAGCGCGATCGGGGTGCGACCGCGCGTGATGCCCAGCAGCAGGCCGCCACCCGCGGACGTCGTGGAAGTCAGATGGCCGTTCAGGAACGCGTCGGAACCGGAGCACCCGCAGCCGTAGCTCGCGCTGCTCCAGAACAGCGAGCCGCCGATCGTCGCGAACCCGTAGAAGCGCAGCGGGCCCTGCCCGATGGTGAGCTGCGGGCCTGCGCCCAGGGTCGCAATCTGAGACAGCGTCGAGACGCCGTATCCCTGGTAGGTCCTATCGTAGGCCATCCACCCGCCGTCGATGCGAAGTCCCAAGGCAGCGCCGCTGGTCACTCCGAAGACCTGGAGCCCGGCCGCGACGTCGCCATTCGTGCGGAACGCGCCGAGGGGCTCGGCGACCATCAGGTTGACGCCGAAGCTGCCGCGGTTGCCGCCATCGTGAACCTCGCGCAGCGCCGAGCGCTGGCCGCACAGGGGAGCCGTCACGAATGCCAGGCCGAGCACCGCCATGCCGATCCGCCGCATATCGCCTTCCTCGTGAGTTGTGGAGAGATGCCGCGTGGCGTAAAGGCAATGCACGTGCCAAGCTTTTGGACCGCGGGACGGGGGGCAGTTGACCTCTAAAAGAGACACTTGGGAGTGAAAATGACACAGATCAGCTACGACGATTTCACACTGGTGGATATCCGCGTGGGGCGGGTCGTTCAGGCGGACCAATTCCCGCAGGCCCGGAAGCCGGCCTACAAGCTCAGGATCGACTTCGGACCGGAGATCGGGGTCAAGAACTCGAGCGCGCAGATCACCAAGTACTACGATCCCGACGATCTGGTGGGCAAGCTGGTCCTGGGGGTCGTCAATTTCCCGCCCCGTCAAATCGCGACGTTTTTTTCTGAAGTCCTGACCCTGGGAGTGATTCTCGGTGAAGGGGACATCTGCCTGGTGCACCCCGATCGCGAGGTGCCGCTCGGCTCACCGATTCGCTAGCGCACCGTAGCGCGCTTCGACGTACTCTTCGAGAATCTTCAGGAAGTCGGCGACGATCGTGTCGCCCTTGAGCGTGACTTTCAGCGCGCCATCGACATACACGGGCGCCCGCGGCTCCTCGGCGGTCCCCGGCAGCGAGATCCCGATGTCCGCGTGCTTGGATTCTCCCGGACCGTTCACCACGCAGCCCATGACGGCAACCCGGAGCTCCTCGGAGCCGGGATAGCGCGCCTGCCAATCCACGCGGCGCTCGCGGAGATGCGTTTGAATGTCCTCGGCCATTTCCTGGAAAAATGTCGAGGTCGTGCGCCCGCACCCCGGACACGCCGTCACTTGCGGCGTGAAGCTTCTGATTCCCAGTGACTGGAGCACTTGCTGGGCGACCTGGACTTCTTCCGTCCGATCGCCGCCCGGCTTGGGCGTCAGTGATACGCGGATGGTGTCGCCGATGCCTTCCTGAAGGAGGATCGACAATCCGGCGGTGCTCGCGACCACCCCCTTCGTTCCCATCCCCGCTTCGGTCAGCCCGAGATGAAGCGGATAGTCGGAGCGAGACGCGAGCAGGCGATAGACGGTCACGAGATCCTGCACGCCCGACACCTTGGCGGACAGGATAATCCGGTCGTGCGGCAATCCCGACTCCTCGGCGAGTGCGGCCGAGCGCATGGCGCTTTCGACCATCGCTTCCATCGTGACGTCGCGCGCGTCACGCGGCTCGTCGAGCTTGGCGTTGGCGTCCATCATGTCGGTGAGCAGCTGCTGGTCGAGACTGCCCCAGTTCACGCCGATCCGAACCGGCTTGGCCTCGGCGATCGCGACCTGGATGATCGTGCGAAAATTGTCGTCCCGGCGCTTGGTGCCGACGTTGCCCGGATTGATACGGTACTTGGCGAGCGCGCGCGCGCAGGCGGGATACTTCGTGAGCAGCAAGTGACCGTTGTAATGGAAGTCGCCGATGACCGGCACGTCCACCTCGGCGACGATCGCCGGGACCGCGCGCGCCGCTTCGTCGGTGTTCACCGTGACGCGGACGAGCTCGCTCCCGGCCGCGTGCAGCGCGCGGACCTGGGCCGCCGTCGCGGCCGCGTCGGCGGTATCGGTATTGGTCATCGACTGGACGACGATCGGGTGGGCGCTGCCCACCGCCACGTCGCCCACCATGACCGTCACGGTGGGACGTCGGGTGCTCACGGGCTCGAAATATAGAGCCCGCCGCGTACGCTAGAAGATCTTGTCCTGCAGGATGACGCGGATGACCAGGGCGGTCAGGGCGCCCTTCCCCGTCAGTGCCGTCACCCCGGTGTTGTTGGCGGTCGCGGCGATCCGCATCCACAGCGTCTGCTGCTTGAACAGGCTGTCGACCACTCCCGTGAGATCACCCGTGATCACGACGGGCACGGTTTGGGCGCCGCTCACGTTCGTCGGCGGGATATTGAGCGCCATGGGCGCGCTGTAGGTCGCCGCGGAATCGGAGGCGAAGAATAGCTGGAACCCGATGCTGCCCGATCCCGTCGCATTGATCAGATTCGCGCTGCCGGTCCTGATGCCGATGGAATCGATCCCCGAGCTGCCGAAGCCCGGCGGCAGATTGATCTTCTGCACGGTCGACGCGGTCCCGCTGAGCCCGGCCGGAATGTTGTAGGGAATCGTGTCTTTCCCCGTACCGGCGAGGAAGCTGTAGGCATCGATGTTGAAGATCGCCCGCCCTTCGCCGCAGGCGGCGACGAGCACGAGGAGAGCGGCAGCAAACGCCTTCATAGGTCGCCCCCTAATAAATCGAAATCGACGTGGCCATCGTGATGGCCCGCTGCGTCGACAGTGAATTGCTGTGGGTCCAGAATCCGACGTCGAGCCCGAGCGGCCCTAATCGCACACCGGCGCCGGCGCCGAACTGCATCTTCTTCCGCTGGTCGCGCGAGATGCCGCCGCGGAGCGCGAACGGACCGGTCCGCTGCTCGGCACCGACGTGAATGACCGTGCCGCGGCCCGAGTTGACGACGTCTCCGCCGACTGTGGTTCCGGTCCCCATGTGCAACGCGGCGTTCGCGATGTAGGTGATCGGCAGCTTCGTCTTCGACTCGACATGATTCGCGACGAGCGTGGTGGTGATCGAGTCACCCGCCGTGTCGTACTGAAAGCGTTGGACCTTGGTATCCGACCACGTGAGCTGCGCGCCGATGTCGTTGGCGCCCGCCCCGACTTCGAACGGTCCCGAGATCCAGACCACCCCGACGTCCCCGCCGAGGCCGTGGCCGTTCGCCTTGTTCGACGTCAGCAGCGTGCCGTCGAGCAGCGGCGTCGGGGTGCTGCCGAGCACGGTCGCGCCGGTCGTAAAGCCCGCCGGCCCCAGGCCGCGCCCGTAGGTGCCGCCGAGATAATAATGGAGAGCGCCGCCGACGTAGAAGCCGTCGTCCGAATCCTTCCCACCGGCGCCGTGGGTCAGGCGTTCGGCGATGCCGACGGTGGGCGCGATGCCCGCCTGCGCGACACCGTCACCGATGACCGTATAGTTGGTGAGCGGCTGGGCGCCGACCGTGGTGTCGGTCAGGAAAGAATGCAGCGCGCTGTCGAGCGTGAACCCGACGTCGTATTGAATGAAGCCCATCACGCCGACGTTGATGCCACCGAACCCCACGCCGAGATCGAGCAGGCGGCTCGTCGAGCCCAGGCCGAACTGCTGTTCCGGAATCAGCACGCGCGTGGCGCCGAGATTCAGGATCAGCTGGTTCTTGCCGAGCGTGAATTCCACGTCGTTGGTGGGTGTCGGGGCCTTCTTCACTTCATAGAAGATCGGCGGATTGAACACGAGGTTCATGATCTCGACCGGATTGAATGCGGCCGAGTCGGGGCTGAACATCGGGTCGTGGCCGAGCTGGCCGATCGGATGGTCCTTGAAGAATTGGATCAGACCGATCGGCACGGGAATCGTGAATTTGGGCGCGCCGGTCGCTCGACTCTTGTTCTTCACGGCGCGGTACGCCGGATTGTACCGGCGGACGTTGCCGTCACGGCTCAAGGACACGCCTCCCATGCCGACGCGGCGCGCATCGAACGAGAACTGCGCGCGGGCCGGCCGCGGGGCGAGGACGAGCGCGGCGAGCGCAAGAGCGACGACACCGTTTCGCACTAGGCACCTCGGACGAGGGGAAGGCCGCCACAACTTTGCACATTGTGTCCGTTTTTTCCATCATGAGTTGTGAGGTTGGTCACCCGGGAGGTGCCCTAGGAGGCGGTCTGGAGCGTCAGAGTGACTCGTGTCCCTTTGCCGGGGTCGCTCTCGAGCGTAATGACGCCGCCCCAACTCTCGACGAGGCGGCGCGCGATCGCCAACCCGAGCCCGGCCCCGCTCGACGTCGTCGAGAAGGTGGGCTCGAATACCCGCGGCAGCGCCTCGGCGGAGATCCCGCGGCCGTCGTCGACGACGATGAGCTGCCGCCCTCCCGCTGCGATCTGCACCGTCACGCGTTTGGCGTCGGCATTCCGGGCGTTCTCGAGCAAATTCACCAGCACCTCCTTGACTTCATCTTTTCTCGCCAGCGCCGGCGCGCCATTGCCGGCGCGGACCTCGAATTTCGGCGCCGCGCGCGCCGGGCCCAGATCGTACAGTCGCACGACTTCCCGCGCCGTAGCCGCGAGATCGACCGGCTCGAGCGGTAGCTGCTCCGCTTCGGCCGGCGGCGTACCGAACCGGGAGAACGCCCGCGCGATGCCGTCCAGCCGGTCGATCTCGGCGAGGATCCGCTCCGACGTTTCCTGCAGCGTCGCTTCGAATGCGCTCGACTCCGCTTTGCCCTTGATCCGCTGCAAATGCTGGATGCCGAGGCGGATCGGCGTCAGCGGATTCTTGATCTCGTGCGCGACCTGGCGGGCCATTTCGCCCCACGCCAGCACGCGGGCGGCGCGCGCGAGCGCGGTCGCGTCGTCGAGCGCGATGACGCAGCCGTCCGGAGCGGCGCCGAGCAGCGCGAGCTGGACGCGAATCTGCCGGCCGCCGACGTCGAACTCGAGCTCCTTGATCACGTCGCGGTGTTCGGCGATGAACGCGGCGACCGCCTGCCAGACCGGCGCCCAGCCGCGCGGCGTCGCTTGCGGCAGGACGTTGCCGGGTGTCAGTGTTTCGGCCCCGCCCAGCACGAGCTCCGACGCGCGAGGATTCGCCATGGTGACTCGCAGCGCTTCATCGACCGCGATGACACCCGTCGCCACATTGGCCAGCACGCGCGCCGTCCGCTCGCGCGCCTCCTCGAGCGCGGATTGACTGCGGCGCACGTCGGTGACCATGCGGTCGAACGCATTGAGCACCGGCGCGAACTCACGCGGCGTCCCGGGCGGGAAGGCCGGAGGCACGCTGCCGCGGCCGACCGCGATCGCCGCTTCGCGCAGCGCGGCGACCGGCTTGGCGAGCCGGCGGGCCGCGAGCCCGGCGAGGTAGACGGCGGCCGCCAATCCCATGAGCGTGCCGAGGGCGAGCGCCAGCGCCAGATCCTCTTGTTGCTGGCGGACTCGCTCATCGTCGAGGAGCTGCGGGACCGCGAGGACGGATTGCTCGCCCGGCGGCCCCGGCGCCACGACCAAATATCCCACGCGCGTCGGCCGGCCCGCCGTGCGCTCGTCCATCGTCAGCTCGAGCTCGTCGGCGAGCGTCGAGCGAAACGCCGCCGGCGTGAGGAGCGGATCGACGAGCCCGAGCTCGGCCATGACCGGCGAGCTGGTCGCGACGAGCACACCGCGGCGGTATAACCACAGCTCGGCGTCGAGGCGGCGGCCGAGATCCGCGAGCAAGCGGCCGACCGCGTCGGGCCGCTCCTGGGCGACCATTTCTGCGCCGACCGTCGCGTCACGCAGGGTCTGTCGAATCAGAAGATCACCGGAGCGCCGCGCCTCATCGGACAGACGGCTGAAGCTCCACGCGGCGAAGCCGAGCACCGGCAGCACGAAGAAGGCGACGAGCACGGACGTGAGCTGCGCGCGATAGCTGGTCCGCAGAGTCGCGACGAACTCCGGCAGACGCGCCCGCCACCCGTCCGCGACGAGCAGGCCGAAGAGCCAGACGCCGGCGAGCAGAGCGACGTCGAGCAGCACGACGAGGACACCCCGCACCAGCAACGTCCATGGTCCACGGAGATCGACGCGCAGATGCACGTGGCGTGCCCCACCGGGCAGGTCGACCTGCCGCTCGCCGCGCGCGGTCCACCCTTCGCGCCGCCACTCGACGCCCACGCCGGTCGCCGACGCGTGACTGGGCAGCGACAGCGAAATCGTGTAAGGCGGCTCGACCCCGGGATCGCCGCGAAGGAAGCGCGCCACGCGGTCGGGCGGCAAGAGCCGGGTGCGCGGTCCGACGCCGATCGTCAAGACGGTGCGGTTCTGGAGCGGCGCCACGAGCACGTAGTGGATGCCGGGAATGCGCTCGAGCCGCTCGATGCATGGCCCGCCCTCCGTCGCCGTTTGCGCGAGCGTGGAAAGCAGCGCCGGCGGCAAGTCGAGCTGCGCGAGCTGGAGCTCCGCGGTCGGCAAACGCTCAGGACCCGGACTCCAGAGCTCGAGCATCGCCGGATAGTCCTCAGCGACGAGCGGTGAGCCCACCCAGAGCGCATAGAGATCGCCGGCCGTGCGCGGCGGCGTCGGCGCAAGCGCGACCTGCTGACTCAGCCGCTCGAGTAACGCGACGGCGACCGCGTCGCCTTCCTGACCGAGCCGCTGCGCGTCACGGGTGCCGAGCGCCAGCCGACCTTCGACGGTCGCGCCCCACGCAAGCAAGGCCGCCGCCGTGCCCGCGACCACGGCCATTCCCGCGAGTGCCCAGCGCCGCGGCGCGGGCAGGATCGCGCCGACGAGCGCCGGTAACCAGAGGAACGTGTACCATTCGGGCCACGCGCCGTGCGGATCCCACAGCCAGAGCCCGCCAATCGCGGCGACCGCGCCCCACGCGCAGGCGGCCGGCAGCGGCCAGCCGACGCGCCCCGGGGACGGCTCGGAAGATCCGCGCACCAAGGCGGCAGCGAGCAGGATGAACGCCATCGCCGTCACGGCCAGCGCCGTCTGCCACGAGAGCCACAGCCCGATGCTGACGCCACGC
>DATDEZ010000052.1:0-9699 GCA_036522875.1 Gemmatimonadales bacterium | reverse complement strand
GTGTCGATCCCCTGCACCATCGAGTAGTTGTCGAAGATGCCGCCGGTCGAGGCGCAGGCGCCCATCGAGATGACCCACTTGGGCTGCGGCATCTGGTCGTAGATGCGGCGGATGACGGGCGCGAGCTTGAACGGCAGCCGGCCGGCGCAGATCAGCACGTCGGCCTGGCGCGGCGAGAAGGCCTGGCGCTCCATGCCGAAGCGCGCGAAGTCGAAGCGGCTCGCGGCCGTGGCCATGAACTCGATCGCGCAGCACGCCGTGCCGAACGGCATCGGCCACAGCGAATTGGCGCGCGAGGAATTCACCGCCCAGTCGACCAGGTTCTCGAACTTGGCGAGCAGATAGTTCTGGCTTTGGACTTCGCCGACTCGTTTCATGCGCTCAGTCCCATTGGAAAGCGCCGCGCTTCCAAACGTAGATATACCCAACGAACAAGATCAGCAGGAAGATGAGCATTTCCACGAGGAGGAATCCCGTCGAAACGGAGCTTACTCCTCCACCGCCCAGGAAAATGGTCGCCCAGGGGATGAGAAATACGGTTTCGATGTCGAACAGAATGAACAGCACCGCGACGAGATAGAACTTCACCGAGAAGCGCTCGTGCGCGCTGCCGAGCGGCGGCATGCCGCTCTCGTACGGCCGCTCTTTCACGTCGGTCGGACGCCGCGGGCCGAGGAAATGCGACGCCACGATCATCGTCGCACCGGCGACGATGGCCAACCCGAGCAACATGAGGAACGCGATGTAGGGCTGCATCCTGGCTCGTGAAAAAATTCACTAAGGGTGGAACGTTAGTCAAGTTGGCGACGGGCCGTTACATTCGGCCCCATGTCCATCAAATCTGATCGCTGGATCACCAAGATGTCCAAGGATCATGGGATGATCGAGCCGTTCGCCGACCGCCAGGTCCGTGACGGCGTGATCTCCTACGGCGTCTCGTCCTACGGCTACGACATGCGCGTGGCGCCCGAGTTCAAGATCTTCACGAACGCGCTGTCGGCGGTCGTCGACCCCAAGCATTTCGACCCCAAGTCGTTCGTCGAATTCCGGGGCGACGTCTGCATCGTGCCGCCCAACTCGTTCGCGCTCGCCACGTCGGTCGAATACTTCCGGATCCCCCGCAACGTGCTCACCATCTGCCTCGGCAAGAGCACGTACGCGCGCTGCGGCATCATCGTCAACGTGACGCCGTTCGAGCCGGAATGGGAAGGCTTCGTCACGCTCGAGATCTCGAACACGACGCCCCTCCCCGCGCGAATCTATGCAAACGAGGGCATCGCGCAGGTGCTCTTCTTCACGGCGGACGAAGGCGACGAGTGCGAAGTGTCCTACAAAGACAAGAAAGGCAAATACCAGGCGCAGCGCGGCATCACTCTGCCGAAGCTCTAGGCTGCCGCCGCGCTCGCTGATTGTAGGCGTAGGCAACCGCCAGCGTAATCAGCGCGAGCACGAAGAAACTGCCGACGCGATAGAGCGCTTGCAGCGCCGCCAGGTCGTAGACGACGATTTTCAGGGCCGCCAATGCCGCGACGCCGAGTCCCGCCGATCTGACCACTTTCTGGTCGAGCCGGAATCCGAGGCTTACGAGGGCGCCGGCATACAGCAGCCAGAACGTGCTGATCGCGAGATCGCCGGCCAGCTCGCTCGGAAATGCGCGCCGCAGCTCGAGCGAGCCGCCGATGAACACGCAGATCCCCGCCATCCACCAGAGCAGTGCGCGCACCGAGCCGGCCGGGGACCACCAGGCCGCGAGCACGGCGGTCACGCCGCTCACATACCAGGCGAGAGACCACGTCCCCAGAAACGCGGGGTCCGCCGCCGGGCGACCGTCCGGCATCATCGTGAACAGCACGACGTACGCGCCCGCAAACAGCCCGGCGGCGACCCGGCGGGCGAACGCGTCGCGGAACGGTGGCCACGACCCCGCCGCGCGCGTCAGGCCCAGCGCGAACAGCGACCAATACAGCACCAGCACCGCCCCGCCAAGAAACTCTTTGCCGCCGACGATCTGAATGAGCTCGACGGACCCGCCCGCGAGTAACGCGCCCGCGGCGAGCGACCAGAGCACGAGACCGGTCTTGTTGTCGTGCGCGGCCTCCCGCCGCGTGTCCCAGCAGTGCGCCGTGAGCGCGAGTCCCGCGAGCGCGACATACCACGCCCGCGACCAGGTGCCGAGCAGGACGGGGCTGTTGGCGCTGAGCATCGCCCAGGTGAAGAGCTGCACAAACGCGAATGCCGCGATCGCCGCGCCGACCTCCGCGGCGCCGGGCCGCTTGGCCCAGCGGCCGCTCGCGCTCGCCGCGGCGGCGAGCACCGCCCAGCCGGCTGCGACCGTCGCGCCGTTCCACTGTCCTGAGATCGCGAGCCCGATCAAGACGAACCCCATCACGATCATGTGCTCGGCTCGTGCCACCCAGCCGCTGCCGAGATACAAGACGCCGAACGCCAGCGGCAGTGCCCCGCCCCACGCGACAATCGCGTTCGGAGCGTCGAACGCCGCGAGACCGATCAGCACGAGCGGCGTCAGGTACACGAGAAACTCGGCCGCGACGCGATTTTCGCGCAGGCCGGCGAGCGGAGCGGCATCGCGCTGTTGCCACCACACGATCACCGTGACCAGCGCCCCGCCGCCCAACGCGATCCAGCGCAGCCGGTCGTCGGCGTGCGACGCGAACAGCAACGTCCAGCCGATGACCAGTGCGCCCAACCGGCCTTCGGGCCACGGCACGGACCTGGGATGCGTCGCCAGCAGCGCGAGCACCATGCCGAACACGACGTAGTTGACCCCGGCCGGCGTGTTCATCGCGTTGGGCATTACGGTCGCGGGAATCAGGAAGAATCCGAACAGCGCGCTGTTGAACGTCGTGCGCCAGTGGACCCGCTGGGCCAGGATCATCCAGATCGCGCCGATCACGGCGAGGTAGGCGAGAAACTTCTCCGGCTCCGGCGTCGGCCCGTGCAGGAAGATCGGCGCGAGATAGGCGCCGGCGAGCGCCCAGATCGCCAGTCCCTCCACCGCGTGACGGATCGCGAGCGCGACGATGAGCCCGCTGGTGGCGGCGAGCAGCATGATCCCGATCTGCCGTCCGACGAGCTCGTAGGGTCCGGCGGCGGCCCAGATGCCGAGGTACAGGAGTCCGCCGCCGCCACCGATGATGGCGGCCCCGTAGCGCTGCAGCCCTCGCCGAACCAGCCGGTCTCCCCACACGGCCAATCCGGCGCCGGCCAGAATTGCTCCGCTCGCCCGCACGACCGGCGGGATCCAGCCATGCAGGATCGCGTAATTCAGGAAGAACCCGCCCGTCGCGAGCAGCGCGAGCACGCCGACGATCAGCAGGCCGCGCTGCCCAACCCATTGCTCGAAGTCGATGCCGCGATCGGAAGCGCCACCGCTGGGCGGGATTTCGACCTTCGGCTTGACCATGACGCGAGGTGCGACCGGAGCGGCGGGCGCCGGGCTTGGTGCCGGCGCCATGGTCCGCGCGGGCAGATCGCGCGCGGAGCGAGCGAGCGGGGCCGCTATGGAACGAACGAGGAGCTGCCGGACGATGCCTTCCAGCTCGGCGACGCGTCGCTCGAGCTCTTGGAGACGTTCGTCCGCCATACGCGAACTAGGCTCCCGACATCGTCGCGCTGACTCGACGCGAGCCGAGGGCCGTGATCAGTATGGTGACGGCGACGATGATCGCCAGATCGGGAATCCAGTTGAGCTCGGTCGCCGGGACGGCCATCTGGAGGAAGTACATGACGAAGTCGAACGCGCCGATCAGGAGCCCGAGCAGCACGGTCGACTGGAGCGCGCGGTTCAGGTGCGCGAGAACATTGCCGGTGACCAGCGCGACCGCGCCCTGCCCGGCCGCGATGGCGACCGACAGCTCAATGCCGCTGACGAGCGTTTCGATTGCCCCGAACCGGCCGGGATGGTAGCTGAAGAACCAGGTATGAATCAGCGCCATCGCGAAGCCGGCTGCGGCGGCGCAGATCGTCGCCCAGATGGCATAGCCGATCACGATGCGAGTCTTTGGGTCAGTCATACGCCTCCCCGGCCATGATAGGGATTGGCGGTCGCTACCGCAACGCCGCAGCCGCCTCCACCAGCGCGGCACGCGCCTGATCCACGCGACTCACCAGGTCGCCGAGTTCCTTGTTCGCGGTCGCGGCGTCGCCGTAGCGAATCGCTTCGTTCACGCTCGGGAACGCCATCGTCGCGTAGCCGTTGTCGAGATCCGCGGCGAACTGCAGGCTCCTGAACCACGGGCGGCTCACGAGACCCTCGGGCCGCGTCAAGCGCCGCTCGACCTGCATGAGCGCGTGATTGACCCGCTGCGCGCGCGTCGAGTCGATGGGTCCGGCGCGCAGCGCGGCATCGCGAGCGTTCCCGAACGCGCGGGCGACCGCGGTGAAGCGATCGAGCGCGTCCTTCAGCGCCTGCGTGCTGACCGACTGCGTCCACTGCTTCTTGGCGATGCCGGAGTCGAGCTCCGTGACGAGACCGTCCATCTCCGTCCCGAACGCCGCGTAATCGAGCGGCAGCAGATCCTCGTTGGCGAGGCGGCCGAGGATGACGGCGACGAGCTGCGCGCCGGCGCGGTGGGCTTTGTAGCCGGGATCGCCGAAGCGCGTCATCCAGTCATACGAATCGTAGGCCGAGTGATAGATGCCGTCGGGGCCGTCGAAGCCGATCCCGCCCGACGGTATGCCGAGATGGTGATAGAAGCCGGAAAAATCCGATCCGCCGCCGAGGTTGCCCATCGTCAGCGCGGTGGTGTCGTTGTTGTGCGCCTTGAGCCAGACGTCGTAGACCGAGCCGGGCCCCACCGGATCAGGAACGGCGCGGGCCACTGAGCGGAACAGCGGCTTGAGGGAGGGCGACCCGGCGCCCGAGAAGTTTGGGCCCGAGAACGTGCCGTCCTCGTTGATGTACGCGACGACGTGGGCGCGCAGTGTGTCCTCGAGCTCTTCGACCCACTCCGTCGATCCGATCAGCCCCCACTCTTCCGCGTCCCAGGTAGCGAACACCACGGTGCGCGCCGGCTTGAGACCCGCCTGCACGAGCGTGGCGAACGCACGCGCGGACTCGAGCACCGAGACGGTGCCGCTGACGTTGTCGCGCGCGCCGGGCCCCCAGGCATCGCGGTGCCCGCCGACGACGACCCATTCGTCGGGCCAGCGAGAGCCGCGGATCATGCCGATCGTATTCCAGATCTTGTGAAAGCCGCGCTCGCCGCGCTCGGTCTTCACGTGCAGATGCGCTTGCGCGGGTCCGGGGCCCACGTGATAGCGGAACGGCAGCCCGCCTTGCCAGCTCTGCGGCACCGACGGACCGGTCATGACCTCGAGAAAGCGCCGCGCGTTGCCGTAGCTCATCGGAATGATGGGAATTTTCGGAATGTCGAGCGAATCCTCCGGCAGGCGGCGCGCGCCCTCGACCGACGACCAGCTCGGCGTCGTGGGATCGCCGTTGCCGTTCATCATGCTGCCGCGCTGGATGCCGTCCGGGTTGCGCATCGGCCCCTTCGGGTACACATCGCCGCGGAAGTAGCCGTCCTCTTGCGGATCCGAATACACGATCAGTCCGACGGCGCCGCGCTTCTGCGCTTCCCGCGCCTTGATGCCGCGGAACGAACGGCCATAGCGCGCGAGCACGACCTTGCCGCTCACGCTCAGGCCCAGCGAGTCGAGCGTCTTGTAGTCCTCGATCAGCCCGTAGTTCACGTAGATGACGTCGGCGGTGACGTTGCCGTCGCCCGTGTAGCCGTTGAACGGCGGAACCTCCGCGGTTTTTCCGCTCACCGGTTCGGTCAGCGTCAGCCGCGTGGTGTGCTTGCCGTTGATGAGCCAGGCCGCCACGGTATCAGGTTGGGGCATGTAGACGTTGTATTCTTTGCTCCACGCCTCGATGCCCCACGACTTCATTTTATCGAGCACGTAGTCGCGCGTGGTCGCCTGCGCCGGTGTCCCGGCCATGTGCGGCACCGCGGACAGATCGCGCGACATCTGCCGGACGCTCGCGGTGTCGGGGACCGCGAGGAGCCGCTGCTCGAAGGACTGAGCGGCGACGCGGTTGGGTAGTGCGGCCGTGAGCACGACGACGGTGCCGACCGCGCTCAAGCGCCAGGAAGACCGATTCAAGTTTCTCACCTCGGATTCAAGATCTGGTCGATGCGCGCGAGCAGATCGACGATGTGGGCCCGCGTCGCGCGATCCCCGGCCCGTGCCTGCGCGCCCTTCAGCGTCGCCTGGAGGTCGACCAGCTCGAGTCGAGCCTGGGCCCGCGCATCCGCGGGGCGCGGCGGCGGCGGCTCAAAGCCCGGGAACGGCGTGAAGCCGGGCGGCAGCGGCGTGACGAGCGGCGTCGAAATCAGCCGCTCCATCTGGTCGACGAACGACCGCTGGACGTTCCGCCGGTACGGGTCGACCGTGACCGCTCCCGTCCCGAGCTCGGAGAAGATGCCGCGCCGCACGTCGCCGAACAGGTCGGCGATCGTGTACGCCTCGCCCGCGGGCAGTGTGGCTTGCGCCTCCGCGACCCGCGACAGCCGCGCGTCCGAGAACAGGGTGTTCAGAACCGCGTTCTGGCGCGCGCGCACCCGCTCGACGAACCCCGTCGGCTCGATGCGACGCAGAATTTCTCGATCGAAGAAGAACGACGGGGTCGCGAACACGTTCTCGTTCAGGAAGCGCACCGCGTCCGCCTGCTTGGCGCGCGGCACGGGCTGATACACGGTTCCCGACTGGCTCGCGTACTTGGTGAACTGATAGACGCCGCCCACCTCCACCGCCACGTGATTCATCTCGCGCGCCCACTGGCCGATCAGCTCGCCGTACATCTCGTCCAGCAGATCGTAGTTGTCGAGCTTGTCGTTGGTGGTCGCGGCGATCAGCATCGGCACCAGGCGCTTGATGTTGCGCACGCCGTAGCCGCTTGCCTTCACCGGATCGTCCCCGATGGCCTCGGTTGCGATGCGGGGGTCGACGGGATCGCCGTCCCCGATCCAGCGAAACCAGGGATTGGCATCTTGCAGCCGCGCCAGCGAATCGAGCACCGGCCGCTCGGCGTCGGGCGAGGGCGCGGTGGGAATCCGCCGATAGCCCCAGTTGATCGCGTAGAAGTCGTACGTGCCGACGCCCTGCATCAGGCAGGCGCTATCGCCCGGCTGCGCGACATAGTTATAGCGCGCATAGTCCATGATCGACGGGCTCGTGTTCTTGTTGCCGCACGTGAACGACCGGCTGCGCAACGAATCGACCGGATAGTAGCTCGAGGCGATCATGTTGTGTCGCAGGCCGAGGCTGTGGCCGACCTCGTGCATGGCGACGTAGGCCACCATCAACCCCATGAGCGAATCGGGGAACGGCAGCTGCCTGGCGCGCGCGTCGGACGCGCCCGCCTGCGTCCAGTACCACGCCTCCACCAGGCTCGTGACGTTGTGGTAGAAGCCGATGTTGGCGTTCAGAATCTCGCCCGAGCGTGGATCGCTCACGCTGGGGCCGTAGGCGTTCTCGATGGTCGACGGCAGCCACCGGATCGTGGAGTTGCGGGCGTCATCGAGATCGAAGTCCGCGCTGTCGGTCGGGGCCACACGCGCGACGATCGCGTTGCTGAAACCCGCGGCGCGGAACACCGGCTCCCACATTTCGACGCCCTTGATCAGCCACGGCCGCCACTTGGCGGGCGTCGCGGGATCGATCCACCAGACGATCGGCTGGACCGGATCGGACACGGCCGCACCCGGATCCTTGGGCTCGAGGCGGAAGCGCTTGATGAAGCAGCGGCGCGGACCGAACACGCGGGTCTCGTCGAAGTCCTCGAACGAGATGTTGAAGAACCCGACGCGATCGTCGCACAGCCGCGCCATCATCGGTTTGTCGGGCAAGAGCACCATCGAGTAGTTCATCAGCATCGTCAGCGAATTCAGCGAGCGGTTGGGAGGCCCACCGGCCGGCCCCGGTACGGAGTCGACCTCGAAGGTCTGGAGGGCGCTGACTTCGACGTTGCGCGGGAACGAGCGCGCCCGCTGTACGATCGAACGCGCGGGATCCATGCGGCGCACCCGCACACCCGACTGCCGCACGTTCAATTCGCCGACGTCGGTGGTGAACAGCTTCGTCACCTCGATCACCGCGTTGCTGTCGGCGCCTTGCGTCTTCTTCCAGGCCGCGACGTCGAAGCTCATGATGATCGGCGAAATGTTCGAGAGCTGGACCGCGCGATAGACGGGGGACGTCGTATCGGCGCGCATGGCGTACGACACGATGCGCAGGAGCACGCGATTACCCATCCGCTCCCACACGACGATGCGGTCGCTGATTTCTTCACCGGCGTAGCGGATACCGCGGACGGTGCCGCGCTGGTCGGCCACGAGGAGAAACTGCCGGCCGAACATCCCGGTCGGGATTTCATAAAACAGCTTCTCGCCGATCTGATGTATTATGAAGACGCCGGAATCCGTGACGGCACCGGCAGTTATGACCTGGTTGTAGGGTTTGGGGGCGACGGCGTCGGCGAGCGTTTGCGTGCGACCAGCACCGCCGCCCGCGTGTGTCGTATCTTGTCGGGCGCCAGTCGTAGTCTGGGACGGCGCCGGACCGGCCGGATGCGCCGCGGTGGTGGCGTGAGAACACCCGAGGAGCAGCAGGACACCGAAAGAAGCCATGACGCTCAGTGTACGCATTGCGGAACCTGGAGTTGGGAGACGCGAGAGATTAGACCGTGCGCGGCGATCCGTCTAGTGGTCGGGTGGACTCCATGACGAAGAGTCTCCGCGTGCTGCTGGTCGCGGTGATCGTCGGCGCCATGCTCTACGCCGCGGCCCTCACGCTGGTCGTCACCGGATATCTCGGCCGCTCCGCGGCGCTCATCGTCCTCGTCGTCGGCGTCATCCTCCTGCCCATCTCCTTCCTCCTCGTGCGGCGGCGCCTCTGGGTGCCGCTGTCGGCACTCGAGCGCGGAATTCAGCAGGTTGCAGATGGCGACCTCACGACGCAGGTCCCGGTCGCGCGGGCCGACGAGCTGGGGAACGTCACGGCGCACTTCAACCAGATGACGCGGGTGCTCCGCGATCGCGCCGAAGAGCAAGGCCGGTTTGCCGCGGCCGGCGAGCTGCTCAGCGGCGTGGCGCACGAGGTCAACAATCCGCTGATGGCGATCGCGAGCCACGCCGAGCTGCGGCTCGCCGATGCCAAGCTTCCCGCGCAGCAGCGCAATGAGATGCACAGCATCCTGCGCCAGGCGCAGCGCGCGGCCAAGCTGCTGCGCGGGCTCCTGCGCTTCGTGCGCGCCGGCGAGAAGCGCGCCGCGACCGTGAATCTCAACGACGTGGTGCGCAGCGCGCTCGACCTCGTGTCCTACCGGTTCACCATCGACGAGATCTCGATCGAAGGGCGGCTCGATGCCCTGTTGCCGAGCGTGATCGGCGACGCGAATCGGCTGGAGCAGGTGATCGTCAATCTGCTGAGCAACGCGCTCGACGCGCTGCGCGCCGTCACGCCGCCGCGGCGGCTCACGGTGGACAGCTTCGTGGACGACACGGGCGGTCGCGTCTGCGTCACCGTCACCGACAATGGGCCTGGCATCGCGCCCGATATCGCGAAGCGCCTGTTCCGGCCGTTCGCCACGTCCAAGGGCAACCGCGGCACGGGGCTCGGGCTCTATATCTCGCGCCAGCTGGTGCGCGAAGCGGAGGGGGAGCTCGACGT
>DATDEZ010000051.1:0-54413 GCA_036522875.1 Gemmatimonadales bacterium | reverse complement strand
CCGCCGAGGCGCAGCTCTGTAAGAGGTAGCCATGCTGCACCTGCTGCTCGCCGTCAGCGCATTAGCCCAGTCGCAGGACGTCGTGCTCGCCACGACGACCTCCACGCGCGACGCGGGGCTGCTCGATTCGATTCTGCCGGTCTTCGAAGCCAAAAGTCATCTGCACGTGAAGGTGCTCGCGGTCGGCACCGGCCAGGCGATCGAGATCGCGCGGCGCGGCGATGCCGACGTGGTGCTGGTGCACGCGCCGGAGCTGGAGCGGGCGCTCGTCGATTCCGGCTTCTTCGTGCATCGCCGGCTCGTGATGCACGACGATTTCCTGCTCGTGGGTCCGGCGAGCGACCCCGCGAAACTCGCGGGCGGTCACGACGCCGCTGCCGCGATGCGCGCCATCGCCGCGGCGCGCGCACCGTTCGTCTCGCGCGGCGACCGCTCCGGCACGCAGATCCTCGAGCTGAAGCTGTGGCGCCTTGCGGGGATCACGCCGCCCGCGCCGGGCGACTGGTACATCGAGGCCGGGCAGGGCATGGCCGCGACGCTGCAGATGGCCGATCAAAAGCGCGCCTACACCATCACAGACCGTCCCACGTTTCTCACCTGGCGACCAAAGCTCCAGCTCGTGCCGCTGGTCGAGGGCGACACCCTGTTCTACAACGTCTATCATGTGATGGAAGTCCCGCACGCGAGCGCCAACGCGCGCGCGCTCGCCGACTTCTTCGTGTCGCAGGAAGCGCAGCAATTGATCGGGAAATTTGGCGCGGCACGACTCAGGCAACAGCTGTTCATTCCCGACGCCGGGAAACCGGATCGCTGGTAGCTAGAAGGCCTGGTCCCACCGCTGCGACAATCGAATAGCCGAAAGAATCAGCCCGACCATGCTGTAAGTCTGTACGAAATTTCCCCACTGCTCCCGTGTGTTCGGATCGATATCCTCGGCCAGGAGCCCGTGGCGATTCCGACACTCGAGCAGATACTCGAACGTCTTGCGCGCCTCATCACGGTCTCCGATGGCCGCGAGCGCGTTGATGTACCAGAACGTGCAGACGAGGAACGCGTTCGTCGGCTTGCCGAAGTCGTCGGGTGTGAGATAACGAAACACGAAATTGCCGCGCTTCAGCTCCCTGCCGATGGCGCGGACGGTGGACACGAACCGCGGGTCGTCGTCGCTCACGAAAAACAGCTCGCTGAGACGCAGCAGGCTGGCGTCGAGCGTGTCGCCGTCGAACGTGGCGACGAAGCTTCCCAGCTTCTCGTTCCATGCCCGCCGTTCAATCTGCTCGCGGATCTCGCGCGCGCGGTCGCACCAATACGTCGCGCGATCCTGGAGGCCCAGCTGCTTGGCGATTCGCCCGAGCCGATCGCACCCCACCCAGCACATGACCGCCGAGAACGTGTGGACGTGCTGCGAGCCGCGCAGCTCCCAGAGCCCGGCGTCCGGCTTGTCGTATAGCCGGTAGGCGCGCTCTCCCAGCGGCTCGAGCCGCCGAAACAGCGTCTCGTCGCCCTGATGCACGAGGCGGCGGTCGTAGAACACGTGCGCCGCGGCGAGAATCGACGAGCCATACACGTCGTGCTGGGTCTGCTCCGCCGCCTGATTGCTGACGCGCACCGGCCCGATGCCGCGATAGCCGGGGAGCGTGTCGACGATCCGCTCCGGCGGGAGACGATGGCCGCTGATTGTGTAGACCGGATCGAGCGGCCGGTCGGCGCCGTCGGCGACGAGATTCAGGATGTACTGGAGATACCGCTCCATTGTCTGCGTCGTGCCGAGGCGGTTGAGCGCGTGCACGACGAAATAGGCGTCGCGCAGCCAGCAGTAGCGGTAATCCCAGTTGCGGACGGTGTCGTTGGCCTCAGGGATCGACGTCGTCACCGCCGCGATGATCGCGCCCGTGTCCTCGAACACGTTGAGGTTGAGCGTGATCGCGGCCCGGATCACCGCGTCCTGCCACTCGAACGGGATCGCGAGGTTGCGGACCCAGTCGCGCCAGTGGCGCACGGTCTCGCCGATGAAGCGCTGGGCTACCTCGTCGACCGAGCTCTGCAGCGTCTCGTCGGGGCCCAGCACGAGCGTCACCGCGTCCTGCACAAAGAACGCGTTCTCTTCGATGATCGTCGTGACCGGGACGTCGGTCGTGAGACGCAGCACGAGCTTGTCGCTCACGTAACGGATGTGGTTCGAGCCGTGCGTGACCTCGGAGAGCGGCCGGCCGTAGTCCTGCGCCGGCCGCGCGCGCACCCGGATGCGGGGATGTCCCGCGAGGCGGCGCACGCGCCGCACGATCATCATCGGGCAGAAAATGCGGCCGTGGTGCTCGTAGCGCGGCGCGAAGTCCGTGATCTCGATCGCGCCGCCCTGCGAGTCCGTCATGCGCGTGATCAGGAGCGGCGTGTTGTGCAGGTAGTGCTGCTCGATCTTCACGCGATCGAGCAGCTCGACCGCCCAGAAACCGACGTCGTCCTTCTGGCCGCTGCGCTCTTTCAGCAGCGAGCAGAACATCGGGTCGCCGTCGAAGCGCGGAAAGCACGCCCACACGACGTCGGCGTTGTGGTCGATGAGCGCGCCGACCGTGCCGTTGCCGATCAGCGCGAGGTCGAGCGACGCGGTCATGACGCGAGCCACTCGCGAACGGCGCGCACGTTCGCCAGGCGCCAGCCCGCGCTGCTCGGCCCCGGACCCACCTTGATGGAGTGGCCGCCGAGCCGGTTCACCGCGCGAAAGCCGAGCTCGTCGGTCGCGTCGTCGCCGACGAACACGGGAATGCGGCCGCGAAACGGCCGCTCGCGCAGGAATTCCCGCACGCCCACGCCCTTGTCTTTGCCGGAAGGTCTCAGCTCCACGACGTACTTACCCCGCTGGATGCAGAAGCGGCGCTCGCCGAGCAGGGGGAGCACCGAGCGGGCGAGCCGGTGCGCGTAGCCGGCGAGGCGGGGCGCGCGGCGATAGTGCAGGGCGAACGACATCCCTTTGTCTTCGAGCAGTAATCCCTTCTTGCCGTCCGCCGCCGCGGCGATGCGGCGCCGCGCGCGCTCGATCGGCCCGGCCGGAACGCGGTGCCGGCGGATCGTGCCGCGCGCCGTCCGTCGCTCGAGACCGTGCTGGCCGGCCGCGGGCATGCGCACGTGTGGGAACAGATGATCCAGCTCGCTGATCGGCCGGCCGCTCATCAGGGCGACCGCTCCGCCGGTGGCGCGGTACAGGCGTTCGAGCAGGAGGCGGATATCCTCGCCAACCCGCACCCCCCGCGGTGTGTCGGCGAAATCGATGAGTGTCCCGTCCAGATCGAAGAAGTACGCCCACTCGCGCCGCGGCGGCGGCGGAGGGGGCGACCTACGCCGGCTCATGAATGCCGATGCGCCGCCGGCCCTCGGCGATGCGGCCCGTGGCGTCCGGCAGCCGGCCGCGCCGCCGCAGCGCCGCCGCGTCCATGAGCATGCGGCCCGCCCAGCGAAACACGTTGAACTCCTGCACGAGGCCCCGCATCAGGCGCATGCGCGTCCGCTGCTCCGCGTTGCTCATGGTGAGCGCGAGCTGCAACGCGGCGGCGCATTCGTCGGTGTCATAGGGATTCACGATCAGCGCTTCGGGCAGTTCGCGGGCCGCGCCGGTGAACAGCGAGAGGATCAAGACGCCCCGCTCGTCGTCGCGCGCCGACACGAATTCCTTGGCGACGAGATTCATGCCGTCGTGCAGGCTCGTCACCATGCAGAGATCGGCGCCGCGGTAGTACTCGAAGATCTGGTCCGGCTGGTGATGCTCGATCTTCAGGATGATCGGCGGATGCAGCGCCTCCGGGAAGCGCTGGTTGATCCGTGTCGCGAGATCGCGCACGCGCCCTTCATAGGCGCGGTACTCGTCGATGTGCACGCGCGACGGCGCGGCGATCTGCACGAACGTGAACTTGCCAATCCATTGGGGCTCGAGCTCGAACAGGCGCTCCACGGCGCGGAGGCGCTCTTCGATCCCCTTCGTGTAGTCCATCCGTTCGACGCCGACGCCCACGGCGTGCTCCGGCGGGAGATTGTGGCGCTGGCGGATCTCGGTGCGACACTGCTCGACCGGCACGAGCAACTCCATGGGCGGCGGCCACTCGACGGAAATCGGGTAGCGGCGCACGGATGTCTGCTTGGCGCGATAGGTGACGGAGAAGTCTTCGCGATCGACACGCGCCTCGAGCAGGCGGTCGACGGTATCGACGAAGTTGTTGACGTGAAACTGCGTGTGGAAGCCGAGGATCGTGCTGCCAAGCAGGCCGTCGAGCAGCTCCTCGCGCCAGGGACAAATCGCGAAGGCTTCCGGGTTGGGCCAGGGGATGTGCCAGAACGAAATGATCGTCGCGGCCGGCAGCGCCTCCCGAATCATCCGCGGCAGCAGCGCGAAGTGATAGTCCTGTACCAGCACGATCGGATCGCGCGACTTCGCCTCGTCCACCACGGTCTGCGCGAACTTGCGATTGACGGCAATGTACTGATCCCAATCGCGGCGCCGGAACACCGGCCGCACGTGCGCGATGTGACACAGCGGCCAGAGCCCCTCGTTCGCGAAGCCGTAGTAGTATCCCGACTCTTCTTCGGGCGTGAGCCAGACGCGGCGCAGCTGATACGCGGGCACGTCGGGCGGCGGCGGTACGGCGACGTGATCGCGCGCATCCACGGCCTCACGGTCGGCGGTGCCGCTGCCGTGCGCGATCCACGTGCCGGAGCAAGCGCGCATGATGGGCTCGAGCGCGGTCACGAGCCCGCTGGCGGGACGCCACACCTCGACGCCGGTGCCGCGGCGCATGTGAATGTACGGCTCGCGGTTCGAGACGACGATGATCTCCTGGCCCCGCAGCTCGCGATGCAGGATCTGGCGGAGCGTCGCCGGCGTCCAGGCCAGCTGGCTTTCGTCGCGCGAGCGGTGATCGGCCTCGAGATCCTCGATCAGCGCGCGCAAGTCGCGGGCGATCGGGCGCAGCTCGGCGGGCGGGCCGTCGGCCCCGCGCCGTCCGCCGCGCCCGCTGGCGATCGGGACGAGCCGCTCGCCGCGCAGCAGCGCGCGCATGCCTTGAATCCAGCCGCGCCACGAAAGCTGCGCGATGACCACGGTGATGATGGCGACCGTCAAGCCGATGCCGACGAAGAACAGAAAGAGGTATTCGCGCGTCTCGCGGCTCCGCCGCGTGATGAAGCTCATGTCGTGTATCAGGACGAGCTGACCCAGCGGCGCCGCGAGCGAGCCGCCCGGCGTGCTCAGCGTGTCGAGACTCGGCGTGTGGTTCAGCCGCCGGACCGACACGAACACGGGGCCTTTCGCGGTCTGGAGCAATCCCTGCTGCTCGAAATCACCGAGGTCGCTGCAGCGCACCTCGGCGGGCAAGGTCGGCGTGGCGATCGCGCTCGTGGAGTCCGTCGGGCAAAACGCGAGCGCGAGCAGGCGCTCATCCTGCGTGATCCGCGTGAAGAATTGCTGGATGCGCCGGCGGTTACCCGACGCGATGAGGTCCTGCATCGGATCTTCGACCGTGCGCGCGATCAGGTTCGCCCGGACCTCGAGGTCGCGGCTGAACCATCGCAGCATCAGCTTGTCGACGAGCGGCAGCGCGGCGTAGGCGAAGCCGGCCAGAGCGACGAGCAAGGGGATGACGAACCGAAGTGACAAACGCATTGAACTGTACATACCCAGGACCCGCCGCGAGTTTCCCGGCTGAAGCGCGCTCAGCCCGGATTCGGGGCGGGGCGATACAAAATCACGTTCGCCTTCTCGAGCGTGATCAAGCCGCCGCCGATCATCTCACTCAGATCTGGTAAGACGGCTTGAATCGTCTCGTGCGTTTCCACGACCTCGATGATCAGCGGCAGATCGACGGAGAGGCGCAGCACTTTGTCCGTGTGCAGCTTGCTCGACGCGCCGAACCCCGCGACACCGCGGAGCACGGTGGCGCCGGCGAGTCCCTTCAGGCGGAATCGCTCGAGCAGCGCCTCGTACAGCGGCCGGCCATGATACTTGTCGCTTTCACCGATGAAGACGCGCATCAGCGTGCGCTCGCCGCGGAATGTTTCGGTCATCGAGTCCTCACAGGAGCTTGTTCGCGAGCGCCGTGCCGGTGACGACGGCCAGGACGCAGCCGAGAATCGTGGCGGACATGTAGAGCGCGGCGCGGCCGTAGTCGCCATCGGTGAGCAGCGCGACGCTTTCGTAGCTGAACGTGCTCATCGTCGTGAAGGCGCCGCAGAAGCCGATCGTGAGACCGGCCCGCAGATCGGGGCTGATCAGCGCCGCGCCGGTCGCAAAGCGGATCACGAAGCCGAGCACGAACGAGCCGGTGAGATTGACGGTCAGGGTGCCGAGTGGAAAGCCAGTGGCCGCGCGGCTTTGAATCCACCCCTCGAGACCGTAGCGCGACAACGTGCCGGCCACGCCGCCAAGTGCGATATAGAGGATTGTCACGTTATTATCCCTGCATGACGGTGTTACGACTGGCCGTATCGCAGTTCCGGCCCGACAAAGGTGAATACGCCCACAATGTCGCGCGCATCGGCGCCGTTGTCACGCAGGCGGGCCGGCTGGAGCCGCGCCCCGACCTCGTGATCTTCCCCGAAACGGCGACGTCGGGCTACTTCGTCGAAGGCGGCGTGAAAGAGCTGGCGGTTACCGCCGGGACGCTGGCTCGCGACCTCGCCGCGTCCTACCACGGCCCCGCGATCGACGTCTCACTCGGCTTCTACGAGCGCTTCCAGAATCATATCTACAACTCCGCGCTGTACGTGACGCTCGGCTCCAAGGAGCCGGACGTGCGGCACGTGCATCGCAAAGTCTTTCTGCCGACCTACGGCGTGTTCGACGAGGAGCGGTTCGTCGATCGCGGCCAGGACGGCGTCCGCTCGTTCGACACGGGGTGGGGCGGCCGGGCGGCGATCCTGATCTGCGAGGACGCCTGGCATTCGCTCGCGGCGACCGTCGCGGCGCTGGAAGGCGCGCAGCTCGTGATCGTGCCGAGCGCGTCGCCGGCGCGCGGGTTGGGCGAGCCGGACGAGGATTGCGACGGCGAAACATTGCCGGCGTCCGTCGTCCGCTGGGAACGCATCGTGCGCGGCATCGCCGAAGAGCACGGCGTGTTCGTCGCGCTCGCGAATCTCGTCGGGTTCGAAGGCGGCAAGGGCTTCCCCGGCGCGTCGGCCGTCATCGATCCGACGGGTCGCGTGATCGCGCGCGGCCCGCTGTTCGAAGAGGCGCTGCTGACGGCCGATGTCGATCTCGACGCGCTCACCACGGCGCGCTCGGATTCGCCGCTGCTCGCCGACCTGCAGAGCGCGCTGCCGGTGCTGACCAAGAGCTTGAGCGGTAACAAGCAGGATCAGAAGGTGCGCTTCGACCCGGCGACGAATGGCAGCCCGCCGCACGCCGCACGTCGCACGCCGCACGTGGACATCGTCACGAACCGTCCCGCCGATCCCGATCCCCTCGCCATCGACGCCGAGCTGACGCGCAAGTGGCTCGTGAGCTTCTTGAAAGACGAGGTCGTGCGCCGCCGCGGATTCGAGAAAGGACTGGTCGGACTGTCGGGCGGCGTCGACTCCGCGCTGACGGCTTTCCTGGCGGTGGAGGCCTTGGGCAAAGAAAACGTGATCGGCGTGCGCATGCCCTACCGCACATCGAGCCCCGAGAGTCTGGCGCACGCGCAGCTCGTCATCGACAAGCTCGGCATCCCGGCGATCACGGTCGACATCTCGACCGCCGTCGACGGCCTGGTCGCGGAAGTCGGCGATCGGGATCCGCACCGGCTCGGCAACATCATGGCCCGCGCGCGGATGATCGTGCTGTTCGACCTTTCCGCCAAGCACGACGCCCTCCCGCTCGGCACCAGCAACAAATCGGAGCGGCTGCTCGGCTACTTCACCTGGCACGGCGACGACGCGCCGCCCGTCAACCCGCTCGGCGACCTGTTCAAGACGCAGGTGTGGACCCTGGCGCGCCATGTCGGCGTACCTGAAGAGATCGTCGGCAAGCCCGCGACCGCCGACCTGATCAAGGGCCAGACCGATGAAGGCGACCTCGGAGTCTCGTACCTGAACGCCGACCGGATCCTGTACCACCTGATCCGCGGTGAGGAGCCGACGGGCTTTAATAAGGAAGAGGTGGAAATCGTGCGGAAGCGACTCGATTCGACACACTGGAAGCGCCGGCTACCGACGGTTGCCGTTCTCTCGCAGACCGCGATCGGCGAATTCTACCTGCGGCCCGTGGATTACTGATGCCTCAGCCCAGCCGCCATCCCCGAGAGTCCGAAGCCGTCATGACCGAGCTCATGATGCCGCCGCACGCGAACATCATGGGCAACGTCTTTGGCGGCCACATTCTGGCGCTGGTCGATCGCGTGGCCGCCATCGCGGCGATTCGCCACGCGCATCGCGAGTGCGTTACGGTGTCGGTCGACAAGGTGGACTTCCGCGAGCCGATCCACGTCGGCGACCTCGTCACCGCGCTGGCGCGCGTCAACTTCGCCGGGAAGACGTCCATGGAAGTCGGCGTGAAAGTGCTGGCCGAGAACGTGCTGACGGGCGACCGGCGGCATACGAACTCGTGCTACGTGACCTACGTCGCGCTCGACGAGAACGGCCGGCCCACGGACGTGCCGCCGATTCTGCCCGAGACTCCCGACGAGAAGCGGCGTTACGACCGGGCGGCGAAGCGCCGCGCGAACCGCGTGATGGAACGCCGATACGATCAAGGGCGCGGTGAATAAGGTCGTTCTGGTGTTGTCGGGAGGCGGTGCGAAGGCTCTTGCGCATGCAGGAGCCTTCCGAGCGTTGGAGCAGGAGAATCTCGTTCCCAGCCACATCATCGCGACGTCGATGGGCGCGGTGGTCGGCGCCGCGCTCGGCGCCGGCATGCCGTTCGATCAGATTCGCAAGCGCGCGATGGGCATACGGCGCAAAGACGTCGCGCCGTTCGATCCGCGCGTCCTGGTCATGGGGCTGTTCGCGCGCAGCCTCTTTCCCGCGTCGGCGCTGCGGCGCGCGATCGCGCGGCTCGTCCCGAACACCCGCTTTGAGTATCTGCGCATACCGCTGACGGTGACGGCGACCGATCTCGACAGCGGCGAGCTGTTGTTGTTCGGCGCCGGGTCGCGCGAGCCGCAAGCCATCGACCTGCAAGACGCCCTCTACGCGTCCTGCGCGCTGCCGCTCTACTTCCCGCCGCTCGAAGCCGATGGCCGCCGGTTCGGCGACGGCGGCCTGCGCGCGGTGCTGCCGCTCGCGCCGGCGCTCGCGCTCGAGCCCGACGCCGATCTCTTCGTCGCCGTGCACGTCGGCCCGGGATTCGACGAGCGCGGACCCAGCACGAACGGCGACGATCCCCATCAGCTCGATGCGCCTCCTCCCGCGCCCGCGCGCATTCCCCGCGTCGTCCGCGCGCACGGCGAGGCGATCCGGATCATGATGGCGGAGCAGGCGGAGCGTGCGGTTCGCGATTGGCCGAAAGACGGGCCGAAGCTCGTGTACGTCCGGCCGGTCGCGGAGCGCGAGGCGACGTTTGCCGTCGACCGCGTGCAGGAATACGTCGAGTTGGGTTACCAGGCCACCAAAAAGGCTTTAGGATAGTCGCATGCGAGCTTCGGAAGTCATGATCGCGGATCCAGTGGTCGCCGCCGCGGGCGCCACGTCGTCCGAAGTCGCCGCGCTGATGCGCGTCAAGAACATCTCGGTCGTTCCGGTCGTCGACAATCCCAAGGACCGCCAGTACCTGGGCACGATTTCCGACCGCGACATCGTGGCGCGCTGCCTGGGAGCCGGTCACGACCCGAGCAACTGCTCGGCGGCCGATCACGCGCGCACCGATACTCCCGTCGTCAAACCGGAGACGGAGCTCGAGGGGTACAAGATCGCCAAGCAGCTCGACGCGACCGATCATCACGTGCGCGCGACGATCGTCGTGGTCGATGCCGGCAAGGTCGTGGGTTTCATTCCTCATCCCGAGGACGTTCACGGGATCGTTATTGCCTAATGGCTGCAAAGATCTTCACTCTGCCCGAAGCCAATCGCACGCTGCCGCTGGTGAAGCGGATCGTCGCGGATATTCTGCAGGTGTATCCGCAATGGAAGGACCTGGTCGCCCAGTACGAGCTGATCGCGGCGCAGGCGCGGCCGGAATGGGGCGAGTCGCAGCAACAGCTGGACCTGAAAGGGCAGATCGACGTGCTCGCCACGAAGATCAACGGCTTTCTGGGCGAGCTGGGACAGATCGGCTGTGAGTTCAAGGATTTTGACAAGGGACTCGTGGATTTCCACGGCCGGCTGGACGAGCGCGAGATGCTGTGGTGCTGGAAATACGGAGAAGAGCGGATCACGTTCTGGCACGAGCTCGAGGCCGGGTTCAGCGGCCGGCAACCCTTGCCCGAGGTCTTGAGCGGCGCATGAGAGGATTCTGGCTGTTCGTGCATTTCATGGGCTTCATCGCCTGGATCGGCGGCGGTCTCGCCGTCATGCTCGGCGGCATCACCGCGAAGAATCTCCCCGCGGATCACCGGCTGACCGTGTACCGGGTGCTCAGCGTGATCGTGCGCAGCCTCGTGGGACCGGGCGCCGTGCTCGTCGTGGTGAGCGGCTTCATCTTGTCCGTGCCTTTCTTCCGCACCGCGCTCGTGCCGAGCTGGCTGCTCGCCATGCAGTCGCTCGGGCTGCTGGGGGCGATCGTAGCGGTCGGCATCATGATGCCGACGGCGGCCCGGCTCGGGCGGCTGGAGCTCGATCCGCGGGGCGAGCTGCCCGAGAGTTTCCGGGGGCTGAGGCGCCGGCAGGCCATTTTCGCCACGCTCGGCGGGGTGTTGGCGCTGCTTTCGCTCCTCTCGGGTACAATTTTCAGGTGATTCCCCTGGTCCTGTCCTCGCGACGGGGCATCGGCGTTTCAGTGTGACCATACCCCTCATCTGAGGGTCGTTTTCGGAGTGCGCGGCCTCGTTCTCTTCGATTTTGGCGGAACTCTGGACGCCGACGGCGCGCGCTGGAGCGTTCGCTTTCATAGCGCATACCGCGCGGCGGGAGGCCGTCAGCCGTTCCCGGCGTTCGAGCGAGTTTTTCGGGAATCGGACCGCGCTCTCGAACGGCTTGATGGCATAGGGAGGCTGGGATTCCGCGCGATGGTCGAGGCCCAAACGACGCTGCTCTTGTCCCGGCTCCCGGACGGGAAGGGGCTCTCCAAGGCCACGATCGCCAATGAATTTCATGCCGCGACGTGCGCCGTCGTCAGCCGCAACGAAGCGGTGCTGGAGCGCCTGGGCGCCTCCTACCATCTGGGCGTCGTCTCGAACTTCACCGGCAATCTCGAGCGCTGTCTCGAGGAGCTCGGCGTGAGGCGGTACTTCAACGTCGTCGCCGACTCGGGACGCGTCGGCGTCACGAAGCCCGATCCGCGCCTGTTCCGCCACGCGCTCGACTGGCCGGGCCTCGTTTCGCAGCCCGCCTGGATGGTCGGCGACAACTTCGAGGCCGACATTCGGCCCGCTGCCGCGCTCGGCCTTTCTACTGTATGGCTCACGCCGGCGGCCACCGACTCGCCGCAATCCGGGCTGCCGACGGCGCGCGTGACGACGTTGTCCGATCTCACGAAAGTGGTCGCCTGCTGATGCACGGCCTCATCCTCGCCGGCGGTCGTGGCTCGCGGCTCGCTGCCGATGGCGTCGCGACGCCCAAGGCGCTCGTCGAGATCGCGGGACAGCCGCAGATCGTCCACCTGATCCGGACCTTCGCGGCATTGGGCTGCGGGTCGATCACGTGCATGGTCCGGGAGGATGTGCGATTCACACCGCCGGCTTCATTACCTGCGACTGTGCGTTACTGCCACACGCCGTCCTCGCTGCACACGCTGGTCGCCGGTCTTGCGGCGCTGCCACTGGGGCCGGTCTTCTGCGCGATGGTGGATACGGTGATGCCGCCGGGTGATTGGCGGCGGTTGCACGAGGGCGTGACGCAGCGGTTGGACACGGGGTCGGTTGGGGTGCTCGCCGTGACTCCCTTTGTGGACGATGAGCTGCCGCTCTACGTGGCGCGCAACGCCGACGGCTTTGCGACCGCGATCGTGGATACGCCACCGCCCGGCAACGTCGTCGTCACCGGTGGCGTGTACGGCTTCAGCCCCGAAGCGCGCCGGCTCGCCGCGGTCGCCGTGGCGTCGCTGCATCGCATGCGCGCGTACCTGAAGCTGCTCGTCGAACTGCACCTTCCGGTCGCGACGGTCGAGGTGCCGCGCATCATCGATCTCGATCACAAGCGCGATCTCGAGGCCGCGGAGGCCTGGCTCTCGTGAAACGCCTCGTCGCGTTGTACCGCAATCCCACGTACTCGCCGGCGATGCACCGCCGCAACGACACCGCGATCCTCGACGCGACCGTCGAGAACCTCGCGCATCGCGGCTGGACGGTCGTCCGCTCGGAAGAGGGTGAAGTGGCCGCCGGACGGCTGCCCGCCGCCGAGCTGTACGTGAACATGTGCCAGGGGCCCGCGGCGTCGGAGCGCCTGCTGACCCTGGTGCCGCCCGAGGCATTGGCGGTGAACCTGCCGCAGAGCGTACTGAGCTGCCACCGCCACCAACTCGTGCCGCGCATGGCCGCCGCCGGATTGTCGTTCCCGCGCACGCTGATCGTTCCCACCGACGATCCGCGCGCGGTCCTGCCGCTCGTGCATCAGCTCAATGGCGACGGCCGGCCGGTCTGGGTGAAGCGCGGCGACGTGCACGCCGAGACGAGCGCCGACGTGGTGGCGACGAAGGAGTCCGGCGTGACCGACGCGATCGCCGGGTTCGCGCGGCGCGGCGTGGCGCGCGTGGCGCTGCAGGCGCACGTGCCGGGGCCGATCGTGAAATTCTATGCGGTGGCCGACGGCCGCTTCTTTTCCTGGTACGCCGCCGATCCGAGCACTGTCGACATCTCCGAGGAAAGCCTGCGGGCGCTGGTCTTTGCCGCCGCGCGCGCCGTGGGCCTCGAAGTCTTCGGCGGAGACGTCGCGTTCCCCGCTCCCGATCAGCCGGTGCTGATCGATCTCAACGACTGGCCGTCCTTCGCTCCCGTGCGCGCCGCCGCAGCCGCGGCGATCGCCGACTACATCGACGAGAAAGCCGCGAATCACGCATGATCGACACCGTCACGAGAGTCCCCGCCAAATCGCAGCGCGTCTTCGAGCTCGAGGCGCAGCATCTCGCTCCCGGAACGCAGAGCGTCGCCCTCTTCAGCAAGCTCTGCATGGACCGCGGCGAAGGCGCCGTGCTCTGGGACATCGACGGCAATCGCTACGTCGACCTCCTCGCCGGTGTCGGCGTGGCGAGCCTCGGCTACGCGCATCCGCGCTACGTCGCGGAGATGTCGCGCCAGCTCGAGCGCGTGCACGTCGGCAGCTTCACGTCCGAGCATCGCGCGGCGCTGGTGAAGCTCATCGCGTCGCTCGCGCCGGGCGACTTGAACCGCACGCAGCTCTACTCGAGCGGCGCCGAAGCGGTCGAAGCGGCCGTCCGGCTGGCCAAAGCCGCGACCCGCAAGCACGAAGTCATGGGATTCTGGGGCGGCTTCCACGGCAAGACCGGCGGTGTGCTGCCGCTCTTGTCCGGCAGCTTCAAGCACGGACTCGGGCCCCTGACCCCCGGATCCTATTCGAGCCCCTATGCGTCATGCGCGCGGTGCGCGTTCGGCAAGACATTCCCTGAATGCAACTGGCATTGCGTGGATTTCCTGCGCTCCAAGATCGCGCTCGAGACGACGAACGACATCGCCGCCATCATCGTGGAGCCGATCCAGGGCACGGCCGGCAACATCATTCCGCCGCCCGGCTATCTGCGCGAGCTGCGCGAGCTGGCATCGAACCTCGGCGCGCTGCTGATCTGCGACGAGATGATCACCGGGTTCGGACGGACGGGGAAGATGTTCGCGATCGAGCACGACGGCGTCGTACCCGATGTCATGCTCGTGGGAAAGGGCTTCGGCGGCGGCTTCCCGGTCAGCGGCATCGTGATTCGCGAGCCGATCGCGTTCTCCAAGCCGTGGGCGAATCCGAGCGGCAGCTCGTCGAGCTACGGCGGCAATCCGCTCGCGGCAGCCGCGGCGCATACCACGATTCAGACGATTATAGATGAAGGGCTCGTCGAGCACAGCCGCCGCCTCGGCGCGCTCATGCTCGCGGAAATGCGCCGCTGGGAAGACGAAATCCCCATCGTCTCGGACGTACGCGGCAAGGGACTCGTGATCGGCATGGACCTGGTCGTGCCGGGCACCGACACCCTGCTCGACAAGAAGGTCACCCGCTGGATCTTCGACACGCTGCTCGCCCGCGGCGTGATCGCGATGATCTACAATCCCGAAGTGCGGATCAATCCGCCGCTCGTCATCACCGACGAGCAGGCGATGGAAGCACTCGCCACGATGAAAACGGTGCTGGAAGAAGCGAGCGCGCGTGTACGCCAGTAAAGGCCCCGTCGTCGAAGAGTGGGCCGACCGGAAGTTTTTCCGCCCGGTGGGCTGGCGCATCGCGAACGCGCTGCTGCCGACCCGCGTCTCTCCCGACGCGGTGACGCTCGGCAGTCTGGTGCTCGGCGTCCTCGCCGGCCACCTGTTCTGGTATCGCGGTGCCTGGATCAACGCGGCCGGCGTGCTGCTGTTCATCCTGTCCGACATCCTCGATTCGGCCGACGGGCAGCTCGCGCGCCTGCGCGGGACGTCCACGCGCATGGGCCGCACACTCGACGGCCTGGCCGATGCCGGTCGCTTCCTGAGCCTGTACGGCCATCTTGCCGCCCGGCTCTACGTGGGCGGTTGGGGCTGGCAGGGCGTGGTGCTGGCGCTCGCGGCGCTGTTGTCGCACTCCTACCAGGCCGCCGCCGCTGACTTCATTCGCCAGGCGTATCTCTACTTTGCCGTGGGCTCGGGCAGCGAGCTCGACATCCCCGGCCAGCCGGCGAACGACGATCCATCCATCTGTGGCCGCATCATGGCCTGGATCTACGGCGACTACGTCCGCCGCCAGGCATGGCTCTTCCCCCGCACGATGCGGCTCGCCCGCGCGCTGTCGGGTCGGGAAGTACCGGCGTCGGTGCGCGAGTCCTGGGCGGAGCGACAGCGTTGGGTGGTGCGGAGCTGCGCGTGGATTGCGCAGAACATTCGCTTCCTGCTGCTCACGCTGACGGTGGTGCCGCATTGGCCCGCCGCGTATTGCTGGATCGTGGTAGGACCGCTCAACGTCGTGCTTCTGATTCTGATTGTCGCGCACGAGCGCGAGCCCAGGCTCCATGCGCAGCTCGCCTGACGTCTACCGCGGCGCCATCGTCGGGCTCGGCGGGATCGCGCGCAACGCGCACCTGCCCGCGTTCCGAGCCGATCCGCGCGTGGCTTCGCGGCTGCAGATCGTCGGAATCGTGGACGACGCACCGGCGGCGCCGCCGAGCTTCGACGGCATTCCGCTGTTATCTCGGCCCGAGCAGCTCATCGAGTTCGGGCCGTTGGACTTCGTGGATATCTGCACGCCCACGTCGTCGCACCTCGAGCTGACGCTGTGGGGATTGTCGCAGGGCTATCACGTGCTGTGCGAGAAGCCGGTCGCCGTGAATCGCGCCGAGGCGGACATGCTGGCGCGCGCGGCGACGAGCGCCGGGCGGGTCGTCATGCCGTGCCATCAGTATCGATTCAACCCGGTGTGGCAGCGCATCAAGCGTTGGCTCGACGACGGCGCGATCGGCCGCTGGTATCTCGCCGAATTCCGCGTCTACCGGCTGGCGGCCGATCCTGGAGCGAGCACGACCCCCGTGCCGTGGCGCGGCCAGCGGGCTGCGGGCCGGGGCGGCGTCGTGCTGGATCACGGCACGCACCTCGTCTACGAGCTGCTCGACGTTGCCGGGCCGCCGAGCAGCGTGCGCTCCTGGACCGGGCGGCTGCGGCACGGCGGCTACGACGTCGAGGACACGGCGCAGCTGCTGTTTGAGTATCCCGATCGCCTGGCGACGATGTTCCTCACGTGGGCCGCGCGGCGTCGCGAGACCGAGGTGCGGTTCATCGGCGAGCGTGGATCCATCACGTGGACCGGCGGCCTGCTCACGCTCGAGCGCGACGGTCAGGTCGAGTCGTTCGATCATACGGTCGATCTCGACAAGGCGTCCTACGCGAAGTGGTTCGCCGACCTGTTCTTCGACTTCGCCACCACACTCGATTCCGGCGACAATGCGCGGCCGATGGCCGACATCGCGCAGGTGGCTGCGGTGCTCGAAGCCTCCTACGCGGCCGGCGCATGACGCGGCGGTTCCAGCTCGCGCTGTTCGTCCTCGGCGCCGCGATCTTCGGATACCTCGTCGTGCGCATCGGCATCGGACGCCTCGCGGGCGACGCCGCGAGCACCGGGTTCATGTTCATCCCGATCGTCGGGCTGTACGCCCTCGTGTACGCCTGCAGCGCGCTGGCGTGGTACATCACGATGCGCGACTCGCGTCGCCCCGGCTTCTGGCGCGTCTACGCGATCCTCGTCTCGGGCTACGGGCTGAACTTCCTGACGCCGCTGATCAACGCGGGCGGTGAGCCGTTCCGCGTCGCCGCGGTCGCGCCGTGGCTCGGCACGCGCCGCGCCGCGGGATCGGTCATTCTGCACCGCATGCTCCATTCGTTCGCGTACGTGCTCGTCTGGCTGACGGCGATCGTCCTGGCATTCCTGCTGTTGCCGCGCGACACCTCGAAGCTGGTCTTGCTCATCCTGGGGGTCGTCGGGCTGCTGCTCCTCGGAATCATCGCGCTGCTGGTCTCGGCGCACCGCAGCGGACTGCTCGAGCGGATCCTCGACTGGATGCATCGTGTGCCCCTGATCCGCCGGCTGGCCGCGCGCCTCGAGCCGAAGCGTCAAACGCTGATCGAAATCGATCAGCAGATCACCGACTTCTATCATCACAGCCCGCGGCGCTTCGTCCAGGCGCTTGCACTCGAGTATCTGAGTCGCTGCATCTTCATGTTCGAGATCGTGCTGATCGTGTCGAGCCTCGGCTTCCGCGTCGGATACGGGCGGGCGTTTGCCATCGGCGGACTCGAGGCGATCGCCGGGAACGTGCTGTTCCTCGTGCCGTTCGAGCTGGGCGCGCGCGAGGGCGCCTTCTACTTGCTGTTCGGACTCTTCGGTCTGGATCCGCAGCTCGGCTTGTATACGTCGATCGTGGGCCGAGTTCGTGATTTCGCCTGGATCGGCGCGGGGCTGTTATTGATGTGGCCGGCCAGCGTGCGGGCGAGCGCCGCATGACGATCGTCACGCACGCGCTGGCGACGACGCTCGGCGTCCGCGTCCTCAAGTTGACCGGCAGCGACGCGGTCCTGGCGTACGTCTTTGGGGTGGGCGTGGACATCGATCACGCCATCAAGGCGCCGTTCTACTTGAGGCACGTCGGGCGGAAGCGGCAGCTCGGATATTACTGGCGCACGTCGCTGCAAGAGCCGGTCGCGTTGCTCTGGATCATCCCACTGTGCTTCCTGCTCGGCACGTGGGTGCCCGTGCTGTTTTTCCTGATTCATCTCGCGATGGATTACAGCGTCGGCTATGAGAAGATGCCGTGGTACCCGTATTCGCCGGTCGTGACGCAGGGCTTTCTTGTCGGAATCTCCGACAAGACGAAAGAGATCGTGCTCATCGTGGTGCTCCTATGTATGAATTTGCTCCTGTTCTTGGCACCGCTTTAGACCGCGGCATTCGCCCGGTCCTGCGATTTCTGCACCTGAAGCTCGGCGTGGAGCCGAATCAGGTGACGTGGTCGTCGTTCTGGGCGAGCGTCGCGGCGGGAATCGCGTTCGGGGCGGGCCGGCTCGTGCCGGGACTCGTCTTCATGGCCATCGGCCAGGTGCTCGACGCCGTGGACGGCGGCATGGCACGACAGTTCGACCTCGTCTCGGAGGCCGGTAAGCGGCTCGATACGCGCCTCGACCGCGCGTCGGAGATCGCGATCTTCGCCGGGTTGGTCGCCGGCGGGTTCGTGTCGCTGCGCCTCGCGCTGCTCGCCACCGTGGCGGTGCTGCTTTTGACGACGATCGCCGATCGCTCGCGGCTCGATCCGGGCCTCAAGCGGTTCGCGCTGTATTTCGGGCTGTGGTTTCCGTACTCGCTGATCTTCACGGTGATCTTTGCGGTGAACCTCGCGGCCTACGTGGTCGGGTTGCTCATCATCGACCTGCAATTTCAGCGCAGCATGGACGCGCTGGGCGGCGATTTGAACACCGTCGCCTCGCGCGCCGCGCGGCTCGAGTCTCTCTAGATGTTCGCAGCCGCGGGCGGTCCCTCACCGCAGCACCCGTATGTCGTGGTCGCGGCAGCCGAGACGCTGCACGTCGAGGCGTGGCCGGGCGACGGGCGGCCGGTGGCCGTCGTCCCCGGACTCTTCGGCGGCGCCTTCACGTTCCGCAAAGTCGTGCCGCTGCTCGCCGCCCTGGGGTATCGACCGATCGTCATCGAGCCGCTCGGCACCGGATTCTCGAGCCGGCCGGCCAAGGCCGACTACTCGCTGGCAGCGCAGGCGAATCGCCTGGCGGCGGTGCTCGACTCCCTCAATGCCGGTCCCGTTCTCGTACTCGCGCATTCACTTGGCGCGGCGATGGCGTATCGCCTGGCGCTCGACCGACCCGAGCTCGTGCGCGGCATCGTGTCGATCGAAGGCGGGCCGACCGAAGAGGCCACGACGCCCGTGTTCCGCAGCGCCATGCGGTACGTGCCCTGGATCAAGCTCTTCGGCGGCATCAAGCTGATTCGCCGCAAGATCTACGGCATGCTGCTCGACTCTTCGGGCGATCGCTCGTGGGTCACCGACGGCGTGGTGCTTGGCTACACGCTGGGCGAGGCACGCGACTTCGACAATACGCTACGCGCCTTTCTCGCGATGTCGCGAGCCCACGAGCCCGGCAAGTTGGCGCCGCGCCTTGGCGACATCGCATGTCCCGTGACGTTGATGGTCGGCACCTCGAAGCACGACGGCGACGTACCGCCGTGGGAAGTCGACCTCCTGGGCCGCAGCATCCAGTCGTTTGCCGTGGATAGTGAAGTAGGCGCGGGACATTACCTGCAAGAAGAGCGTCCGGCGGCGGTCGTGACGGCGCTTCAACGTCTGGAGCAACGAGCGCGATGACGCGACCGTTGCGTGTCGCCCTCGTTGCCGAGGACTATTATCCGCAGCTCGGCGGCGTGCCTGAGCACGTCCATCATCTCGCCGCGGAGCTCGAGCGTCTGGGCCACTCCGCGACCGTTGTCACCTCGCACATGCGGCACGAAGACGCGGTTCGCATGGAGCAGCATCGCGACGTGCGCCGCATCGGCACGAGCATCGTGATCTACGCTAATGGCGGCGTCGCGCGTCTCACCGCCGGCTGGCGGCTGACGGCGCGGTTCGAGGCGCTGTTCCGGAGCGAGCGGTTCGACGTCGTCCACGTTCACGGTGGGCTGAGCCCGGTGCTGGGGATCGTGGCGCCATGGGCGGCGCTGCGCGCCGGCATTCCCGTCGTCGCCACGTTCCACACCTGGTTTCCGCGGTCTATGGGATATCGCCTTCTCCGGCGGCCGATGCAGCGCCTGCTCGATCGCCACGCCGCCACGATCGCGGTCTCGAGCGCCGCGCGCGACGCGATGGCCCGCTACTTCACGGCGCCGTGGGAGATCATCCCCAACGGTGTCGATACGGGCTTCTTCAGCCCGCCTCAGGCCAGGAACGGCAAGACGGGACCGCATCTCCTGTGGCTCGGCCGCATCGAGCCGCGCAACGATCTCGCGACCGTGCTGGCCGCGATGCCGCTGATTCTCGAGCGTCATCCCGGCGCCCAGCTCACGGTGGTTGGTGACGGACCGTGGCGCACACGCCTCGAGCGTGAATCCCACGTATTGGGGCGCGCCGTCCGATTCACCGGCTATGCCAACGGCGACCGCCCCGATTACTACCGCGGGGCCGACGTCTATCTCTGCCCGACGACGCGGGCGTCGTTCGGCATCACGCTGCTCGAGGCGATGGCCTGCGGGACGCCGCTCATCGCGACTGATCTGCCGGCCTTCCGCGACGTCGCGACGCAAGCACACGCGGTGTTCGCTCCGGCCGAGGACCCCGCGGCGTGGGCTACGGCGGTCACCACACTGATCGAAGATCCGCGCCGCCGTGAGGCGATGACACAGGCGGGCCGCCAGCTTGCCGAGCGTCATGCGTGGCCGATCGTGGCGCAGCGCGTGCTCGAGGTCTACAGGCGGGTGATTTGATGCTGGGGCTCGATCTGATTTTCGGGCCGTCGGTGGAGCGCGGTCCGCGCGATCGGAAGGTCTATCTCACCTTTGACGACGGTCCCAACGAGCGCGCGACCGACGCGATTCTCGCGATACTGGCGGCGGAGCGAGTGCCCGCCGCGTTTTTCATGGTGGGCGACCACGTCCGCCGGTTTCCCAAGATGGCGCGGCGCGTGGCGGACGCGGGTCATGAGATCGGCAACCACACCGAGCATCACCGGAAATTGTTCTGGCTCGACCGGCAGACCGTCCGGTCGGAGCTGGAGCTGGCGCACGAAGCCATCACCGGAATTGCCGGCGTCACGCCGCGAGCCTTTCGTGCTCCGCACGGGCATCGCAGCATTTTCCTCGCTTCGACGGCTCGTGAAATGAGCTACACGGTCTATGGCTGGACGTTCGGCGTTTTCGACACGGCGCTGCCCGGCGTCGATACGATCCGCCGCCGCGTTCGAAAGCGGCTGCGGCCCGGCGCCATCATCCTGCTGCACGATGGCGACGGCTACGATCCGAACGGCGACCGGATGCAGACGGCGCGGGCGCTGCCGGGAATCATCCAGGACGCGCGCGAGCGCGGCTACGAGTTCGGGAGCTTGGCCGGGCTGCATAACGGCACTCACTCCTGACGGGACAGGTGGGGCATTTGGGCGTGCGCGCGGTGCACACCAACGCACCCAGCTCCATCAATGCTTGATTGAATCGCCACGCCCGTTTGCCGTTCTTCGGCACGATCTCCGATGCGAATGCCCAGACTTCATCGGGGGCGAACACGCGCTCCAGGACACGTCGCACGTTCGTATCGACAGTCGCGACGGGCTTTTCATACGCAAAGCACGCCACGGCGCCCGCTGTGTACCTGCCGACACCCGGTAGTGTCCGTAACGCCTCCGGGTCTTCGGGTAACGTGCCGTCATGCCGCCGTGTGACCTGTCTTGCGAGCTTGTGCAGGTTGCGCGCTCGGGCGTAGTAGCCCAACCCTTCCCACGCTTCCATGACGGCCTTGGGTCGAGAACGCGCCAGTGCTTCGAGGCTCGGGAATCGCTGCAGAAATCGCGGGTAATAGTCCAGCACCCGGCTGACCTGGGTCTGCTGGAGCATGAACTCCGAGACGAGGATGGCATAGGGATTGCGCGTCTGGCGCCACGGAAGTACGCGTGCGTTTCGCTTGTACCAGGCTAACAGCTTGCGCGTGAAGCTCATAGCCACACAAGATACAGGCCCATGAGAGCATTCACTGCCGCCCTCGACCTGCGGCGATACGTCGGGCGGTGGTCCCTGCGCAGCGCCAGCCACGCGGGGCGCTTCTCGTTCATGATCCTGGACCTGGTCCGTGGCGTCCTGGAGTGGCGCGTCTGGGTCCCCCGCACGTTCGAGCAGACGATGGCGGTCGGGTACGGGAGCCTCTTTATCGTGCTCCTGGTGGCCGGCTTTGCGGGCGCGGTGACCAGCCTCCAGGCCGGCTATCAATTCACCGGCCAGCTGCCGCTCTATGTTGCCGGCGGCATCATCTCGGAATCGATGATCCTGGAGCTCGGCCCCGTGCTCACTGGCCTGATCCTGGCCGGCCGGATCGGTGCCCGCTATGCCGCCGAGCTAGGCAGCATGCGCGTCACGGAGCAGATCGACGCGCTGGAGAGCCTCGGCCGCTCGCCGGTGACGCACTTGCTCCTGCCGCGCATCCTGGCCGGCATCATCGCGATCCCATTCCTCGTGATGTTGGCCAACGCCTTCGGCATCGTGGTCGGCTACATCACGGCGCAATCGTCTCTTGGCTTGACGTATGCCGACTTCGAGTTCGGCGCCCGGTATTTCTTCCGGCCGCTCGACCTCTGGTACTCGCTGATCAAGTCGTACGCCTTCGCGAGCGCGGTGACGATCATTCCGTGCTACATCGGCTTCAATACGCAACAGGGCGCTGAGGGCGTCGGCCGCGCCACGACCCAGGCGGTCGTCGCGTCGTCCGTGACGGTCCTCATGCTCGACACGATTCTGACGAAGCTCATCCTCGGGACGGCGAAGTGAGCATCGAGCTCAAGAAAGTCTCGAAGCGCTTCGTCGACAACGTCGTGCTCGACGGCGTCGACTTCTTCGTCGCCGAGGGAGAGACGGTCGCGCTGCTCGGCCCGTCGGGGACGGGGAAGAGCGTGCTGCTCAAGCACATCATCGGGCTGATCAAGCCCGATTCGGGCGAGGTCTGGGTGGACGGTCAGCAGGTTCCTCTGCTCGGCCGCAAAGAGCTGGCGAAGTTGCGGAGCAGCATTGGGTACGTTTTTCAGAACGGCGCGCTGTTCGACTCGATGGACGTGTTCGAGAACATCCGGCTCGGCATCACCAACGAGGAGCAGTACGCCGACAAGGACTACTGCGTGAATCGCGTCCGGGAGTGCCTGCGGCTCGTGAACTTGAGCGATGACGTCGGACGCAAGTTCCCCTCCGAGTTGTCGGGCGGGATGCGCAAGCGCGTCGGGATCTCCCGTGCGATCGCCGGCAAACCGACATATTTGCTCTATGACGAGCCCACGTCGGGGCTCGATCCCGTGAACGCCGACATCATCGACTCGCTGGTCGAGCGGCTGCAGCAGGAAATCGGTGTGACGAGCGTGGTCGTGACACACGACGTCCGCGGGGCGTTCCGCGTCGCCGACCGCATCGCGCTTTTGTCGAAGGCCAAGATCCGCGCGGTCGGTACCGCCGAAGAGATCGTGGCGTCCAAGGATCCCGTCGTGCAGCAATTCCTGGAGCGGGATCTCGAGATGGCCGTCATCCAGGCGAACGAGGAGAAGCGCTAGTGGACCTCACGTACAAGCAGGAAGTCGGCGTTGGCGCGATCGTGCTGGTCGGCGTCGCGGTGTTCCTCGTCGGCATGTTCTGGCTCACGGGCCGCTCGCTCGGCACGAGCGGGATCTCCGTGGACGTGATGTTCCAGAGCGTCGCGGGGCTGAAGCAGGGCGATCCCGTCCTCGTGTCGGGCGTCAAGAAGGGCCGGGTCGCGCGCGTGGCGCTCGAGCGGGTGAAGAGCGTGCGGGTGACGCTGGAGCTGCAACGCGACGTGGCGCCGCACATCGACGCCAGCGCCGCGGTCGCCGCCATGGATCTGTTCGGCGCCAAGTTCATCGATTACAACCCCGGCTCGCGCGACGAGATGCTCGCGCGCGGCCGCGTGATCACGGGCTCGAACGCTCCCGACATCACCGACGTGGCGCAGGGCGTCGCCAACCGCGCCAACGAGCTGATGGAGAATGCCGCCAACATCGTGTCTGACCGCCTGGGCGAGGACATCCACAACACGCTCGTCGTGACGCAGCGCGCGATGAACACGCTGTCGGGCATGCCGGACGGGCCGTTCATTCAGCAGACGACGCGGACGCTGCGCTCGACCGAGCGCGTGATGCAGCGCGTCGACTCGATGCTGAGCTCGGGCACGGGCGCCAACGTCGACTCGATCTCTCGCAACCTCGCCCGCCTCACCGAGCATCTCGGTCACACCACCGCCGCGCTCGACACGCTGATCACGCGCATGAACCGCGGCGAAGGCACGCTCGGCCGGATGGCGAGCGATACGATGATGTACCACGATCTGCACGCGCTGTCGGTCTCGCTGACGGGCCTGCTGACCGACTTGAAGGAGCATCCGGATAAGTACGTGAAGCCTGGTTTGGTGAGGGTGAAGCTGTTCTAGATCTCGAATGCGTGACGAGGCGTGCGAAGGCGTAAAACGGCGTCTTCACCCTCCAGACTTCGGTGGCTGCAGGAGCAGATGTCGCAGCGAACGCATGGATTGTCCGAGCATTTCTTCTAGTTCCTTCACGACTGCGTTGTCCAAGTAGCCCGCCTCGACGGCGACGAGCGCCAAGCACTCCGCCTCAGCAGCTGACCCCAACGCGATCCTCAAGTGACGCCGGCAGAGCGATGGCGTGCCGAGCGCGTATCCTTCGACGATGTTGGCTTCCACGGAAATCGCGGCGCGTTTGAGTTGATCGAATAGCGAACGACACCGCGGGTGGTAAGCACGATCGGTTGACCGTAGCGTGAGCTGCACCGCTGCGTGGGCCTGTTTCCAGGCGTGAAGTCTCCGGTAGCTATGCATGCTCGATGCATACAACGGCTGGTTTGGAAACAGGGACGCCTTTTCACGCCTTCCTACGCCTTTTTACGCAGTTGACTCTATATTGCCCGCTCATGCTCACCGTCACTTTCCTCGGCACCAGTGCCGCCAGGCCCACCGTGGAGCGAAACGTCTCGGGACTCGCCGTGCACCGCGAGGGCGAAACGCTGCTCTTCGAGTGCGGCGAGGGCACGCAGCGCCAGATGATGCGCTACGGCGTGAGCTTCGCGTTCTCGGAGATTTTCTTCACGCACTTTCACGCCGACCACTTCCTCGGCGTCATCGGCCTCATTCGCACGCTCGGCCTGCAGGGACGGCCCGAGCCGCTGTTTCTCTACGGACCGAAGGGCGCCAAGAAAGTGCTCAGCACCGCGCTGCAGCTCGGCGTCGAGCGCGTGCCGTTCCCGGTCGAAATCGTCGAAGTGAAGGCGGGAGACAGCGTGACGCGGGACGGGGGGGGGACGGCGAGGGACGGGTACGACATCTTCGCGTTTCCGACGGAGCACGGCGGTGGGGCGTCGCTCGGCTACGTTCTGAAAGAGCACGTGCGACGCGGCCGTTTCGACGTGGAGAAGGCGCGCGCACTGGGAATTCCCGAAGGGCCGTTATGGGGGAAGCTGACAAAAGGTGAGGACGTCGCACTGCCCGACGGTACGACTGTCCGTCCGGCCGAGCTCGTGGGTCCCGCGCGTTCCGGGCGCCTCATCGTCTTCACCGGCGACACGCGGCCCTGCGCCGCAACCGTCGACGCCGCGCAAGGAGCGGATCTGCTGATTCACGAGGCGACCTTCGGCGAGGAAGAAAAAGACCGCGCGCGCGACACCGGACACTCGACCGCGAAAGAGGCGGCGCAAGTCGCGCTCGCCGCCAAGGTCAAGCGGCTGGTGTTGTCGCACGTTTCGGCCCGCTATTCGATCAGCGCCGACGAGCTGGCGAAAGAGGCGCGCGAAGTGTTTCCCCACACGAGCGTGGCCCGGGACGGTCTCGAAGTAGACGTGGCGTTCTCCGACTGAGCTCGGCATCACGGCGCGCAAAGCACGGCGCGCGTATATTCCCGCCCCTATGGGACCGGTCTCTTTCACATACTCCGCCAGCATTCCCGCCGCCATCGAGAAGGTCTTCGGACTGATCTCCGATCCGATGCGCATGCCGGAATGGCTGCCGCGCTGCGTCGCGGTGAAGGAGACGACCGGCGATCGCGTGGGGAAGGGCGCGCGGTACAAGCTCACTTTCCAGCGCGAAACGACGCGGCATGAAGCGGTCATCGAGATCATCGACTTCTCGCCGCCGCACACGTTTGGCTGGGTCGAGATCTACCACCGCGCGGGCTCGAAGACCTTCTTTGGGCTGCACTGGGAAGGCGGGTCGACGAAGATCTCGTTGAAACACATCTGGCACCCGTCAGGCTTTCGGTCGTGGCTCAACGGACAATTCTACCGCCGGCGCAACGCGCATCGGATGTTCGAGGGACTCGTCAACAATCTGCGGCGGGCACTGACCCGGTAGTCGCACGCCTTTTTGACGCCTTCTCACGCCTTTGTACGCCTTTGGGTTTTTTTATCTCTTCTCCCAAAACAGATCCATCCCGAACTGATACGGCCGCGCCGCCGTCCCCGACATCGCCGCTTCGCACGCCTGTAATGGATCGATGCTCGTCGCGACGCCCCATTGGTGCGTGAACTTCGTCTCGAGGTTGATGCCGATGTGGTCGAGCGACAGCAGCTGCTCGCGCGGGCAGAAGCGCGGGCTGGCGCGCAAGAACGACGGGTAGCCGAGGACGCGGACTTGCATGCCGAGCACGAGCTCGGTTCCCGCAAGACCCGATTGCACTTCCCCCGGCTTGATGCGGAAGTAATCGATCGGCAGGCCGAGCTGGCTGACCACGGCATTCTCGATCTTGCCGGACAGCACACCCACCAGCTGGTCGGCGCCCTTCTGAAACACCGACTGATGCTGGCTGTTGTCGCCCTCGTCTCCGAGGAACGCTTGCGCGGTGGGCGCGCCGAACACGAGATAGGAGATCAGCTCGGTTTCCGACAGCGGCGGCGAGACGTCACTCGTGAGCTGGATGACCGGCTTCTCCATCGTGCCGCCGATGTGGGCCGTGATCGTCACCTGATCTCCCGACGCGGTGCGCACGACGTGGTCGGCGCCCAGGTCGAGAATCGCGTCGGTTTTTGGCGACCCGAAGTAGCGGATCGAGCCTTCGCGAATCGTGAATTCGCGCGTCAGGCCGGGCGCGAAGGTCATGTTGTAGAAGCCCCGCAGCGCGCGAACCGTCCCGACCAGCCGGTACTTCGCGGCGCTCTCCGTTTGGCTCTTCTGATCGCCCGTGCTGACCGTGAGCTGCCCCGCGAGCTGAATCGCGGCATCAGGCGACTTGAGCCAGAAGTGGTCGCCGAGGTCGACCGTGACACGCCGGATCTCGAGCGAATCCATGAGCGATTCGATCACGCTGCGGCCGCCCGTCGCCTGCAGTAATACGGTCGTATCGACGAACTGCGCGTACAGCGAATCGGACAGATCGATCCCTTTGCTGTGCATGAACCGGTCGAGGTAGGCATTGCCTTCGTTGACCGACGCTTTGCCGGTCAGGACCGCGCCCGCCGGGGAGCCAGACAAATTGAGCTCGCCCGTAGCCGTCGCCTCCAGAAAGTCGTGGCGATTCATGACGGGGAAGTGATCGGTCTTGACCGCGAGGTCGAGCTCGGGGCGATCGAGCCGGGCGAAGCGCGCCGTCCCGCTGAACTGCGCGCGACCCTTGCCCGCCTCGATCTGGGCGTCGTGCAACGTCACCGCGGCACCTGAGAAGACGAGCGAAGCGCGCGCATTGCCGTACTTCACGCCCGTCGCGGGCACGCTCGCGCTGCCGCCCGCGAGGTCGAGCCGACCGTCGAGCCGGGGCGCGTCGGTCGGACCGTCGACCGTGAGATCGCCGTACAACCACCCGCCCACGTCGCGGAGACTGGGCACGAGCGGCCCGAACAGGGCGAGGTCGAGGCTGTCCGCGCGCAGCCGGCCGTGCAGCGGCTCGCTGGTGAAGTCGACGGTCAACGGCCGGCGCTCTCCCGCCGCCAACGCCACATGGCCCGTCGCCGCGCCCGCGGCGTACGTGGCATTGGCGTCCAGGCTCGGCAGGCTGTCCCGCTTTCCCTTCCTTAATAAGTCCGCGACCGGGACCTGCTCGGCGACCACGCTGACTCGCTCGCGCGAGCGCGTGACTGCGAGCCGGCCCGGCCCGGGATTTCGGCCCAACACCATGCTGTCGAGCGAGCTTCCCGGCGTCATGCGCCAGGCGCCGTCCGGCACGTCGATCGCGAGTGAGTCGAGCGCAACGGTGTGAGCGGCAAAACGTCCGCCGAGACTGACGGTCGTCACTGAATCGACCGCCAGCCTGGCCGCGAATCCCAGGGAGTCGGCCGTACCGGCCGCCCGCATGTCGAGCGAATCGATGCTGAAGCCCTTCACCGCCAGGTCTCGCGCTCGCGTCGTTGCCTTGAGGACGTACTGCTTCAAAGAGCCCGACGCAGTGACATCCAGCCGTAGCGCGCCATCGAAATGAGCCACAGAGTCGTTTTGGAACGCAGCCACCACAGGCCCCACCTCAGCGAGAGACGGAGCGTCGAGAGTAAGAGTGAGATCACCGGTTTGATCCTCATAAAGGCCGAACGCCCCTGCGCCACGCACTTGGAGGCCGGGGCTTCGGACGAAAAGAGTGTCGGTATGCAGTAAGCCGTCGACGACGCGAGCGACCAGCGCGACGCTGTCGATCGGAACGCGACGGACGGTGGAAGAATCCAGGAAGAGGCGGAGCGTCGCCTCGCGCGGCATGCTGCCGAACGTGACGTCGCCTTCGAAATGCCCGTTCAGGCTCGACGGCGGCATCCGCGCGTCCAGCGCCGCCAAATCGAGTCGGCGAACCTGGCCCCGCAGATTCCGCACGATCAGGTGTTTACCGGTCGCGACCTGGCCGTTCACCACCAGGTCGCCGAGCGCGCCGCCCAGCGTGGTTTGGAACGTCAGGGCGTCGAGTCCGCCGTCGGCGCGAATGTGACCGCGCACGGGTCCGCGCACGCCATATCCGGCGGCGCCCGCGATCCCCAGGTCGATCGAGCCGCTGCGACGGTCAGCCCTGATCGTGCCGTCGATCCGGCCCTGGACGTTCGTCGGAATGTGGAATGCGCGCAGCAGGCGCTCGACCCGCACACCCGCGACGTCGATGCGGCTGTCCTCCGCATTCCACTCATTGTCCGCGCCGGCGATCGTCACTCGGCCGCGCGCCGTGCCGCCCGCCGCATTGAGGTCGAGATCCGGGGCGCTGACGACGATCGTTCCCGAGCCGCGGGACATGGCGCGCAGCGTCCCGCGAAAACTCCAATCGGCGGGGATGTCGGCGCCACGCATGAACGCGGCGATGTCACCGGCGGACAGCTGGTCGATGCGCGCCGTCGCATCGTAGCGGCGCCGATCGGGCGCGGTGATGAGCCAGGCGTCGAACGCGATCTTCGATGCAGGAAGCTGAATTGTGCGCAGCGCGATGACGAGTGAATCCCCTTGCAGATGCGCCTCGCCTTGCAGCTGGTCGAGCTCGAGCGCGGGGTCCGCGAGGTATCCTTGCGCCGAGGCGATCTCGAGCAGCGCCGCGCGCGACAGGTGCGGGCCGGCCGAGTAGTGGAGCAGGGGCAAGCTGAGATTCACGTTCTGGAGTTGGACCGTGTCGAGCTGCTGCGCCTGCTCCTGCTGCGGCTCGGCCGGCCGGCGCCACACCGTCGCCACGACCGCGCCGTCGCGGAGCGTCACATCATGGATCGTGAGATCGATACTCGACCGCGCCGTGTCCGCGCCGCTCGTCCGCTTTTGGAATACGCGAAGAATCGAGTACTCCTCACCCGGATGGTCTTTCAGCAGCCGAATGATCGGGCGCTCGAGGAGCAAGGGACCCAGCGTGAACTTCGAATGCAGGAGGTCCCACAGGCTGTAGTTGACGTCCACCCGCTCGGCCTGCAGCACGACCTCACCTTCAGGATCGCGCAACGTCACGCCGCGGAGCTGAAGATTGCTGAGGAGCGATCCGCCGATCCCGGAGAAGGTGAGCCGGCCGTTGAGCTGGGCGTTGATCCTGGGCAGCAGCTTGTTCACCGCGAACCGCGTGACCGGCGGCGCCTGCAGCAACAGGAGAAGTGCGACAACGAGGATGCCGAGCACGATCAGCGTCGTTGCCGCCACTCGGCGCCCTTTGCCGTCTTTCGCCGTCTTTGTCAAAATGCCTGCCCGATCGAGAGGTGAAGCTGAAAGCGATCTATCAACCGCAGGCGCGGTGCGAACGCCGCGTCCACGAGCGTCAATTCGGTGCCCGATTGCGAATACAGGGGACCAGTGCGAGACGGATACGGATTGAATCCAATGTCGAGCCGGATCGGGCCGATCATCGACGGCATGCGCAGGCCTGCGCCCGGTGTCACTCGTACGTTGTCGATGTATCCCGCGTCCACGAACACCGCGCCGAACAGCAGCAGACCGCCGATGCGCATCGGGAATCGCGCCTCGACGTTGCTCAGCGCCATGAACGTGCCGCCGGTCGCCGACGTGCGGATCGTTCCGTCCGGGTTCAGCACCCGGACCACGGGGCCGAGCTGATTCTCGGGGAAGCCGCGAACGGTGGTGGAGCCGCCGGCGAAGAGGCGCTCCTCCGGCGGCACGTACTCGTGGGTTCCGCTGGGCAGCGCGACACTGGGCGCGAAGACCTTCCCCGCCCGGACGCGCCAGCTCAGCACGCGAGCGCCGAGCGGAATGTGCTGCGTGTATCCCGCCGTCATTCTCACGAACCGCATGAACGGGTCGGAGCCGAGCAGGGCGGGGGACACGCGGAGCTCAGTGACCAGCGTGCCGCCGGCCGTGGGGTCATTGATCGAGTTGCTGCGGTCGCGGACCAGCTGGAAGGAGACGACGGAACGACGACGTCGCGCCCCGAAAATGGCCTGATCGTCGAGCGAGCAAACGTTGAGCAGGGCGCAGAACGTCGCCGGCGGCGCCAAGGTCCTGCCGTAGGAAAATGAATACGACACTTCGAGCGGCAGATCGGTTGCGATCTGGCGCGTCAGCGCGACTTCGCCGCCGACGGCTTCGCGGAGGTAGGCGCCGAATTCCGTGTGCCGCTCGACGAACACCGTCGCCATCCCCGTCGTCTGGTTCCATCCGATCAACGGGTCGTGGAGCGTGAGCGCGATGTTGTAATTGACCTTGAGACGGCTCGTGTCCTCGTCCTGCAGCTGGCGGCAGACCGAATGCTGGAGCGAATTGACGCCGAGCTCCGACGTGCGCGCGCGGAATTCGAGCCGGCGCCCTTCGCCGGAGAAGTTGAAGAGGTCCATCGACCCCATCGCGCGCAGGCAGTCGAGCGTGCCGTAGCCGACGCTCACGCGCGCGCGTCGCAGCGGGTATTCCGCGAGCTGCGCGCGCACCCGCACGGTGACCAGCGTGTCACGCGCGTTGCTTGGCGCCGTGTCCACGAGGCCGATGCGCACCTGCCGGAACAGCTCGGTGCGCTGGAGGTTCATCATCCCTTCGTGCAGGGCGCTGTCCGAGTACACCTGCCCTGAATCGATCATCAGGGTCTTGAGTACCACGCGCTTGTCGATCGCGTGCGTGCCGCCGACCTCCACGGCACCGATGCGGGCGCGGGGGCCAGGGTCCGCCGTGAGCGTGACGGTCACCGACTTGGGCGGATCTTCGAGTGACGCCTGGAAACCACCCGTGACGTGCGCGAAGGCGTGGCCGCGATCGCGCAGCCAGGCTTCCAGCACCGAGACGGATGTCTGAAATGCCAGGCGATCGAAGGGGAAGCCGGCGCGCAGCGGCAGCAGTTTCTGGATGTTGGGCCGGTGCTCGAGCGTATCGAGACCGACGATGCGCACTGAGTCGACGATGATCGGCCGGCCCTCGGTGATGCGGAACGCGATGTCGACGTCGTCACCACGGCGGCGCAGGCTGGTGTCCACTTTCGCTTCCGGGAAGCCGTGGACCCCGTACAGCGCCTGGAGGCGCAGCACGTCGCGCCGGAATTCCATCGGATCGAACGCCGCCGGTTTCGCGAGGCCGAGCCAGCGCGTGAGCGACAGACGATAGAACAGCGGTGCCTGCGCCGTCGCGATCGCGGCGCGGAGCTCCTTGTCGTCGATGGCGTGATTTCCCTTGAACTGGACTTTGCGGACGACGGCGACGCCCGCCACCTGCTGCGCCTCCAATTGAAGGGGAAGCGGACCTGTCAGGGCTACGGCGAGTAATAACCATCCGCGCATGTTGGCTAATACCCACAACTTGGCACCTCTCGCGAGCTAGATCGGGGGACTTAGCAAATTGGGTGTGAACATCATCGCCGCGATTCTCTCCGTCGCCGCGCTCGCCATTGGTCGAGAGTTCTTCATTCCGGTCGCGCTGGCATTCTGCTTTCATGCGTTGCTGCGCCCGATCGTGCGCTCCCTCGAGCGCTGGAAGCTGCCGGCCTGGCTCGGCGCAACCATCGTCGTGCTCGGATCGATCGCGCTGGCGATCGGCGCTGGGTGGGCCTTGTCGGCACCGGTCGGCAATTTCATGGAGCGCGCGCCGGCCAGCATCGCTCGGGCGCGCGAGAAGCTGCGGGCGATGGGGAGTCCGTTTCAGCGCGTCACCGACGCCGCGGCGGGGAAGGATTCCACTGCCAAGCCGTCGCAGCAGGCCGAGCCACCACCGAGCGCTGCCGAGCCGTCGCCGCCGGTGCCGCCGTTGTTCACCGCCCTGCTCGGCCGGGGAACGCTGTTCGTGGCGGGGGCGGCGCAGGTCCTCCTTCTGCTGTATCTGATGTTGGCGGCCGGCAACATGCTGTTTCGCAAGCTCGTGCGCGTCTTCCCGGGACCGGACGAGAAACGAACGTTCAGCGACGTCTTCCACGAGACTGAGTCGATCGTCGCACGCTATCTCGTGGTGACCGCGCTCATCAACGCGGGCCAGGGGGTTGCCGTCGGGCTCGCGATGTGGGCGATCGGCATGCCGGACCCGTTGATGTGGGGCCTGCTGACGTTCGTGCTCGAGTTCATCCCGTACCTCGGGGGCGCGATCAACGTGGGCCTCCTGCTGATCACGGGTTTCACGACGTTTACGACGACGGGCCACATCCTGCTCGCGCCCGCGCTCTACCTCGTCATCACGACGCTGCAGAACAACGTGGTCTCACCGTACGCGTACGGGGGGCGGCTCAAGCTCAATCCCGTCGCCGTAATGATCTGCGTGATGTTCTGGTGGTTCATCTGGGGCATCCCGGGCGTATTCCTTTCCATCCCGATCGCGGCCACACTGAAGGTGCTCGGCGACCAGGTCCCGCGGCTTGCGCCCCTGGCGGAGTTGCTTGGAGAATAGCGAGGGTGGGGTTATTATCCGGGCCCGTCTCGCGGGGCTGTAGCTCAGCTGGGAGAGCGCCTGGATCGCACCCAGGAGGTCAGGGGTTCGAGCCCCCTCAGCTCCACTGCCCCTTGGTGTAACTGGCAACACGCCTGACTCTGGACCGCCGCAGTCGGTGTCTGGATCAGGCGTCTTGCTGTGCGTTATAGCGAACGCACCCGCGCCACGCGGTTCCTCGATCAGCCAATCCCGCAACATCCGCGACCAGTTTCAGAGTCACTTTCAGTCATCCCAAAGTTGTTCTTAGAAAAACCTTGCGAGTTCAGATGGGGCGAAAGCATATTGTGGCCGCAGGTGTGAGACCCCTTGCTCCATCGCGACCAACGAGAGAGTAAGGACCGGGAAGGCGGCTCCCCACATGGGCCTCGTTCACGCCAGATGAAGGCGGAACGAGGTCTTTTGCTTTCTAGGAGTTTGAACAAAGCGATGAGCGACGACGGCAAGCTCCCTATCTCGACACGAGTGCCGAGGCCACTCTGGTACCTCTTCAAGGCGACCTGTAAGGCCAATCGGCTTCGCGTGGAAACGGGAGTCGAACAAGCACTCATCGCCGGGTTGGAAAAGCTCGGAGTAGAGGTTCCACCTGGACTCTTCGACGAAGAAAAGATCGAGCCTTCAGGACCGTTGATGAACGCGTAGAGCGGGACCCGGCCCCGGTGAGGTGGAACACTCCCCTGCCGCGTTGTTCACCGGGGTCGGTCTGGTTGAAGTGGTTGGCGACATCGGTTGGTGAGCCGTTTACCGGCCTGAGCAGACGGCTAGGGAAACGAGGGATCCAACTTCAAGAGCCGAAGTAGGGGCGACGAGAAGGAGCCGACGCCCTTGGAGAGAGGAACTGGTCGGTGGAAACGAGTGAAGATAGAAGACCACTCAGAGGTAGTGATTCCACCCCACCAATCACCGCGGGGCAGGCAGTATCCAACGAGATCACCAAACGTGAGTCACCGCACCTACTCGCAAACCCCACTGCGCTCCGCGCAGCGCGGGAATACCGGAGATGGCAAGACGAGTTAGGGGATTTCCTCACCCATTTCGATTGGCAGTTGTACGCCACCCCGACGTTTCGATTCCCCGTGACGTTCCCGCAGGCGAAGTCGGCGGTCGAGACATGGATCGCGGCCTTTGGCCCTCAAGCGTTCGCTTACGCCGCCTACGAGAGGGGTCAGGCGGGAGGTCGGACTCACTGTCACGTGTTGCTGGGGGGACTCATCGGTGAGATCGCTAGGACGCACGCAGGGCGCCTCTGGTCACACGGTGTCTCAGTGGCTGCTCGCCGCCGAGGCGTTGGCCAAGGTCGAGAAGCAGTTGGGTGGCCTGTGGCATCCGTACCGCCGGAAGTGGGCCACCGAGCGCAAACACCTCCCCGACGTGGACGTGGCCGCGACCGGCGGGTGGTCAGACCTCAGCTCGTTGAAGACTGCGTACCAGCAGGCCGACCCCGAGACGATGTATCAAGTGGTCAGCGAGCCCCGGAGGCTCAGAGAGGTTCAGCATGGAAGGTGACAACCTCTTCTAACCGGCGGTGAGCACCCCCGACCAGCGGGAGTGTTTCACTGTTCTGCTGTGGCGGTGCGCGACCGCGATTCTTCGCTACGAACAAGCCGCTGAGATTGGCTGATCTCGCATTGATTCTGCTCGTTGGTAATGCGGTAGCGCGTACCGACTCATGGTTGAGCTGCCGGTGATGCAGGGGCCTTACGTTTCCAGCGTCGATGGCGTAATTAGAGGGCGGTTATTGACGGCTGCACCACCATGGTGTAGTGTGGTGCACGCAATGGCTACCGTGAGTCGTTCCAGCCAGTCCGATTCCGATAATGAGACGGAGAGGGTGTCAGTGACATTCCCGCGCCCTCACTACTCGGAACTTCAGCGGATTGCCGAGGACAAACGAGTTTCGGTCGCCTGGGTCGTCAGGGATGCCGTCCGAGAGTACCTCGCTGCTCAGATTCCCCTCTTCCGCGATCAAGTCTGATCGAATGAGACGATCCATGCCTTCAGAGAAGCCGCTCGAAAACCTCCGCGGACCGTTTGGGGCGATTCTTATCGATCCTCCTTGGCGGTTCATGAATCGCACCGGCAAGGTCGCTCCCGAACACAAGCGCCTCCGTCGGTACGAGACGATGAGCTTCGAAGAGATCGCCGCCCTTCCGGTTGGTGAAATCGCAGCCGAGAAGAGTCACCTGTACCTCTGGTGCCCAAACGCTCTTCTCGCTGAAGGGCTAGGGGTCATGAAGGCGTGGGGCTTCAAGTACAAGACCAATCTCGTCTGGTACAAGGTGAGAAAGGACGGCGGCCCTGATGGTCGTGGGGTCGGATTCTACTTCCGCAACGTCACCGAGCTTCTTCTGTTCGGAGTCAAGGGAAGCTTCCGGACACTCGCCCCCGGCAGACGGCAGGTCAACATCATGATCAGCCGGAAGGAAGAGCACTCACGGAAACCGGACGACGTCTATCAGCTCATCGAGCGGTGCAGTCGGGGCCCGTTTGTAGAACTGTTCGCGAGACAGCGGCTACCTGGGTGGGTTCAGTGGGGCGACCAAGTCGATAGTTATGAGAAGGACAGACCCAACCACAAAGGATACACCCGTAACGGCAATCGACACGCCGCGACTACAAAGGAAAAGCGAGGTCCCGTAGAGAATCCGGAATTATGGCAGCCGTCACAAACCGGTCACCTGTTGGTTCCTTCCAGATCAGTGTGATACCCAAGGTTGCGAGGTACTCTACTAGCCACGCCTTGTCGCGAGGAACAGGAGTCTCAATCACGAGGACTGCGGACACGTTTCGGCCAAGTAGTTCCCGGTAGAAGTAGCGATACTCAAGAAGCTGGCTCACGCCGCGACGAATCTGGCTGTGCACGTTGTTCCGGTGACAACTCTTCATCTCCGCCAGCACGGTTCCGTGCGGCGTCTCGAAGTACAGGTCGATGTTCTCGTTGTTGAGCGGCTGGTACCCGCGTGCCGTGGCGCCATCGGCCATGAGGCGCTCAAGCAGTTGATGTGCCCTGCTTGCTCGCTCGACGGCGACGTGATTTACCTCGAACGTCCCACCCTTTTTCCGAGGGCCCTTTGGCTCCGTAGGCTTCCACGGTTTTCCAGGAGCGGGCCTGCCAGGCGGCAGTTCGATGACCTTGTCTTCGAGTGGTTCCCCTTCAGGGGCCGGGACCACAATGGATCCCAGCTCGTCCGGGGTGGCGTTCACGAGACCGTGCCATCCGTGCGAGACTAAGAACTCCGCTGGTGCAGCAGTCATCGCAGTACGGGTGGCAGGATCAGGTTCGTGCTGTGCAGCTACCTGCATCGCTTCAGGAAGCCAGCCATCATCTAACTCGAGATGGATTCTCCCTGCTGGGTCATAGATGCCGGTCTCCTGCAAGAAGAACTCAATGTTCGAACGCGCCTTCTTGGCGCTCGATGAACTGAGCCATTCTTCTAGGAACGTCGAGTTGGCCTTGCTGCGGAGGGTGTTGATCTTCCATTTCCCATCACGATCTGCGACCCGTTCGCAGATGAACCGCCGAAGCCGCTCATCGCGAAGTGCCCAGACGAGGTACATCACCTTCCGAACGCGGGGGCTAGTCAGACCTTCCGCGCTCGCAAGGGACAAGAAACGGTCGTAGACAATCGCCCCGTTTGGATCGAGAAGCAGGAACCGCTTCGCAACGAGACCTGGCGCATCTGGATGGGTGTTCTTGCCCGCATACTCTAGCAGCTCGTTGTACCGCATCCCCGGGCTGATCGCCCGCATTGTGGCGTCCAGCTTGGCGAGAGGCGGTTCCTTCGTGAGCGAGCCGAGATTGGATCGCGGGACCATGAACTCCACGAGTCGTTGGAGGCGGAAACATTCGGACGATTCGTGGATCGCGGCAAGGCGCGATTTGCTGACCCCTACACCAGGAGCGGTGGCGTTAGCACTCGATTGCCACGACTGCTAAGAAGGTGTATTTTTGGAACGGCTCCGAATGCATGGCGAACAAACGCCGTACAGAAGCCGAAACCCCACCTACCGCCAGAAGGGGTGAGTGGGGCTTCTTCGGAGTTCCGCAGGTCCGACTCGGGAAAGTGCAGGCCTGCGAACCGTGGACCAGGCGCACACTGCCACCTGGGTGCGTCGTCATCTGGAGGTACAGTAGCCGCCGGGGCCCATCCCGGTCAAGACGTTCGTGTCACCAGGATTTCGACGCCCTAGAAGAAGTAGAGGTATCAGATGAGGAAGTACGTGGTTTCGTATGATCTGCACAGCCCCGGTCGGGATTACTCGAAGTTGATCGAGGCTCTCAAGTCGTACAGTAACTGGTGCCACCTCCACGAGTCGGTCTGGCTCATTCACACCGACCAGTCGGCTCAACAGGTGTGCACCTACCTGATGCAGTTCATCGACCGGAACGACCAGTTGTTTGTCGCTGGTTGGACCGGCGAGGCTTCATGGTACGGATTGGATGCTCAACGGGAGAATTGGGTCAAGGCGGCCTAACTCCCGAAATCGGTGAACGGACCACGAACAGCCCGCCCAGAGTGGCAGTAGGTGGGCTGCTTCGTATTCTTTCTAGGAGGACCGATGTTCGAGCTTGATGGATTTGACGAACTACGCCGGAAATTGAACCGCCTCGGGGAGAACACCCGGGCGTTGTCGGGCCTTCACGAGATTCCCATCTCTGACCTCTTCACTCCAGCGTTCATGACACAGCACACAAACGTCGCGACATTTCAAGCACTCGTTGAAGCTGGTGGATTCACCGTGGCGTCGCAGGCGGACTTCGATGCGATTCCGGACGCTGAGTGGGAGAACGTGATTCGGGAGCACACGTCTTTCTCGTCGTGGCAGCAGATGCAGGAGAAGGCTGGAGAAGAATACGCCGCCAGGAAGCTGACCGAGGGACTCTAGAACGGGTGGTGCCGCAAAACCCACCCTTCCTGCCGCAAAAACGCCCTATCCTCCTAAGGTAACGGCTTGCACCTTGCCGCCCGATAAAGAGTCCGGAATCGGCGTCGAAAGAGACGGAATCAGGAGACCGGCCTTGAGCAAGATCATCTTCTTGTTGGGAGCAGGTGCCTCTCACGACGCTGGCTTGCCACTCATGGCCGAGTTGACAACCGGCTTTCGGGAGTGGTTTAACGCGACGACAGCCAACAACAAAGACCGCTGGTTGGAGCTGTTCAACGCTGCAGTAAAGGCAGTGTCGAAGGACGGAGCGAATCCAAACATTGAGGCCGTTCTCACACTGTTAGGCCAAATATCTGCTCTGCGAAATGGCCCGGCTGCCGATCTCGTATCAGGATGGGCGGCTCCATTCGATGGCGGGTCAGGCGAACCAGATGTACTCGCCACAGCCATTCGACTGTACATCGTTGACCGACTGACCAAGGCAAATCCCAAGGATGCCGAATACCTCTACGGGTTGCTGGACTTTCAGGAAGGCGATGACCCGCTGGACGTTTTCACGATGAATTATGATCGGCTGTTGGAATCGATGGCGGCAAGATTTGGCGTCCGATTCACAACAGGCTTTGGAGACGTATGGGACCCCGGCCTTTTTGACGTCGAGAAGAAGTGGCAGATGCGTGTCTACAAGCTTCACGGATCTGTTGACTGGTATCGCGTACCTGGACGCTCAATCGTTTTCCAAGGCTCGAAGGAACACTACGCCTTTCCAAAGGAGCAAACTCTTGAGGTCCTTCTCTATCCAGCAGAAGGAAAGGAATCATACGCGGAGCCTTACGCTACTTTGATGTCGAGTTTCACACGTGCGCTCTCTAAGGCCGAGTTCTGCATCGCTATCGGATACAGTTTCCACGACGCGCACATCCGCAGAACTGTTCTGGACAGGCTGGCCACCAACCCCAAGTTGCAGCTGATAATCGTCAATCCTGCCGCACAAGATGTTCTCTACTTTAAGCGCGAACGTAATGACGAACCTTCGTTTACCGACTTCGCAGACCGAATCGCCGGCCTCTGGTCTGGTGCGAAGCAGGCGCTGGACGATCGCATGATCGGCTACCGTCGGCGCGAGATTCGAAATGTCGACCAGCAGTTAAAAAATGTGGTTGAACGTCGTAGCATTCGCGATTTCAACGACGCCGCATCCAGTCTATTCGACGCGGTCGAGAGATGTAGAAGTACCCAGCTACCCTACAAGCCAATCCCGCTCCTTACACAAGTAACAGGTGAATTCGAGAAGGCCATGCAGCTCACAATACGAGGCGCCGTTAATCTGCTCCTCCGGAGTGTTGGAGCGGGAAGCGATCCCGTATTCGCTACAGCAGGTGAGCGGATGCCAAGCCTCATTCGGGGCAGTCAGGAGTCAGAGTATTTCGGTTGCCTCGTGTCTTGTTGGCTACTCGGCAAAGCGTTCTTGCCTGCAGCCGATGCCGACAAGGTGACTGAGGTGGTGAGACAGACGTTACTGGGTCGTGTGAAAGGCCTACTTATTCTCGAAGAGAATAGGTATCTGTGTTGGCCTGATGTGATCGATCCCGGATTGGACGTTGCCCAGGCTCTTGCGCAGCGAGCCGAGAATCTCGCCTCCTACGCCAACGAATTGGATCGTTGGCCGCCCGTAACGGGACTAGAGCTGGTAGGCGAGCAGGTGCGAAGCAACTACTCGGCGCTCGCGGAGGGGATCGCAGCGTTGGCTGAGTTGTACAGGATCATGGCGGCTGCGCCACCCCGACGAATCGAACTGCTGCAACTACCGCAACTGCCGCCATTGCCGCCTGTCAGATCGTTCATCGGGATAAACCCCCCCGCCTGGCGTCAGCTGCTCGTGAATCCGCTGAACACCACGCCCTTGGGAGAGTTGTTCGCAAAGCTCGAGAAATCGAAGCTGATATCGACTTGGATGGGCGCCCCGGTCATGTCAGGACCGCGAGATTACTTCCTTGAGCGCTAGCAGACTGGGCAAGTGCTGGCCGGTTTATGATCGAGGAGTAGAGGCTACTGGAAAATGAGTAACTCTGATGGACTCTGCGCCGAGTGCACATCCGACAAGTATCTAGTCGACAAGATTCAGACGACCGGCTCTCGTCTTGCTTGTGTCGGCTGCGGCCAAAAGGGCCGGAAGTGTATCCCCATCAAAGAACTCGCGGCTGACGTCAGGGAAGTCCTGGAGAAGCACTTTCACCGATGTGAGTCCATTGAGGAAGGAGACAGCCTCAACTGGGTTGTTCAGGAGATTGCTTCGGTGGAACCGGAGATTGCAGACAGAATCCTGGAGGATGCGTTGCCGAGTAAAGGCGAGCGAATCGCCGCCGTGAAGGACGGGGAAGATCTGTTTCTCGAAGACGGTGCCACCTATGTTGAACGGCCGGCGTTTGACCAGGAATTCCGGTACCACTGGGAGTCGTTCTGCTTCAACGTCAAGCACTCAGCGCGGTTCTTCAGCACCACAGCGGAATCCCGACTCCGCGAGCTGCTAGAAGGGATAGAGAGGTTCAAGACTCCCGACGGAAAACCCTGTATACGCCAAATCGCCCCAGGAGAACCAGAAGCCAAACTGCACCGCGCCAGACTGGCTCTCGACTCTCCGACGATCGTGAAGATCCTCGATAATCCTGCTGCCGAGGTGTCTGCTCCCCCGGGTAGATCGGCAACGGCCGGTCGCATGAACCCAAGTGGAATCTCGGTTTTCTACGGTTCGTTTGATGCTAAGACGTGCCTTGCCGAAATACGCCCTCCTGTAGGGGGCGGCGCTTTCGCTGCGGAGTTTCGTTTGGTGCGGCCGATCACTGTTCTCGACCTGACGGTGCTCGATCAAGGTATCCACGGCGTTAGCATGCTCGACCCGTCGTACGATCACGTTTCCGAGCAATCGGCGTTTCTGGCGGGCTTCCACGACGAGATCAGCCGACCCGTTCTCAAGCAGGAGGAAGAATTGGAGTTCATACCGACCCAGGTGGTGGCGGAGTATCTAGCTCACAAATTCAATCCTCCCTTGGACGGTGTCATCTACAAATCGGCGCAGACAGGTGGTCAAAAGCTCAACATCGCGTTGTTCCATCATGCGAGTGGCCTCAAGGGGGTGGAGGTTGCAACGCCCCGGAAGCTTGAGCCAGAAGTCCATTTTGACGATGAAGCTGGTGAGGTCGTGATAGTTGACCCAAGGCCCGCTAAGAAGGGGGAAGACCTAATAGTTGAGCAGCACGCGATGGAGGCACTGTCAGCGTATCTTGAAATAGAGATGTCCGACCCCGCCAGTGAACCAGATGTGGCCGTGGCGCCTACCCTGGAGTTTGTTGATGGAAGCTTGACGTTCTGGAAGGTGAAATCAGTTGAGCAGGACGTTGAAAGTCGCAGGGTCGTTGATATGCGAAAGAAGGAGGACAATGAGGACGACGCCGACGACCAGTCCACTGGACCATCCGCCTTCTGAGGCGCTTGGGGTTCAGCGGTCCGCATCAAAACCCTGAAAGTTTCCGAGAGACGTTCAGGGACCACCTTTTCGACCCAGGCGTAAGCCGCTATTTTGCAAGCTTCTGCCCCTTGGTGTAACTGGCAACACGCCTGACTCTGGATCAGGAGAGTCCTGGTTCGATCCCAGGAGGGGCAATCCAAGCGGCCGCATTCGCGGCCGCTTTGTTTTGCGAGGGATCTGCTTTGGGGGTTCGGAACCACAACCCGCGTAGCGCCGCCGCGACAGCACCCGATCGTCGTGCCGCCCCGCGCCATGGCCGCCGCACCGCAACAGGGCTTGGAACTTGCCTCAGGTCTCGGCAAACGGCGTACGCGTTTCCCTGAGAACTGGAGGCTCATCATGAAGATGGTGCTGGGATGCGTTCTGCTTGTGGCCGCGGCCTGTGACACGGTTCCACCACCCGCGCCGAGCGACGGTGTGGGGATCGTGCCACCAGCGGCGACCGCGGGCGGCGGAGCTGGTGCGGGGGCGTTCAAGTTCGTGAACTTCGAGCTCGGCGCGGTACCGGGGACGGTGTGTCCCGGTCCGGCGGGCTGCACCAACGGCGCCGCCGAGCCGGCGATCCGCGCCGACGCCGCCGGCACGTTCTACGTCGGATCAGAGCTGGGCGTGGGCTCGGGCACCCTGGCCTGGAAGTCGACCGACGGCGGCCTGCACTACACGGCGCTCACGTCGCCCAATCAGCTCTCCCAGGCGGCCGGCGGCATCGGGCCGGGTGGCGGTGATGTCGACCTGGCGACCGCGCCGAACGCCAACGCCAACGGTATCCACAACCTTTACGTGGCGAGCCTGAGCCTCGCCAACGTCACGGTCACGACCAGCCAGGACGGCGGTGCGACCTGGAGCAAGAACGTGACGAGCGCCACGATCCCCGGCGACGACCGCGAGTGGATCGCCGCCGACCAGGCGACCAAGGTGTGCGTCTCCTACCACGACATCGCCACGTTCAACATCGACGTCAATTGCAGCTTCGACGCCGGGGCGAGCTTCACGCAGTTTGGCACGGCGATCGACGCGGCACATGCCTACCTGCTCAACGACAATTCGACCGGCAACCTCGCGATCGACCCCCGCAATCACGTCATCTACCAGGTCTTCTCGGGGATCGCCGACGCCTTCGAGGCCGCGGTGCCGAGCTCGTTCCACGCGGTGTACATCGCCGTGTCGCTCGACGGCGGCAACACGTTCAGCGACCGGACCGTGTACGTGAATCCCAATACGTCGGCTTCCTACGGCCACCAGTTCGTCAACGTGAGTGTCGATCGCGCGGGGACCGTGTACGTCGTCTACACCGACAACCACAACGTCTACTACAGTTTCTCGACGGACAACGCGGAGACGTTCACCGGGCCGATCCAGGTGAACCAGGCGCCGTCGGCCACGGCGATCATGCCGTGGAGTGTGGCGTGCGACCCGGGACAGCTGAACATCGTGTGGTACGGGACGTCGTTCTACGATGGGGTGACCGTCCCGGACAACTATCCGGCATCGGCGGGGTGGTATGTGTTCTTCGCGCAAAACAAGAACGCGACGGCGCCGGGCAGCGTATTCACGCAGGTTGCCGCGACCCCCATCATCCATTTCGGCGGTGTGTGCGAGAGTGGCGTGGCGTGCAGCGGCAACCGCGATCTTTACGATGACTTCGGGATCGCGGTCAGTCCCACGACGGGCTTTTCGTCCATCACCTACAGCGACGACCAGCCGGGGAATACCGGCTCTGCGGATCACACCGCCATCGCGACGCAGACGGGCGGCGGGAAGATCTGTTCGGGCAGCTAGCCGAGTACCGGCGCCAGGGAGTATCCGGGGGCCGCGGTGCCGGACGACCGCGGCCCCCGCGTGTACTCGGCCGTTTTCATTGCCACCCCCTGCGTCAACGCTCTATCTTCTCAGCCCATGCGCCGTCCGACAATTCTTGCCACCGTGCTGCTGGTTCCACGCATCCTGGCGGGTCAGGATCCCCCGAAGGCCACCGCGCACACGGTCTCCACGCCGCCCATCATCGACGGCCGGCTCACCGACCCTGTCTGGCAGGAAGCCACCCCGATCACCGGCTTCATCCAGCGCGAGCTGCACGAGGGCGACAGAGTCACCGAGCGGACTGAGGTCCGCATACTCACGGACGGCGAGGCGCTCTACGTCGGCGCGTGGATGTACGACACCGATCCCAACGGCATCGTCCCCGGCGAGAAGGTGCGGGACGGCGACATCTCGAAGGCCGACTACTTCGGCATTCTGCTCGACACCTATCACGATCGCCAGAACGGCTTCGTGTTCACGACGACCCCCGCGGGGATCGAGTACGACGCGCAAGTCGTGAACGAGGGCGAGGGCGGCGGCCTGCAATTGCCCGGGCAGACGCGCGCGATGGCGGGCTCGCTCGGCGGCTTCAATCTCAATTGGGACGGCACCTGGACCGTCGCGACGTCCGTCGATTCCGCGGGCTGGTACGCGGAGATGCGCATTCCATTCACGACGCTGCGCTACGGTGCGGGCGACCAGCAGAGCTGGGGCCTGAATCTCGTCCGCTCGATCCGGCGCAAGAACGAAGAGTCGTTCTGGTCGTTCGTGCCGCGGCAGTTTTCTCTCATGAAGGTCTCGCGCGAAGGAACGCTCGAGGACGTGCGCGTGCCGGCGCGCCGGGTGTGGACCGTGACGCCGTACGCCCTCACGGGCGTCGAGCGCAACTTCGATGTCGATCTCGACGCACGCGGCCGCAGCGACGTGGGCGGTGAGATCAAATACGGCGTGACGCAGAGCCTCACGCTCGATCTCACCTACAACACCGATTTCGCCCAGGTCGAGGTGGACGAGCAGCGCACCAATCTCACGCGGTTTCCGCTGTTCTTCCCGGAGAAGCGTCCCTTCTTCCTCGAGAACGCCGGCATCTTCTCGGCCGGCACGCCGCAGGCGGTCGATCTCTTTTTCACGCGCCGCATCGGCATCGATTCCGCCGGGCAACCCGTCCCGATCGTCGGTGGCGGCCGGCTGACCGGCCGCGTGGGAGATTTCACCGTCGGCGCCCTGCAGATTTTCACCGAGAACTCTGGCACGCAGGAAGCGATGGCCTACTCGGTCGGCCGCGTACAGCGCGAGCTCGGCGGCCGCTCGCGGATCGGGGTTCTCGGCGTGCAACGGATGGGCGCGTCGCAGACGACCGACTGGAATCGCGTGATCGGCGTGGACGGCCGAGTGGGGATTCATGACGCGTGGACGATCGACTGGTGGGACGCGCGGTCTGCCACGCCACGCTCCGACCACGATGCGGAGGCGTTCAGCGCGCGCCTCGGTTATGAGACCGGATCGTGGAGCAATCTCGCCCGCGTGATCCAGGTCGGACGTGATTTCGATCCCGAGGTGGGATTCCTGAACCGCGGCGGCGGGTACCGGTTTTTCGAGACGACCATCATGTGGAAGAAGCGGCTGCCGAACAGCAGCTGGCTCAAGGACTTCCACCCCCATCTCGGATATCGCGGATACTACGGCCTCGACGGGTATCGCCAGGAAGACCGCATTCACATCGATCTCACCGAGTGGTACACGTCGAGCGGCGCCAACCTCGGTCCCGAGGTGAACGTCGAGCACCAGGGATTGCAGCAGCCGTTCGCGATCGCGAGCACCGTGACGCTGCCCGTCGGATCGTACGACTACACGTCCGTGGGGTTCGACGGCGCGACGAATCCGAGCGCGCCGCTCTCAGCGAACCTGCGCGCCGACGTCGGCGGGTTCTACAACGGCACGCGGCGCGGCGGCAGCCTGACGCTCGCCGCGCGCCGCGGCAGCTCGCTCACGACCTCGTTGCTCGTCGAGTACAACGACGTGCGCCTGAAACAGGGCAACTTCACCCGGCTGCTCGTCGCGCCGCGCGTCGCGTATTTCTTCACGCCGCGGATCATGGTTCAGACGCTCGTGCAGTACAGCAATCAGGTGCGCGCCTGGACCGCGAATGCGCGCTTCAGCTGGCTCAGCACCGCCGGCACCGGCCTCTTCATCGTGTTCAACGAAGGCCAGGAAGCCGACAGCTTCTTCCGGTGGGATCGTCCGCAGTCGAGGTCCTTGATCGTCAAGTACACCAGACAATTTGGGCGGAGTGGCTGACACATGATCCTTTCGCTCCTGGTCGTTCTCTCACAGCAGCCGGACACCACCCTTTGGGCTCACATGCATTTCCGGTTCGTGGGACCCGAAGGCAACAGAGCCATCGCCGCCATCGGCGAGCCGGGGAATCCGCTCGTCGCGTACATCGGCGCCGCGTCAGGCGGCATCTGGAAGACCGAGGACGGCGGCGTGCACTGGCGCGCGGTGTTCGACAGCGCGACGTCGCAGGCCATCGGCGCGCTCGCGATGGCACCGTCGGCGCACAACGTGCTCTGGGCCGGAACGGGCGAGACGTTCTTCATTCGATCGATGACGGCGCTCGGCGACGGCGTCTACCGTTCCACTGACGCGGGACGCAGCTGGCAGCACATGGGCCTGGACTCGACCGGCCGCATTGCGCGCATCGTGATCGATCCCGCCAATCCCGATATCGTCTTTGTCTGCGCGCTCGGCCGCGCCTACGGCCCGGAGCAGCAGCGCGGCGTCTACCGCACCGCCGACGGCGGCAGGACGTGGACCCGGGTGCTGTTCGTGGACCCCAACACCGGCTGCTCCGACCTCGCGATCGATCCCGGCGATCCCAACACGCTGTTCGCGGGAATGTGGCAGTTCGAGGTGAAGACGTGGCATCTGCAGAGCGGCGGTCCGGGAAGCGGGCTCTGGGCCTCGCGCGATGGCGGGCTCACGTGGAAGCGCCTGGCCGGCCGCGGCCTCCCCGCCGCGAGCCATGCCGTCGGCAAGATCGCGCTCGCGGTCGCGCCCTCGAATCCGAACACCGTGTACGCCCTCATCGAGGACCGCGATCCCACGCTGTATCGGAGCGATGATCGCGGCGCGACCTGGCGCGTGCAGTCGCGCAACCACGACCTGGCGGAACGGGCGCCGTATTACGTGCGATTTGCCGTCGCCCCCGACGACGAGGACCGGCTGTACTTCGTGTCGGTGCGCGTGACCGTCTCGCGCGACGGCGGACAGTCGCTGAGCCGCATCGGCTTCAACGCGGGCGGCGATACGCACGACTTCTGGATCGACCCAGTCAATCCCGATCGCATGATGATCGCTCACGACGGCGGCGCCAGCATCACGGTCACCGGAGGCAAGAGCTGGACGCGCGTCATTCTCCCGATCGCGCAGATGTATCACGTCGCCACCGACACCCGCGTGCCGTATTACCTGTACGGTAATCGGCAGGACGGCTCGTCATACCGGATGCCGAGCCGCAGCCGGTCCGGCGGAATCAACGAAGGGGAGTGGGGGCACGTCGGCGGCTGCGAGAGCGGCTTCGCGTACCCCGACACGGTGGACAACAACACCGTCTGGTCAGGCTGCTACGACGGCGGGCTGGAGGTCTACGACGTCCGCACCGATCAGTCGCGCAACGTCCGTGTCTGGCCGGAGGCAGGCTATGGGTGGCGGCCGGCCGACATGAAGTACCGCTGGAACTGGACCTTCCCGATCGCCATCTCGCCGCACGATCACACGAAGGTCTACGTCGGCAGCCAGGTCGTGCATATGACGACGGACGGCGGCTCGAGCTGGCAGGCGATCAGTCCCGATCTCACCCGCAACGACACGACGCACCAGCAGACGTCGGGCGGCGTCTCGACGGACAACCTGATGACGTTCGACGGCGCGACGCTGTTCGCGATCGCGGAGTCTCCGGTCAAGGCCGGCGTCATCTGGGTCGGGTCGAACGACGGGCGCGTGAACGTGACGCAGGACGCCGGGGCGCATTGGGCGGACGTCGGCGGCAACATCCCCAGGCTGTCGCAGTGGGCAAAGATCAAGAACATCGAGCCGTCGCATTTCGACGCGGGCACCGCGTACCTCTCGGCCGACCTGCACGAGCTCGACGATCCCACACCGTACATCTTCAAGACGACGGACTACGGCAAGACGTGGAAGCTGATTTCCGGCGCGTTTCCGCGGTCCCGGGGGTCGTTGTCGTTCATCCACGTCGTGCGTGAAGATCCGGTGCGGCGCGGGATGCTCTTCGCCGGCACCGAGAACGGCCTGTACCTGACGCTCGACGACGGCGCATCCTGGCTGCCGCTGCAGGCCAATCTGCCTCACGCGCCGATCTCGTGGGTCGACGTGCAGCCGCATTTTCACGATCTCGTCGTCGCGACGTATGGCCGAGGGTTCTACATCCTCGACGACATCTCGCCGCTCGAGCAGCTCGGTTCTTCGCCGGCGTCGGCCGCGAGCAAGCTCGCGCTGTTCACGCCGCCGCCCGCCTACCGCTTCCGCGATCAGCAAGGCCTGACGAACGCGCCGAACAGCGCCGTGCAGGCGGAGAACGCTCCCGCCGGCGTGCCGATCACGTATTACGTCGGTCCGCAGCTCGCGGTCGACACGACCGCGCCACCTCCGGTGACCGCGGCGGACACGACGCGCGCCCGAGCCTCGGGCGCCGCCGCACCGGCCGACAGCACGCGCCGTCCCAAGCCGGCGAAGCTCGTGATTCGCGACGCGCGCGGCGACACCGTGCGCGTGTTGCAGGGCGATCGGAAGCTCGGATTCAATCGTATCTGGTGGGACCTGCGCGCGACCGCGCCGGCCACGCCGCGACTCCGCACGCCGCCGCCCGGCAAGACGTGGGTTCGCGTTGGCGGCGACGGCACGCGGCCGCTCGTGACGTGGGATCTCGACCTGTCGCTGCGCGGCCCGCTCGTGCTGCCGGGTACTTACACGGTCGACGTCGTCGTGGAGGACACGGCGAGGTCCGCCGGACCGTCGCCGAGTACGGCGAGTCAGCCGGTCACGGTCGTCAAGGATCCGAACACGACGGGGACGGATGCCGACGCGCAGGCGCAGGGGAAATTGGCCGGCACGATTCGCGCCGAGCAGGACAGCGTGGCGCGGATGATCAATCGGCTCGAATGGGTGCGCAAGCAGATCCGCGACCTCGCCGCGCAGCTGCGCGATTCGGCGCTCGTCACCGACTCCGGCGCTAAACGCATCGCCGCGCTCAGCGACACGCTGGAGCGCCGGATCGTTCGCGTCGAGAGCATGTTGTTCGACGTGAATCTCACCGGCTCGCGCGAGGACGCGTTCCGGAACCCGATGCAGCTGTACGGCCGCCTCGCTGCGCTGCAGTCGGATGTGGCGGAGAACAGCGCCGACTTCCCACCGACGCAGCAACAGCTCGCGGTGCACGAGGTCCTCGCGCAGCGGCTCGCGGCAGCGTCGCAACGGTTCGCGGATCTGATGACGAAGGACGTGCCGCAGTTCGGCGCGGAGCTGCGAAGGACGCCGCTGCGTGACGTGCTCGGCACTGGTCTAGCGCCGTAACACGCGGACCCCGGACTCGGCGGCGCCGGGGCCGGACTCGGCAAACACCTGTGTCTGGCGCCGAGTCTCCACGGCGTAGCGCTCGGCCACCTCGTGCACCGCGGGCTCGGCTGCGACTGTGCCGAGGACCGCAACCGTGCCGCCCGAGCCACCGCCCGTGATCTTGGCGCCGTACAGTCCATTCTCAGGACCAGCGGCCCGCACCATTTCCACCAGCCGATCGGTGCCGTCGCTGCCGAGTCCGCAGGCGCTGTAGCTCGCATGCGAGCCGTACATCAGCTCGCCCAATTCGATGGAGACCTCGGGCTGCCCGCTCAGCTCACCGAGCAGCTCCGCGAAGCGATCGACGCGCGCCTGCTCTTCGACCGGATGCCGCGCCGCCTGCCTGACGGGATAGCGACGATCCGGCAGAACGCGCGTCGCGGTGTCGCCGATGCCGCCATAGCGCGCGAGAAAATCGGCACCCGACATCTCGGTCGGCAATCTCGTCTCGAGCCCCGCAAACTCAGCCGGTGTCAGATCGGCGAGGTACTGACCGCGCCACGCGGTATCGGTCGCGAGAATCCTGAGTCCCATGAACGCCGCAGTCCGCACGGTGCCGTAGTCGGCGCCTGAGACGGTGTGACTGATTCCGGAATCGATGCCGTAAAAGCGATACCCGCTGGGGACCGGGACATATCCTTCGATCGTGCCCGGCTGGCAACGCAGCTGGAGCAAGCGGTCTCGCTTGCCGCAGGCGCTCGTCATCTGGTCCATGATGCCGCACGGCGCGCCGACGACGTGATTCTCCACCCGTTGGCACAGCAGGGCGATCGCTTCAGGCTCGATCTCGATCGCACAGCTCGCCGCGACCGCACACGCAGTCGCGACTTCGAGTGCCGCCGATGACGCGACGCCTCGCCCTTCGGGGACGTTCGAATCGACCTGAATTCTTATGCCCGTTTGCACGTGCAGCGCCTGCACGACCCCCACGATGTAACCGGCCCAACGATCGCCCGGGTGATCGCGAAACCACGCCGCCAGTTGGTCTGGCTCGGCGAGCGGCATTTCCATGCTGAAGCGGTCGACGCGCTCCCCGCGGCGGGAGCTGACGTCACAGCGACGCGCGTCCTGAAGCTCGACTTCCGCGGTCGTAGTGCAGGCGAGCGGCAATTCGAGCACGCGGGCGCCGGAATAATCCGCAATCCCGCCCATGACGTCGAGGCGGCCGGGCGCGCGCGCGATCCACTTCACGTGAGCAGGCCGCGACGGCGCAGCGCCGCTTGCAGCACGGGCTCGATCGAGCGCCGCAGCGTCTCGTTCGCGTAGCCGACCCACGCAACGTCGCTCGTGACATCGAGCGGTGCATCGAGCGGCCGGCCCGCGGGATCAGTGACGACGACGCCCGCCTCGCGCGCGATCAGCTCGGTACAGAGGTCGTACGGATGGCAGCACAAGCTGTGCGCCTTCACGAGTGGTCGCAGATCGGCGACGAACCGGTCGTGTCCGGCGATCAGCTCGTACAGCTGACCGCCCGAGCAGGCGTACTGATCCTCGAACGACGCCGCGCGGCCCGGCTGGGGCTGCACGAGCGCGTCGATCACTTCATCGTCGATGGCGCCGAGGACTTCGCGCGCGCCGGGAAAGAATCGCACGACGGTGGCGAAGCCGTGCGCGATCGTCGTCGCGCTCGAGCGGCGGAGAGTGAGCGGCTCGGCGGTCTGCGATAAGCGGTTCCAGCGCCGGCCCGCCATCCCTCTGCCTTTGAAGGCCCAGAGCTGGTCGGACAAATGCTGCTTGAGCAGCGGGATCTCCGTCTGGACGGCGAGCGCGATATCGGACAGGCGGGTCGCGGCACCACGGTTTGGCGCAAGTCCGGTCAGAATCCAGGCGCTGCGCTTCTGGTACATCAGGCCACGCGTGCCGTCGATGGGATCGACGATCATGCGCCAGGGGGCGTCAGTCGCTTTCGTCGCCAGCCCTTCCGCGACTACACAGACTGGCTCGGCAAATCCATCGAGGCCTGCGGTGAGGACCTGCTCGGCGACGCGATCGATCGCGTAAATCGTATCGCCGTGGTCTTCGCCGGCTCTGGCAGCCAGCTGTTCCGGCTCCTGGCGTTCGCACGCTTCGACGACCGCGCGCCGAATCGCGTTGTGAAGCGCCAGGATCGGCTCGAGTAGCCGTTCGCCGCCCTTCGCCGCCGCCTCATCACGCCGCCGAGTCATCACGCCGCCGGTTCATCACGCCGCCGCTTCATTCGCCGCCCTGAGTGTAATGGACGCCGTCCACCGCACGCAGCTCCGCCGCTTTCTCCTCCGGTGCCGTGTCGTTCAGGAAATTGCCGCCGCCGATTTCGGGGCCGGCGAGATACTTGAGCAGTCCGGGCTGGCGGAGCGGGGGATGGATCTCGATGTGGAAATGGAAACCGGGATACACGCGGTCCGTCGGCGACTGATGGAGCACCATGACGTATGGAAACGACATCTGCCACAGATTGTCGAGCCGGATCAGCGTCTCGCGCAGCACGTCGGCGAAATCGTCCAGCTCACGCGCGGTGAGATCGGCGAGGCTCGCGCGAGTCTCGCGCGGCGCGACGTACGTCTCGTACGGGTAGCGCGCGAAGTACGGAATAAACGAAAGCGCCTGCCCGCGCCGCACGAGCAGCCGGCGGCCGTCGTCTTCCTCGGCGCGAACGATGTCCTCGAACATCGGGCGATGGTGCTCCGCCAGATACTCTGCCTGCGCCGCGGCTTCGAGCTCGATCGTCCGGAAGACGAAGTTGGTCGCGTAGATCTGGCAATGCGGATGCGGATTGCTCACACCGACGACTTCGCCCTTGTTCTCGAAGACCAGCACGTGCTTCACGCCGCCCGCAGACGCCAGCTCGCGATACTGGGCTTGAAGCGCCAGTAACAGACTGAGGACTTCGGCCTTCGGCAATTGGGCGAGCGTGAGGTCGTGGCGTGGCGTGTAGCACACGACGCGCGAGAATCCAGTCGCGGGACTCGCCTCGTAGATCGGCACGGCCGGGCTGCTCGCCGCGGGCGCCGCAGGACCCACGCACGGATGGTCGTTGTCGAAGACGTAGACGCCGGTGTATGACTCGTTGCGGCGGCCGGAGCTGCGCGGGTTGCCAGGACAGAGGTAACAGTCCGGGACGTACGGCGGCAGCGACGGTCGCGACGGTTCCGCGACGCGCTCCCCCTGCCAGGGACGCGCGTTGCGGTGGGACGAGATGACGACCCATTCGCGACGCAGCGGATGCCAACGCTGTTCCCAGACCATTCATGCTCCGTTTGACAAGACGCCGCCGCGAGCCGAGTATCGCCGACATGACACGAACCAGCAAGGATGCGTACGAGCCGCGGCCCGAGCATCATTTCACGTTCGGGCTCTGGACCGTCGGCAATCCGGGCCGCGATCCTTTCGGCGAGCCGGTCCGTTCGCCGCTCGCTCCAGTCGCGATCGTTCGCAAGCTGGCAGAGCTGGGCGCGTACGGGGTGAATCTGCACGACAACGATCTCGTCCCGTCCGGCGCGAGCGCCGCCGAGCGCGACCGGATCGTGCGCGAGTTCAAGCAGGCGCTGGCCGACACCGGCATGAAAGTGCCGATGGCGACGACGAATCTCTTTTCCGACCCCGCGTTCAAGGACGGCGCCTTCACGAGCCGCGACGCGCGCGTGCGCGCCTACGCGCTGCAAAAGACGCTCGCCGCGATCGACCTCGGCGTCGAGCTCGGCGCGAGCACATACGTCTGCTGGGGTGGCCGCGAAGGCGTCGAGACCAATGCCGCGAAAGATCCGCGCGCGGCACTCGGCTGGTATCGTGACGCGGTCAACTACCTGTGCGAGTACGTGCGCTCGCAGCGCTACGATCTCCGCCTCGCGCTCGAAGCCAAACCCAACGAGCCGCGCGGCGACATCTTCCTGCCGACGACCGGCCATATGCTCGCGTTCATCTACACGCTCGACCACCCGGAAATGGTGGGCGTCAATCCTGAAGTCGCGCACGAGCGCATGGCGGGACTCGACTTCTCGCACGGCGTCGCGCAGGCACTCGACGTCGGCAAGCTGTTTCACATCGACTTGAACGGTCAGCAGGTCGGCCGTTACGATCAGGACTTGCGGTTCGGCTCCGACGATCTCAAGGGCGCCTTCTTTCTCGTCAAGCTGCTCGAGGATGCGAAGTGGCCTGGCATGCGGCATTTCGACAGCCATGCCTACCGCACCGAAGATGCCGCGGGCGTGTGGGACTTCGCGGCCGGCAGCATGCGCACCTACCTGATTCTCAAGGAGAAGGTCGCCCGGTTCAACGCGGACCCGGAGATCCAGCAGCTGCTGTCCGAAGCCCCCGCCCGCGCGACGCCGAGCGTCGCCGAGCTGCGCAAGACGAGCTTCGATCTGGCAGCGCTGCGCGCGCGGGGCTACGCCTACGAGCGCCTCGATCAGCTCACGATGGAGCTGCTCCTCGGGGTGCGCTGACTCTGTTCCTCGGCCTCGACGTCGGCACGAGCGGAGTGAAGGCGATCCTCGTCGATGGGGATGGCGCGGTGGCGGCATCGAGTACGGCGCCGCTGACGCTCGAGACGCCGGCGCCCGGATGGACGGAGCAGGACCCCGAAGCGTGGTGGCAGGCGAGCTGCGCGGCGATCCGGGACGTCCTCGCCCCGCGACCGAACGCCACAGTCGACTGCGTCGGCATTTCGGGGCAGATGCATTCGTCGGTATTTCTCGACGCCAAGAACGCCGTGATTCGCGCGGCGCTGCTCTGGTCGGACGGTCGCACGACCGCGGAATGCCGCGAGATCGTGGCCCGCGTCGGCGGCGAGGCGCAGCTCCGCGACTGGGTGTCCAATCCCGCACTCGAAGGCTTCACCCTTCCCAAGATTCTCTGGCTCAAGAATCACGAGCCCGCGGCGTTCGCGCGGCTCGCCAAGGTGATCCTCGCCAAGGATTTCGTGCGCCTGCGCCTGACGGGCAGCATCGCGACCGAGCCGTCGGACGCCTCCGGCACGCTCATGTTCGACCCGGCGAAGCGCCGCTGGAGCGGCGAGATGATGAAAGCCGTCGGATTGTCGCCAACGTTGCTGCCGGACGTCGGCGAATCCGCGGAAATCCTCGGTCGAGTCACGAAAGCGTCGGCGCAACGCACCGGGCTTGCGGAGGGGACGCCAGTCGTAGGCGGTGGCGCCGACAACGCGTGCAGCGCGGCAGGCGTAGGCGCGGTCGCGCCGGGTGACGGCATCACGAGCTGGGGCACCTCGGGCGTCGTGCTCGCGCCGACCAGCGAGCCGCGCGTCGACCCCAGGCTGCGCGCCCATACTTTTTGTCACGTCGCCCCAGGGGTCTGGTACGTCATCGGCGTCGTGCTTTCCGCCGGCGGGGCGTTCGCGTGGTATCGCGACCAATGCGCGCGCGAGCTGCCGGAACAGGATCGCGACTCGATCCTCGCGGACGAAGCGGCCGCGGTCGCTCCCGGCGCGGACGGCGTGACGTTCCTGCCGTACCTTCAGGGCGAGCGGACGCCGCATCGCGACTCGGCGCTGCGCGCGGCGTTCGTGGGCCTGAGTCTCGCGCACTCGCGCGCGCACATGACGCGCGCCGTGCTCGAGGGAGTCTGCTTTGCGCTGCGCGACTCGCTCGAGATTCTCCGCGAGCTCGGCCTCGCGCCGAGTTACCTGTTGCTGACGGGGGGCGGAGCGAAAAGCGCGCTCATCCGTCAGTTACAGGCGGATGTCTTTGGCCTGCCGGTGACCACGGTGAATCGCGAAGAGGGCGGGGCGTACGGCGCGGCGTTGCTGGCAGCGGTCGGAGCCGGCGCGTTTCCGGATTTGAAAACCGCGACGCAGCGGACGCTGCG
>DATDEZ010000050.1:0-18644 GCA_036522875.1 Gemmatimonadales bacterium | reverse complement strand
GGCGGGCGACACGCTGCGGGTCAGCGGCGGGCAGCTGGTCTACAATGGCGGCACGATCAGCGGCGGCGGTGCGGTCGCGCTCGTGAACGCGACGGCGAACGTCACGCAGCCGTTCAGCACGGCGACGAACGGGCTCGATCTCCAGAACGCGACGTGGGGCGGGACCGGCGTGCTGACGAACGCGGCCGGGGCGACGCTCATCCTCGGCAACAGCACGATCGCCACGCCGTTCGTGAACCAGGGCTTCTTCGCCGCGCGCGGCTCGAGCAGCCAGCTCACGGGATCGGTGACGGCGGTGACCGGCTCGACGCTGCGTGTGCAGGGCAACAACATCTACGGCCAGGGCACGCTCACCGTGGCGAACGGCTTCACCAACAATGCCGCCATCGAGCTGACCGACACGGTCTCGACGTACGGCTCGAGCCTCCGCGTGACCACGGGGACGCTGACGAACGCGCCCGGCGCCACGATCGCGATCGCCCCAGGCTCGAACGGCGTCCGCACGCTCGACGCGCAAATCGACAACCAGGGCGCGCTCACCGTCGCGCTCAACCCGAATCAGACGTTGACGCTGCAGCACACCGGCGGCGGCGTGGCCGCGCATCTGAACAGCGGCACGATCGACGTTTCCGGCGGCGACGTCACGATGTCCTTGTCGGGCGGCGCAAGTTTCGCGAGCTCGGGCGGCATCACGATCGGGCTCGGCGACACGATTGCCGTGAACGGCGGCACGTTCACCGTGAGCAGCGGCGCCGTGGGCGGCAGCGGCGCGATCGTGTTCAACAGCTCGGCGAACGCGACGTTCAACGTCGCCCACGCCGTCGCGTCGATGCTGGTCAACAACTCGACGGTGAACTTCGCGACGCCGCAGAGCACGGGCGCCACCGGCTTCGTGTTCACGAACGCGACGATCAACGGACCGGGCGCGCTGACGAACGACACGGCCAAGACGCTGAACGTGCGCAGCAGCACGATCAACACCACGATCGACAACCACGGCACGTTGATCGCAAGCGGATCGTCGTCGTTCAAGCGCTCGCTCACGACGAGTGCCGGCTCGCTGCTGCGCCTGCAGGGCAACGGTGTCGTGGGCGGCGCGACGGTCACATTCGACACCGGGTTCGTGAACAACGGGTCGATCGAGCTGACCGACACGGTGTCGACCTACGGCGCCACGCTCAACGTCGGGTTCGGATCGCTGACGAACGCTCCGGGTGGAACGATCGCCGCGCTGAACGGAGCCGGCGGTGCCCGCACGCTCGGCGCGCAGCTCGACAATCAGGGCCTGCTGTCGGTCGCGCTCGGTCCCAACCGCTTGTTCACGCTCACGAAGTCGGGCGCCGCGCATCAGAATAGCGGCACAATCGACATCGCCGGCGGCGATTTCACCATCAACCAGAGCGGCACGACGCCGAGCTTCACGAATACAGGAGCGGTGAACATCGGGACCGGCGATACGCTCAGCATCACGAGCGGCACGCTGAGCCACAACGGCGGCACGCTGGGCGGGACCGGCACGTTGGTGCTGACGAATCTGACGGCGGCATTCAATGCCGGTCATACCGTTCCCACGATGCTGGTGACGAACTCGACGGTGAGCTTCGCGACGCCGCAGAATACCGCGACGACGGCGTTCACCTTCTCAGGCTCGACCATCAACGGCGACACGTTGACCAACGACGCCGGCAAGACGCTTGGCCTCCGCTCCACGACCGTGAACGCCCCGCTCGTGAACTTGGGCAGCCTGTTCGTGACGGGGTCGAGCGCGTTCACCGACACGCTGACGACGGCGGCCGGCTCACTGCTCCGGCTGCAGGGCAACGGCTTGGTGGGCGGAGCAACGTTGAACGTGCCGAAGGGATTCGAGAACGCGGGCGCGATCGAGATCACCGATACCGTCTCGACCTACGGCGCCACGCTGACGATCGCGAACGGCAAGCTGGTGAACCTGCCGGGCGGCACGTTCGACGCGCAGCTCGGCGCGAACGGCAGCCGAGCCCTGAATACGGACCTCGATAACCAGGGCACCTTCACGGTCGCGCTCAACCCCGGCCGCACGCTGACGGTCAGCGACTCCGTCGTATCGAACAGCGGCACGATCGCCGTGAACGGCGGGAATCTGCGCTTCACGCAGCCGGCGAGCGGCCTCGTGACCAACGTCGGCGCGATCTCGATCGCAGCGAGCGACACCCTGTTCGTCGCGAACGGCGCGTTCAACTTCCCCGGCGGTACGCTCGACGGCCCGGGTGCGCTCAATCTCACGACCGTCACGGCGGCGAATTTCGCGAAGCCGCACACGCTCGGCGCGATCCTGCTCACGAACTCGACCGCCAACTTCACGCCCGATCAGTCGACCGGCGCGACGTTCTTCGACTTGAACAACTCGACGCTGAACGGACCGGGGATTCTGACGAATGTGGCCGGCAACACGCTGATGGTGCGCGGCAACAGCGCGATCGGCACGGCGCTCGTCAATCAGGGCACGCTGGTCGTCGCCGGCACTTCGACATTCAGCGGCGCGGTGACGAACACGGGACTCCTGCGCGTGTTCGGCTTCAGCGGAGTGGGGACGTCGAACCTGACGGTGAGCACCGCCGGCGGATTCACGAACGCCGGGACGATCGAGCTCACCGACAGCAATGCGGCGTATGGCGCGACGCTGAAAGTGAGCGGCGGAACGCTCGTCAACGCGACCGGAGCGACGATCGACTTCGCGCAGGGCTTCGGGGGCGCGGGCGCGCGCACGCTCGACGCGATGCTCGACAACAAGGGCACCGTGACGCTGAACCATGACGCGATCTTGAGCGGCACGTCGCCGGCACACACGAACAGCGGCGTGATGAAGGTGAACAACGGCAGCCTGACGGTCCAACCGGCTGGCGCGAACCCGACGTTCGCCAACCTGGCGGGCGGCTCGATCGACATCGGGGTCGGCAAGACGCTCCGCTTTACGACGGGCGCGGTCTCCAACGCGGCGGGCGGATTGATCGACGGCTTCGGCACGCTCGACGTCAGCACGCCGGCGACGTTCACGAACGACGGGATCTTCGCGCCCGGCACGTCACCCGGAACGCTGACGATCAAGGGAACGGTACCCTTTACGGTGAACGGCACATACAACGCGGAAATCGGTGGGACGACGCCGGGCACTCAATACGATCAGCTGCTGGTGACGGGCAGTGCCACGTGGGCTGGCACGCTGAACGTTTCCTTGATCAACGGTTTCACACCGACGACGGGGCAGCAGTTCATTCTCGCCACCTGCTCAGTCACTTGCACGAATCGATTCGGCGTCGAGAACCTGCCGCCCCAGTTCGCCGGTGCGAACGTCAGCTACGTCGGTAATCAGGTCGTGCTGACTGTGCCCTAGAGCTTCAATCGGACGTTGATGTCCACCAGCACCGCGTCCGGCGTATCGACGAACACGATGCGATTTACCTCGCGGCGGATGATCATCTTCATCGGCGGGCCCTTGCCCTTGCCGCGACCCATGTTACCGCGCCGGTACCACACGACCTGATCGTTGCCCACGGTCTCGATCCGGACCACCTCGTAGCCCTGATGGACCAGGACGTCGCGCGTCACGGAAACGGCGCGATCCGGCGCGACCGCGAACTCCTTCTTGGGCCCATGACCGCGACCCTGGGCCGCCAGCGGCGCGGCCAGCAGCGAGAGCAGCAGCACCCAACGTTTCATGTTGCGCCTCCCGTTGAGGACATCATACAAGAGCGTCATTGGGGGTCGGCGGTCACTTCAGCAAGAGTTTCGCGATCGTATTGAGCTGCATGTTGCTCGTCCCTTCGTAGATCGTGCCGATTTTCGCGTCGCGGTAGAACTTCTCGACCGGATACTCCTTGGTGTAGCCGTACCCGCCGAACAACTCGACGGCGAGTGACGTCACGCGCTCGGCGACCTGCGATGAGAGCAGCTTCGCCATCGCCGCTTCTTTCGTATAGGACTCGCCCGCGTCCTCGAGCCGAGCGGCGTTGTAGACCATCAGGCGCGCGGCCTCGAGCTCAGTCGCCGCCTGCGCGAGCTGGAACTGCACGCCCTGGAATTCCGCGATCGGCTTGTTGAACTGCTGGCGCTCCTTCACGTATTTGAGGCACGCGTCGAGCGCGCCGCGCGCGACGCCGATCATCTGCGCGCCGATGCCGATGCGGCCGGTGTTGAGCGTTTCGATGGCTACCTTGTAACCGACGCCCACCTCGCCGACCACGTTGTCCGCCGGCACCTCGCAATGATCGAGGATCAGCTCGGCCGTGGAGGACGCGCGGATCCCGAGCTTGTCCTCTTTCTTGCCGACGCTGAATCCCGGGAAGTGGCGCTCCACCGCGAACGCCGTGATCCCCTTGTAGCCTTTTGAGAAATCGGTGTTCGCGAAGATGACGAAGAAGCCCGCCTCGGCGCCGTTCGTGATCCACAGCTTGCGGCCGTCGAGGATCCACTTGTCGCCCTGCTTGGTGGCCTTCGTCTGGAGACCAAACGCGTCCGACCCCGAGCCCGCTTCGGAGAGGGCGTAGGCGCCGGCGACCTCGGTCGCGAGGCTCGGCAGATAGCGCTGTTTGAGGACGTCGGACGCCCACTTGAGGAGCAACGCGTTGACGAGCGTGTTTTGCACGTCCACGAAGATCGCCGCCGACGCGTCCACCGCGGACAGCTCTTCGACGGCGAGGACGGTCATGAACAACGATCCGCCCGCACCGCCCAGCTGCTCGGGGATCTCGATCCCCATGAGGCCGAGCTCGAAGAATTTCGGGATGAGGGCGGGATCGAGCTGCGCGGCCTGCTCCATCGCCTGCACGCGCGGGCGGACTTCGCTCTCGGCGAAGTCGCGCACCGCGCCCTGGAACATCCGTTCTTCTTCCGAGAGCGTGGTAAGCGGGTTCACGCCTTCTTGTCGGACGCGCCCGGCATGAGCATCTCGCGGATTCCGCCAAGCGAGCCGAGCACTCCGGTGGCCTCGTACGGCATGTAGACGACCTTGTTGTTCTGACCGGAGACCATCTCCTTGAGCGTCTCAATGTACCGGATGGCGATCAGATATTGCGCCGGGTCGCCGCCCGTGGCCTTGATGGCGGTCGTGATGCGCTCGATGGCCTGCGCCTCGGCCTCGGCCACCTTGAGCCGCGCGGCCGCTTCGGCTTCGGCGTGGAGAATCTTGGCTTGCTTGTCGCCTTCCGCGGTATTGATCTCCGATTGCCGGATGCCTTCCGCCGAGAGGATGCGCGACTGGCGCTCGGCGTCGGCGGTGATGATCGTCGCGCGGCGCTCGCGCTCGGCGCGCATCTGCTTTTCCATGGCGTCACGGATGTCGCGCGGCGGGTTGATGTCTTTCAGCTCCACGCGGCTGACCTTGGAGCCCCACTTGTGCGTCGCCTCGTCGAGAATCGCCCGGAGCTTCGCGTTGATCGTGTCCCGCGACGACAGGATGTGATCCAGCTCCATCTCGCCGATCACGTTGCGGAGCGTCGTCTGCGTGAGCTTCTCGATCGCGTCCGGCAGATTCGCGATCTCGTACGTCGCGCGCACCGGGTCGGTGATCTGCGAGTAGATCAGCGCGTCGATCTCGACGACGACGTTGTCCTTGGTGATCACGTTCTGGCGCGGGAAGACGTAGACCGTCTCGCGCAGGTCGATGCGCTCGGTGCGGAAGCGGCGCGAGTAGCTCTCCCCGGCCGGCGTCATGATCGTCTGATGCCAGTCGACCGTGCGCGGGCGATCGATGAGCGGGAGCACGAAATTGATTCCCGAGCCCAGCGTCTTGTGGTACTTGCCGAGGCGCTCGATGATCATCGTCTGCGCCTGCTGTACGACGCGGATGCTCTTCGAGATCACGACGATGACCCCGAAGGCGATTGCCGCGACGAGTATGGTGCCGGGACCCATCGTTAGAGCTCCTTCTCGACCATGAGAGTCGTGCCGTCGACCTGAATGACCGTGACTTGTGTGCCGGGCTCGAGCACCGCGGCGTCGGATGACGCGCCGCGCCAGTCTTCGCCGTCGACCTTGACGCGACCGGGGCGGCCCGGGGCGATCCGCTCGGTCACCGTTCCGGTCTTGCCGAGCAGCGCATCGACGCCCGTCCGCAGCTCCGAGCCGGGGCCGAGCTGGAGCAGACGCATGAGCCGCGGCCGTAGCCCCGCCATGCTGACGACGCTGGAGACCGCGAAGGTGATGCCCTGCGCCACGAATCCCAGCCCTGGAATCAACCCCACGATGCCGGCGACCGCCGCCCCGACTGCCAGGCAGGCCAGCCAGAAGCCGGCCGTGAACATCTCGCCCACGAACAGCCCGATCGCGAGGAGAAACCAAACCAGCCAATCTTTCATAAGGTGCAAAGCTGCAACCCTTGCAGTCGTTTCGCTATCCAACTGGAGCCAACTCCCCGTGGAGCCGCTATGCACGCTCGATCGCTGCCTGCCGTCGTCGCACTTGCCTTGGTTGTAGTTCCCTCCGTCGTCGCCGCACAAACTTCGCGTCACGTCCTCAAAGGCGATTCCGTCGCCGTGTACAACCTCGTCGGTGAGCTCCGGGTCGATCCCGGTACCGGCAGCGACGTGGTCGTCGAAGTCCAGCGCGGCGGCGCCGACGCGGCGCAGCTCGACATTCAGTCGGGACCCATACGCGGCCGCGAGTCGCTGCGCATCATCTATCCCGACGACGTCATCTCGTTGCCCAGTTGGGGCCGCGGCTGGAACACCACCCTGCGCGTGCGCGACGACGGCACGTTCGGCGACACCGAGGGCCGCCGCCACGGCTTCAACGAAGGCCGCGAGGTCAGGATCACGGGGCGCGGCCGTGGACTGGAAGCCTACGCCGACTTGCACGTGAGCATTCCCGCGGGCAAGAGCGTCGGGCTCTATCTCGGCGTCGGAAAGACGACCATCACGAACGTCGACGGCGCGCTGCGTGTCTCCGTTGCGTCGGCGGACGTCGCGGCCACGGGGACGAAGGGCTCGCTGCGGATTTCGACCGGCTCGGGAAACGTCGACGTGCGCACCGCCGCGGGTGACGTCGCGCTCGAGACCGGATCGGGCGACATCACGGTCTCCGGGATGCAAGGCACGAGCCTCAAGCTGGACACCGGCTCCGGCGACGTCACGCTCACCGACGGCAAGGCGGGCAGCCTGAGCGTCGAGACGGGCTCGGGCAACATCGACGCGAAGTCCTCGTCTGGGGACGAGCTGCTGTTCAATACCGGCAGTGGTGACGTGGACGTCGCGCTCACCGCGACGTTCCGTTCGCTGCACATCGAGACCGGCTCGGGAAACGTCACCCTGAAAGTGCCGCCGGAGCTCGGCGCGCAAGTCGAGCTCGACACGGGCAGCGGCGACATCGATCTCGGCGGGCTCACGCTCCAGGTCCGTCGCGTGCAGCACGATCACATCGAAGGGGTCTTGGGCGACGGCCGAGGCCGGCTGTCGGTCGAAACCGGGTCAGGAGACGTCCGGCTCCAGAAGTTCTAGTTTGCGGCGGTCTTTCTTCGTCGGCCGGCCCTTGCCTTGATAGGTGGGGGTCGGCGCGATTCTGTGGGCCTCGGCGAGTCGCTCGCGCGCCGCGCGGCCTTCCGGTGATTCCTCGTACAGCGCCTGCGCTGCTTTGGCGGGACCGCGCCGCTCCGACAATCCCCGCACCGTCACGAGCCATTCGTACGGGCCGACGCGAATGCGCAGCGCGTCGCCCGGGCGAACCTGCTTCGCCGCTTTGGCGCGCGCGCCGTTCACGTGGACTTTGCCGCCGCCGATCGCGGCCGACGCCAGCGCGCGAGTCTTGAAGAACCGCGCCGCCCACAGCCAGCGATCCAGCCGCACGCTTTCGTTCATAAACCCTTTAGCCGCCCTTCATGAAAGATGGCGGAAATTTCACGCCATGAGTACAGCACAGCGCTTCATCTACGATCAGGCTCCTCTGCGCGTCTACTGGGAAATCACGCGTGCCTGTGACCTCGCGTGCCGCCATTGCCGCGCCGAAGCGGCTCCTGGCGCGCATCCCGACGAGCTGACCACGGCCGAGGCGTTCACGCTGTTCGACCGGCTGGCGGCGTTCGATCCCAAGCCGCACCTGGTGCTGACCGGCGGCGATCCGCTCAAGCGCAAAGACTTGTGGGACCTCATCACCGCGGCGCAGCTGCGCGCTCTCAAGGTATCCGTTTCCCCCAGCGCGACGCCGCTGCTCACGCCCGAGGTCATCGTCAGGCTGAAGGGCTGGGGCGTCGAGGCAATCTCGCTGTCGCTCGACGGCGCGACCGCCCAGACCCATGACGCGTTCCGCGGATTCAGCGGCACGTTCGAGCGCACGCTGATTGCTGCCGCGATCGCCGACGGCGTGGGGCTGCCCGTCCAGATCAACACGCTCGTGGCCGCCGAGACGCTCAGCGACTTGCCGGCAATCTACGGCATGGCGCGCGACCTTAAGGCCGGACGCTGGAGTCTCTTCTTCCTGATCGGTGTGGGGCGTGGCGAGCTGATGCAGCCCGTGCGGCCACGCCAGGCCGAGGCGGTGATGCGCTGGGTCGCACGACTGCAAACCGGCCGGAAACCGATCGTGACGACCACCGAGGCTCCGCACTACCGTCGCGTAGTCCAGACGATCGGTGGCCGCGGCAAAGGCCACGCGGGCGGTGTCCGCGACGGCAACGGCATCCTGTTCGTTTCGCATACGGGCGACATCACGCCCGCGGGCTTCCTGCCCCTCTCGGCCGGGAACGTGCGGCGCGACGACGTCGTGGCGATCTATCGTGAAGCGCCGCTGTTCCGGGCGCTGCGCAATCCCGACGGGTTCCGCGGCCGGTGCGGCCATTGCGAGTGGCGGTTCGAGTGCGGTGGCTCGCGGGCGCGGGCTTATGCCGCCCAGGGCGATGCCCTGGCCGAGGATCCACTGTGCTCGTATCTGCCGGGAGAGTAACCCGGGCTTAGCCGAATCCTGGCAACCCTCCCGCCGTAGGGTGTGTCGAACTTCATAACCCCGTACTTTGGAGTCCGCATGCCCCGCATCCGTCTCGTGGCCGTCCTCGCCTTGCTGTTGTTTCCTGCCCTTCCCGCGGTCCTGAAAGCCCAAGACAGTGACGATGAATGGCTCGCGAATTGCCGGCGCGATTGGGGCGACTGGGATGCGCGCGCGCGGCACTGTGAGATCCGCGAGACCGGGATGAAGCCGCCGCGCGCTGCCCTGAGCGTCGAGCCGGGCATGAACGGCGGCGTCGAAATCGAGGGCTGGGACACCGACAGCATCGCCGTCACCGCGCGCATTCAGGTCAACGCCCATTCGGCCGATGAGGCCGATGAGATTGCGCGCGATATCAAGATCGAGGCATCGGGGGCGACGATTCGCGCGATCGGCGGCAGCGGACCGGTCGGGCGACACCAGAACTGGTCGGTCGTGTTCATCGTGATGGTGCCGCGTCATACCGATCTCACACTGTCGACCGAGAACGGGCCGCTGGCGGTCAGCAACGTGAACGGGCGGATGGATCTCGAGACGCTCAACGGTCCGCTGTCCCTCTCGGGCGTCGGCGGCGACGTGCACGCGAGCGCGCAGAATGGCCCGCTCAGCGTGCGGCTCCAGGGCGCGCGGTGGGATGGGGCGGGGCTCGATGCGGAAACGCAGAACGGGCCGGCCGACTTGCGGATTCCCGACGACTACAACGCGAAGATCGAGTTCGGCACGGTGAATGGTCCGATGGACGTGGGCTTTCCGATGACGGTTACGATCAGCGGCCGCGTGAAGGACCGGATCACGACGACGCTGGGCAGCGGCGGTCCACCGATACGGGTTGTCACGACCAACGGTCCGATGACGGTTCGTCGCGGCAGATCCTAAACGCCGATATCCTCGTTCCACAGCTCGGGGTGCGCCGTGATGAACTCCGACATGAGCCGAATGCATGTCGGATCATCGCGCACCTCGAGCGCAACCCCGCGACTCTGAAGCAGGTCTTCCTCGCCACGAAACGTGGCGTTCTCGCCGATGACGACCCGCCGGATTCCATACAGGAGAATCGCGCCGCTGCACATCGCGCAGGGTGACAGCGTGGTATAGAGCGTCGCCTCGCGGTACACCGCGGCCGGTTGGCGGCCGGCATTCTCGAACGCGTCCATCTCGCCGTGCAGCACCGCGCTCCCACGCTGCACCCGGCGGTTGTGGCCACGACCGATGATCCGGCCGCGCGAGACGATCACCGATCCGATCGGGATGCCGCCCTCCTGCCGTCCCCGCTCAGCCTCCGCGATCGCGGCCTCGAGAAACGGGTCGCCGGTCATGCTCCCGCGCTCGCCAGCATCGCGTCGTACTCGAAGACATTGGGCCCGCGCGGCGCCTCCCGCGCGATCTGCAGCATGGCGCGGGCGACGGTGGCGGCTTGAATTGGCCGATAGCGCCGCAGCCGGCCCGGAAGCACGACCGGCATGACCGGCGCCAAGATCAGCGCGATGCGCTCACCGAGCCGAAACTCGGCGCGCGCGCCGAGGAGCAGCGAGGGTCGGAAGATCTGGACCGCGCGGTACGGCAGCTTCCGCACGCCGGACTCCGTTTCGCCTTTGACGCGGCTGTAGAAGATCCGCGACTCGGGGTCGGCGCCGACCGCGCTGACCAGGAGAAACTGCGTCGCGCCCGCCCGCAGCCCCGCGCGCGCGAGCGCGAGGACGAACGCCTGATCGACGCGCCGAAACGCCGGCTGCGATCCCGCCTGTTTGATCGTCGTGCCGAGACAGCAGAAGACGTCGTCGCAGTGGGGAAGATCCGCCATGGCCTCGAGCGCGCCCAGATCGACGACGCGTTGCTCGAGCTTCTCGTGGCGCTGCGGGCTCGTGCGGCGGCCGACCGTCACGACGTGCGCCCACGTGTCATCGGCAAGCAGGAAATTCAGAACGTGACTGCCCACGAGCCCGGTGGCGCCGGCGACCAGCGCCGTGCGGGAAACGTCGGGGGTCACGAGTTGATCAACTTCCGCACTTCGGCGTGCGCCACGGCGACCGTCGGCTCTTCCTGCAGCAGCTGGTGGTAGCGCTGCTGAAAGTCGGCGCCGTCTTCGTCAGGCCGCAGCCGGTCGCGCACCTGCGCGAGGAGCAGCTCGGCGCGCGTGGCGGCGTCGTCGGCCGGGGGATCGGCTTCGAGCCATTCGTCGAGCAACGCGATCAGCGTGGGGATCGGCCGCAGCCAGTAGAACCACGGATCGTTGAGCACGATCTGCAGCAGCGCCCCGCTGCCCTGGATCCGGCCATGTTGCCGCTCGTAGCGGATGCGTTCGACCTCGAGCAGCGCGCGATGGACGTGCAGCAAGGCGTAGCGCGCCTGCTCGACTCTCTTTCGTGTCGGAGACTCCATGGACATCATTGTACTCGGCAAATGCACTCAATGCTCCCGGCGTTCCTCATTCTCGCGCAAATCTCCGACGCGCTGCAGCATCGCCCGCTCGTCGCGGTGCCGCTCCTCTTTCTCGCCGGGCTCGTCACGAGCCTGAATCCGTGCATCTGGCCGATGATTCCAATCACGGCCGGCGCGATCGGCGGCGTCGGGGGGACCCAGGCGCCCGGGCAGTCGTCACGCCGCCGCGCAATCCTGCTGACGGTGACCTACGTTCTCGGGCTGGCGCTGTTTTACGCGCTGCTCGGGCTGATCGCCGGACTGAGCGGTTCGATGTTCGGCACGATCAGCGCGAATCGCTGGGCGCTGCTCGCGATCGGCAACCTGCTGCTGGTCTTCGCCCTCGCGATGCTCGAGGTGTTTCCGGTCCGCATGCCGGCGCGCCTCACCGCCTGGGCCGGCAGCCTCGGCGGCGGGTCGTATCCGGCGGTGTTTCTTCTTGGAGCGACGTCGGGTATCGTGGCCGCTCCCTGCGGCGCGCCGGCGTTCGCCGCCGTTCTCACCTGGGTCGCGACCACACATAGCGCGGTCCTTGGCTTTATTTATCTGTTCGTGTTCTCGCTCGGCATGACGGCGGTGCTGGTGCTCGTCGGCGTATTCTCCGGCGCGCTCGCGCTGCTGCCGAAGCCGGGTGCCTGGATGGTGTGGATCAAGCGCGGCGCGGGCGTGGTTCTACTGCTCATGGCCGAGTACTACTTCGTGAGGGCGGGATTGGTATGGTGACAGCGCGTGGCGTGTGGCGTGCGGCGTGGATCGGGCTGATGCTCGTGCTCCCAACGCGTGCCTGGAGTCAGGAAGTCATCGGTATTCCGATCGGCGAGACGCCGCCGCCGGTGACGCTCGAAAGTCTCACCGGTGATTCGGTGCCACTGTCGCAGTGGGTTGGAAAGAAGCCCGTCATTCTGGAATTCTGGGCCACGTGGTGCCCGATCTGCGCCGAGCTGCTGCCGCGCATGGAAGCGGCGCAGAAGAAGTACGGTGATCGCGTCGCCTTTCTCGTCGTTGCCGTCGCGGTGAATCAGAGCAAGAACACCGTCCGACGCCACGTCGAGCGCGAGCCGATGCCCTTCACGTTTCTGTGGGATGGAAACGGCGCGGCGGTTCGGGCATTTCAGGCGCCGTCGACGTCGTACATCGCGGTGCTCGATGCAAAAGGGAAGGTCGTGTACACGGGCGTCGGTGAGGATCAGGATATTGATGCAGCGGTGAGCAGGGCAGTAACAGGCGGTAGGGGCCGGTAAAAGGCGGCAACGGTAACACCATTGCCGCCCCATGCCGCCTGATGCCGCCCCGCCGTTAGTGAGCCGTTGAATCCGGCGGCACCAGCTTCGCAATCTGAGCCCCAAGCTCCGTATACGCCGTCGGATCGATCTCCCGGAACGGCGTCGCGCGATAGGCGATGCGGCCGTCCGGTCCTACCACGAACAGCGTGCGGTTGTCCAGCTTGTACTGCGCATTGTACGCGCCGTACGCTTTCCCGACCGCCGAGCCGGTGTCGCTGGCGAAGAGCTGCGGATACTCCGCATCGCGCGCCCATGACGCGAGCGCGGTATCGACGTCCGCGCTGATCGCGATGAGGACGACGTTGCGGCCACCTTTGAAGAGCTGTGCGTACTGATCACGGTACGCATTCATTTGGATCGTTCAGCCACGCGTTCGGGCTTTGAAGAAGAACGCGAGGACGACCGTCTTGCCCTTGTAGTCGCTGAGCCGCACCGGAGTCTTCAAGGTGCCGTAGCGCGTCCCGCCGGGAATCGAGAAGTCGGGCGCCACGGCGCCTACTTCCAGCGCGGGAGGAGACTGTACCGCCGGCTGCTGGGCGGGTTGTTGGAGCAGCAACGCGAGCGCCAGAGTAATCACGGTGTCCCTTGGTTGAATGCCGTTTCTAATCTACTTGTGAAGCAGCTTCCACGCCTGCTCCCACCGATTCAGCTTGAAGCCCACGACGACCCACAGCATCGCGAGCGGCTCGAGCAGCCGCGCGCCCTCGATGCTGCCGATATCCACGACCGGCCAGCCGAAGTCCTTGCAGATCTTCGTGACCGTTTGCTTCGCGCCCGCGTCGTTGCCGGCGATGAACATGTCGGGCGGGCCGCCGGGAATCTTGGGATCGACCATCAAACTGTTGCCGACGCAATTGAAGCATTTCACGACCTTCGACTGCGGCAGCCAGCGCTGGACCTGCTCGCCGCCCGAGTCGGTGAAGCCGAGCGTGAGCTGCGGCGCCTGGCTTTCTTCGAACTTGAGCGGGTTCGTGACGTCGATGACGACCTTGCCCGCCAGGTTTTTCGGATCGGCGAGCTTGATCGCATTCTCGGTTCCCGACCACGGCGTCGCGAGCACGGCGATCTCACCGAATGTCGCGGCGTCGGCGTACGATTCCTTGGGATCGCGGTGGCCGAACCGCACGTCGTGGCCATGCTTCTTGAAGCCTGCCCCGAGCGACTGGCCGACGTCGCCGGTGCCGAGGATCGCGACTTTCATTTATTGACCTCCGACGCCGTAACGGGTTCTGAGGATCTCGACGTGATGCCGCTCATGGCCGGGGATCATGAACGCGAGCGCGCGCACGCTGACCGGTTTGCCGCTGGCCGTGCCGCGCCGTTTCCACGCCTCGGTGTCGAACGTGCGCAGCAGCGCGAGTGTCGCCGCCCGCACCGTCCGTAATTCGCCGACCAGGTCGGCGAGCGAGCGCGCGTCGAACCTGGCGACCGGCACGTACGCGTTCTCGTCGAAGCTCGGCAGCGGTGTGGTGTCGCCGCGCGCGATGCGAAGCGCGCGATACGCCATGATCCGCTCCGTATCGGCGAGGTGGCCGACGACTTCCTTGATGCTCCACTTACCGCGGCCGTAGCGATACATCGCGTCGGTCTCCGACAGGGGCCGGAGCAGCGCCGCGGTCTCCTCGATCTGGGAGGCGCAGACGATCACCGGATCGGTCTCGGGTACGCGCTTGATATAGCCGAGGTAGTGCGCCGGAATTTCGTCCGCTTCCGGGCGACCGACGACGCGTGCACCGGTCATGCCGTGTTTCCTCCGAGCTCGTTCAGCGCCATCGCCTTCACCGTCTTGCCCTCGCCCGTGAGCATGCGGCGGTGATAATCGACCTGGCCGAGGTGGTAGGCGAGATGGGTGGCGAAGTGGGCGAGGAACGCGCCGGTCGACGAGTTGACGCCTCCCACTTTCTCGGGATACGGCTTGGCGAGATCGGCTTCGCTGATCTTGCTCATGCCGTCTTCCACCGCGGAGATCGCGTTGTCGATTTCGCGCAGCAGATCGGCGCGCGGCACGTCGCGGCTCGCGAACTCGGCGTCGCGGTTGCGCACGTAGCCGTTTTTGCCGAGCACGTTGCCGACGAAATACTGGAGGTTGCCGGCGAGATGCAGGGCGAGATTGCCGCCGGGGTTCGCGATGCCGGCCGGAATTTCCCACAGGTCGGCGTCGCTCGGGTAGGATTCGATCTCACGGCGCAGCGCTTTGAGCTCGCGGGTGATGACGTTGGTCAGCCAGTCTTTCATCAGACTCTCCCGACGCGCATGGCCAGCGGCCAGCGCGCCATCCGCTGTTGGTGCGGCGCGCCCCACGCTCGGCTGAGCTCGCGCAGCAGTCCGTCGACGGGATCTTGTTGGTGCTGCTTGATGAACGCGCGCGTCGCCGACCACGTCCGAATGTAGCCCGCGACGTCGTCCAGACTCACCTGTTGCTCGATCTGGAACGTGGGCGCCGCGAATTCATCAAAGGGAAATTCGACCGTCTGATAACGCTGCTCGACGTGACGCCGTTCCGGCGGCCAGTACGGCCCAACCACGCGGCTGTAGAAATCCCGCACGATCGCGTCGACGCGCGGCGAAATTTCGAACGACACGTAGGTCCAAATGGCGATCATTCCGCGCGGCCGGAGGACGCGGCGCGCTTCGGCCCAAAAGCGCTCGCGGTCGAACCAATGCACCGCCTGCGCGACCGTCACGAGGTCCACGGAGTGATCGTCCACACCGCTCCGCTCCGCCGGGGCGACTCGGTATTCGACGTGCGGATGCGGCGTCGCGGATTCGATCTGCATGGCGCTCGCGTCGGTCGCGATCACATGTTCGAAGTGCTGCCCCAATCCCACGGCGGCCTGTCCGGATCCCGTCCCCGCGTCCCACGCCCGCTCCCGCGCCGGCGCCTCGCGCGCCAGAAACTCGAACAGCATGTCGGGATAGCGCGGCCGGAACGCCGCGTACGCGGCCGAGACGCCGGAGAAGTGATCCGGAAACGTCATGGCCGCGTGGCGGGCGCGGGCGCGGGTTGCGCCGCGGGTGCAAGCGGCGGCGTGCTGCGCTGCGGTGGCTGGCAGTCGGGCCAGGCGCCGGCCTGCCCGTTCGGTCGCGCCTGGAACACGTCGCGTTTCACGCGGGAGATGTGCGTCGAATCCTCCGACGCGAGATACACGAGCATCGCGGTGAGGATCGCGTTGTTCTTCACGTCGTCGAAGCTGAGCTTGTCGTAGGTGTCGCGGTTCGTGTGCCAGGTGTAGCGGCCGTAGTCCCAATCGCCCGAGCCGAGCCCGAAGCCGGTCGCGCCGCAGGCGACGAACGACGCGTGGTCGGTCCCGCCGCCGCTCGGCGCGCCGGGAAAGCTGAACTTGATGTTGCGGGTGATATCGGCCGGAATGCGCGCGAGATAGCGCGCGAGGTTCGCCGAGGCGTCGGGAAAGCCCGAGGCACTCATGCTCTCGACGCGGCCGGTGCCATTGTCCTGGTTGAACAGCGCCTGCAGCCCGTTCACGACGTCGGCGTGATCGGCCACGAAGCCGCGCGACCCGTTCAGGCCTTGCTCCTCGCCGCTCCAGTGGCCGACCAGAATCGTGCGCTTCGGATTGGGATAGACGAGCTTCAGGATGCGCATCGCCTCGAGCATCGTGATCGAGCCCGTGCCGTTGTCGGTCGCCCCCGAGCCGCCGTCCCACGAATCGAAATGCGCCGAGAGCATCACGTACTCGTTGGGAAGCGTGCTGCCTTTCATTTCCGCCACGACATTGAACACCGGCACTTCGCCGAGCGCCTGCGATTCCGCCGTCACCTCGAGCAGGGGGGCCTGATTGTTCGCGGCGAGCCGGTAGAGCAGGCCGTAGTCCTCACACGCGACGTCGAGCACGGGCGCGCGGTCGGTATAGGCCTGGAAGATTTTCTGCACGCCCCAGCCCTGCGACCAGAAGCTCCCAATGATCCCCGCCACGCCCGCCGCCTCGAGGCGACGCGAGAGCGGCGCGATCGCCGCGACCGTGCCGGTGCCCGCGAAGCCGGTGTGCTGGATGCGCTGTTGCCATGCCTGCTGTGCCGCCGTGCGGCGCGCCTTCATCGAGTCCGCGGTCGCCTGTGTCGCCCATTTCTCCCAGCTGTCGTCTGGGCGACACGTCGGCTGCGCGAACGAGATCAGCACGAATTTTCCCTTCGCCTGCGGCAGCCATTTGACCAGCGCCGCGCTGTCGGCGACGTCGGGCAGGATGACGACGCCACCGCGCACGGGCCGGCCTTTCGGCGTGCCCGGGCTCCAGGCCAACATCGTTCCTTCGAGACTGCGTTGCCGCGGCGTGATGAGATCGATGTGCGTCGCGCCGCGTCGCCAGCCGCGCCACGTGCCGTATTGCTCCTTGCGCGCCGTGATTCCCCAGGCCGTGTACGTGCGCACGAGCCAGTCCTGCGCGGCGTTCATGCCGGGCGACGCGGTCAGCCGTGGCCCGAGCGAGTCGAACAGCACCTGCGCGACGTGCTCGAGCTGGGAGCTATCATTGCCAATCGCCCAGATGCGCCGGAGCACGGGATCGTTGACGGCGAAGCCGGAGGGCTGGCCAAAACCCTGGCTCGCGGCGGGAGTAGCGAGGACGGCGAGAGACAACGCGGCGAGCAGCGGGCGTCGCACGGTGCGGGCTCCTGGTCGTGGTGTGAAAGGCAAAGTCTACTCACCGTACGGGGGGTTCGACAACCGAATCCGATACCGCACTTCGGGCACGCGAGTGCCGGGGTACGTCTTGGTGCCGCCGTCGAGCGCGAAGCCCTGGCGCTCGTAGAATGCCCTCGCCTTCGCATTCTCCGCCAACACCCACAGCGTCACTTGTGTGAAGCCGCGACGCCGAAACTCCTCGAACGCATGCGCGAGCAGCCGCCGGCCGTGACCCTGACCGCGCAGCTCCGGCAGCACGTGAATCGACGTGATCTCACCGACGCCGGGCTCGGCCGTCGCGATCAGATGGCAGAACGCGATCGGGCGGCCGGCGTCTTCCATCACGAAGATCGGCCACATGGAGTCGGCGAGCCGTTCTTTCCAGAACGACGTGCGGTAGGCGACGTCGGTGCGGGCGATGACGTCGTCGGGCATGATGCCGCGGTACGCGACGTTCCACGAGGCCACGTGAATGCGCGCGACGGTCTCGGCGTCGGTCGCGTGCGCGCGCCGGATCGTTACCGGCCGAGCTTCGCTTCCCATTCCTCGAGCGAGCGCGGCCAATCGGATTTGAGCAGCCGCGACAGCGAGCGATCGGCGAGGACGCGGCCGCCGGTCTGGCAGGTCGCGCAGTAGTTGGCCTCGTTGTTGGCATAGCGAATGCGTTGGATCGGTGAGCCGCACACGGGGCAGGGCTCCTTGTAGCGGCCGTGGACAGCCATGCCGTCTTTGAACGCGCTCACCTTCTCCGGGAATTTCTTGCCGGTTTCTTGGCGCAGCTTGTCGATCCAGAATTGTGTGGTTGTGCGCGCGGCCTTGTACAAACGCGCGACCTCGTCGTCGCTCAGCTTCGTCGTCAGCTGAAACAGCGAGAGCTTGGCGGCGTGCAGGATTTCGTCGGACAGCCAGTTGCCAATGCCATCGAACAGATGGGGATCGGTGAGCGCGCGCTTCAGGGTGTGCGATTCGGACTCGAGCCGCGCGCGAAACGCGGCGAGATCGGCGTCCATGTAATTGAGGCCGCCGGGATCGTGCGCGGCGAGTCCTGCTTCGCCGGCGACGACGTGCAATGACGCGCGGTGTTTTGGGCTCGCTTCCGTGAGCAGGAGCGTTCCGGTCGGGAAGTCGAACGAGGCGAGACCGACCTTAGCGGGGGCTTTCGTCTTTTCGGGGCGCCACTTGAACCGACCGGCGATCATGAGATGGAAGACGAGAAACAGTTTGTCTTCCATCTCCCACACGATCCGCTTCCCGATGCGGCGGAGTCCCACGACCTTGCGGCCTTCGGCCGCGCTGAGCGGCGGGTCGACGGTACGGAGCAAGGACGGGCTGACGACCCGCGCGCGCTCGAGCGGCTG
>DATDEZ010000049.1:0-13118 GCA_036522875.1 Gemmatimonadales bacterium | reverse complement strand
CGAGGCGCTCGAACCGCGTCCCCGTGTTGCGGAATACCGTGATCGGCAGCCATTCGCCGACGACCACCAGGTCGAGGCGCCCGTCGTGATCGACGTCCGCCCAAAGCGCGTCGGTGACCATGCCGATGCGCGCGAGCTCGGGCGCGAGCTGCGCCGTGACGTCCATGAAGTGCCCGCGACCGTCGTTCTTCAGCAGCATGCTTTGGGGACTCGTGCCATAGCGGCCCGGCACGACGCGCCCTCCGACGAACAGGTAGTCCTTCGAAACGGCGATGCGTGAACTGCTGGTCGCAAGCGGGGGCAGCCGGTCTTGAGTCTTCGTGAAATGGCCGTGTCCGTCGCCAACATACAGGCGGTCGGCCAGGGCGGGTGCGTTATCGCCGAATTCATCGCCGCCGGTGACCACGTACAAGTCCGGCTTGCCGTCGCCGTTCGCATCGAGGAACGCGGCGCCCAGGTCTTCGGAGATCGAGTCCTGAGCAAAGAGGGTCTGCTCCGTACGGGCAAACGTCCCGTTGGGCCGTTGCAGATACAGCGCGCTCGGCTGCCCCTTCGCGCCGCCGATGAAGAAATCGTCGAGCCCGTCGCCGTTCACGTCGCCCACGGTCACGAACGGGCCTTCGCGCGACACCATCTTGGGGATCAGGGGCTCGCGATTGAAGTCCACGAAGTCGTTTTCGTGGTGGAAGAAGTCGAGCGCGATGGAGGCAGTGACGTCCGTAAAGCGCGTGCGGCGCGCGGCGTGTGGCGTAGGTACGGGCGGAGTCGGGTCGCTTTCGCGAATTGTGAGCCGCTGGTTCGTGCCGACGTGCGACAGGGCACTCGTGCGGCCGTCCGGCCAATCAACGGTTACGGATGTCAATGTGTCGATCTTGCCAACGCCGAACGTCAGGACGTAATCCACGCTGGACTGAAAACCGCGCGTCGGCTCGAGCTCCTGCATGAATTCTTGTTGTCCGGCCCGGAGCGTGACGCGCGCGCCGACCGCGAAGGGATTGGCCCCGTCACCGATGAGCCGGACCTGCAGAAACCGGACACCCGGCACCTGGGACCTGACATTGTTGCGATAGACGAACGCTTCGTCGTTCACGTTGTTGACGACGAGATCCGGCGCGCCGTCCCCATCCAGGTCCCCGTACGCCGCCCCGTTCGAGAAACTCGGCCGGTCGACGCCCCAGGCGGCGCCGGCGCTGGTGAAGGTCAGGTCGCCGGTGTTGCGGAACGCATAGTCCGGGAGCTTGGTCGAGCTCATGGCGTTGATCAGACCGGTGAAATCGACGCGCTGCTTCCCGCCCTGCGTCGCCGACCGCAGCGTTTGATCGCTCGACAGAAACGCGATGTAATCCTGAGACGTGACGTCGCGCTCCAGGCCGTTCGCGACGAAAATGTCCTTGTTGCCGTCGAGATCGAAGTCCGCGATCAGCGCGGCCCAGCTCCAGTCGGTGCGCGCCACGCCGGCTTGCCACGCCAGGTCGCTGAACGTGCCGTTGCCGTTGTTGCGTTGCAGCATGTTGTGCATGAGCTGGTGATCGAATCCCTCGCGCGCCTTGGCGTCGTACAGCGTCCACGGCTCGAACGACTGCGTCGTCTTGAGGCGATAGTCGTCCTCGGGCAGCATGTCCGTGGTATAAATGTCGGGCCAGCCGTCGTTATCGAGATCCGCGATGTCCACGCCCATTGAGAAGTAGCTCGACACGGGCATCGCCTGCTCGAGCACCTCGCGGAACGTGCCGTCGCCGCTGTTCAGATAGAGGTAATCGCGCTCGAAGAAGTCGTTGGCGACGTAGACGTCGGGCCGGCCGTCGCGATTCACGTCAGCGACGGCGATGCCCAGCCCGAATCCGATCGTCGGGCCGTAGATCCCCGCCTGCTCGCTCACGTTCACGAAATGACCGCCGTCGTTCCGGAACAGCTCGTGGCCGCCGAGCGGGTCGCGCTGCTCGCGCTGGTTCCGGACGGCGATGGACGAGACGGGGCGCGGCGAGTTGCGGATCAGAAACATGTCGAGATCGCCGTCGCCGTCATAGTCGAAGAACGCGGCCTGCGTCGAATAGCCGGTGTCGGCGAGACCGTACTGCGCGGCCATCTCCCGGAATCGCGGCACGCCGTCCTGCACGCCCTGATTGATGTACAGCGTGTTGGCGCGCAGCGCGCCGGGCTTGGGGCCGGCGTGGCAGACGTAGATGTCGAGCTTGCCGTCGCCGTTCACGTCCGCCAGCGTGACGCCCGTCGTCCAGCGGTCCTGCTCGACGATCCCTGCTTGCTTCGTGACGTCGCGAAACTGAAAGTGGCCGAGGTTCAAGTACAGCGTGGGGCCGGCCTGGTTGGACGTGAGGACGATTTCGGGGAGGCTGTCGCCGCTGAGGTCGCCGATGGCGACGCCGCCGCCGTTGTAGTAGTTGCGGTAGGTGAAGACGTTCAGCTCGTGCGTGTCGCTGAGGCGGTTGGCAAACCGGACGCCGGTGTAGCTCGAGGGCATGAGCGTGAAGAGTTTGCCGTCCGCCGCCGGCGGCGCGCCTGTCTGTCGTCCTGCGTTCTCCGAGCACGCCACCGCGAGGGCGAGCAAAAAAAGTAGGGGCGCAGATTGCTGCGCCCCTACCGTGCGTCTACGCCGCGACAATTAGTACCCGGGATTCTGGGTCAAATTGGGGTTGGCGTCGATCTGCGTCTGCGGAACCGGGAACAAGACGTAGTAATCCGCGCTGGCGACCTTGCCGCCCGTGATGCCCGAGGCACCGTCCGTCCGGTTGGTGTACTGACCGAAGCGGATGAGATCCTGCCGGCGTTTGCTTTCGCCGAAGAGCTCGAACAGCCGCTCGTTGAGGATCATCGCGCGCGTGATCGGACCGACGAGCGCCGGCGCGACGGGGTGTCCATTGCGATTGCGCAGGTCGTTCAGCAGCTGCAGTGCGGCCGGGCTGCCGGCCGTCTGCTCGTTCAGCGCTTCGGCTTTGATCAGGTAGATCTCGCCGAGCCGGAACCACGCGAAGTCGTTGCCGCTGTTCTGCGACACGTGCGCGGGATCCGCCGGCCACTTGTAGAGGCGCGGGCCTTCGGCCTCGGTGGCTGAGCTGATGTTGTGGATGGTGTCGGTGAAGATCAGCGACGTGGCCGCCGTCCACTTCGTCGGGCAGGAGCCGGACACGCGCACCGTTGACGAGTCACCGTTCAACACGTCGAACTGCTGGCCGATCAGAATCGTCTTGCGCCGCACGTCGGCCGTGTCGAACGAGTTGTAGGTCTGCGCCAGCGTCGAGAAGCCGTTCCAGGGCGTGAGCGGTGCGTACTGGCAGTAGTGCAGCGCCGCCATGTCGATGCCCATCCCCAGCCCGTCCTCGGGAATGAACTTCACGGCAAAGATATTCTCCGGCGACTTGTAGTTGTCGTAGCGGAAGTTCGCGAAGAACGTGTCCGCCAGCGCGTAGTTGCCGGAATTGATAATGCGATCGGCGGCGTCGATGGCGGCCTGACAGGCATCCACCCCACCGGCCACCGTTATCCCGGAGCACGAGTTGTATCCGGTCGCGTTGATGCCACCCGCGCCCGCGCCTTCCTTCGTAAACACGCCGGCGTTGATGTACATGTTCGCGAGGATGGCATCCGCCACGCCCTGGGTGATGCGACCGTTGTCCGCGGCACCCACCGTGGCGGGCAAGCCGGAATCGCGCGCGGCGATCAGCTCGCTCTCGATGAAGTTGAAGACTTCGTGCCGCGTGTTGCGGGGACGCAGCGCGATGTCGGTGGTCGTCACGATCGGCACGCCACCGAACTGGTCCATCAGCAGGTAGTAGTAGAACGCCCGCAGCGTCCGCGCTTCGGCGATGTACTGATCCTTGTTCGGAACGGTCGCGGTCTGCAGCGCCGCGATGAACAGATTGGCTCGCGCGACGCCGGTGTACGACGTGTTCCACGCGCCGTTGAAGAACGCGCGCGTCGCCGCGCTGGCCGGCGTCCAGGTCTGGTTGTGGAGGTCGATCCACTGACCGCCGTCATACCAGTCCGAGCCGCGGGTCGGCACCACGATTTCGTCGGTCGAGACTTCGTTGGCGTCGTACAAGGACCCTTCCGGCGCCGTGCTGCGCAGCTGCGCGTACACGCCCGCCAGACCGGCCAGCACTTCCGCCTCATTGTGGAAGAAGTTCGACGACGTGATGAGACTCGGAGGAGTCTCCGTCAGATCGGTGCAGCCCTGCACCGGCAGGAGCAGCAGCGCAGCCAACCCCGCGGTGCCGAGCGACATGGGAATAGAAAATCTCTTCATGGGTTCGGGCTCCTTAGAACAGAAGGCGCAGGCCGCCGGTAATCGTGCGGGGCCGCGGGTAAGTGAGGTAATCGAGACCGCGTGTCGCCAGACCGTTCGAGGTGTAGACCTCGGGGTCGAGACCCGAATAACCGGTCAGCAGAATGAGGTTATCCGCGGACACGTACACGCGCGCACTGCGGGCCGAGCGCGTCAGCACCGGCAGGTGCAGGTCATATCCGACCGTGATGTTCTGCAGCCGCACGAACGAAGCATTCTCGACCCACTTGGACGAGAAAATCGCGGGCTCGTGAATTCCCGTCGGATCGTTCAGCGCGTCGCGCAGGAAGTTCTTGTCCTGGAGCGCGTCGCTCTTCGTCCCGTAGACCAGGGCCGTGTTGTTGAACACGTCCTGTCCCACCGCGGCGCGGATCAGGAAGCTGATGTCGAAGTGATTCCAGTTGATCTCGCTGTGGAAGCCGAGCGTGAAATCGGGGTTCGCGTTGCCGAGGATGCGGTAATCAGCCTCGGCCGTTCCCTGGCCAAGGGTCGTCCTGCCATTGACGCAGCCGACCGTCGCCGCCGTGCAGGCGTACACCTGCTTGCCGTTCGCGTCGACGCCGACGAACAGCGGCCCGTAGAATGTGCCGACAGGCTGGCCCTCGATGAGCCGTTGTGAGTAGGCATTGGACTGCCCCTGCCCGCTGATAAAGCCGGTGTTGATGGAGCCGCCGCCCAGGTCGACGACCTTGGTCCGCTCGGCCGCCAGCACGAGGCCGGCGCGCCAGGTGAGGCTGGGCCGAGAGATCGCGAGTGCGTCGAGCGTGAACTCGAGACCATGGCCGCTCAGCTTGCCGACGTTCTTGAGCTGCGTGTCGTTCAAGGCCGGCTGCGCGACGGCGACCGTGAGCAACAGATCCTTCGTGTTCTTGTGGTAGTACTCGAGGCTGCCGGAGATGCGATTGTTCATCAGCGCGAAATCCACGGCGCCGTCGATCTGCGACGTCTGCTCCCACTTGAGATCGGGGTTGCCGTTGCTCGTGGCGAGCACGCCACCGTGCGCGACGTCACCCCAGGGATACGCTGCACCGGTGTTACCGGCGAGCGTGATAAGCGAGGTGTAGGGGTCCACGCTCGGATTGCCCTGGAGGCCCCAGCCGAGCCGGATCTTGAGATCCGAGAACGGCAGGCTCTGGGCGAACGACGCCTTCGAGAGATGATACGAACCCGAGATGCCCGGGAACGCCGCCCATTTGTGCCCGACGGCGAAACGCGACGAGCCGTCGTAACGCAGCACGCCGGTCAGGTAAATGAGGTCGTTCAACCCGACGTTGGCTCGGCCGAAGAAGGACGCGAGGCGCGCTTCGGTCGCATCGGAGTAATCCTGGCGCGTCGTCGCGGCGTTCAGGTTGTTGAAGCTGAAGGCGTCGGTGAAGAACCCCGTGCCCGTGGCGGTGATGGAGCTCGTGTTGAACTTGCTGTATTCGTAGCCGCCGACGACGTCGACCGTGTTGTTGTTGCCGAATGGACGCTGATAGTTCAGCACGGTCTGGATCGTCTGCGTCTGGTTATTGAGCGTCGCCTGCCGCGCGAACCCACCGCCGAGTGCCTGGCCGACGGGGTTCGCGAGCGGGAAGTACTCTTGCCGCTGGCCGCTCGAGTGATCGAGCCCGACCGTGACCTTGGCGGTGAGACCGGCGGTCAGGTCGAACGAAACGGTCCCGTTGCCGAGGGTGCGGTTCGTCTGGCCGACATCCTGGATCTGATTGGCCAGCGCCACCGGATTGCGAATGCTCGTCCCGCCGACTTCGAAGTAGCGGGTTCCGGTAGAATCCGTCACCGTTACCGGGAGGGTGGGATTGAACGTCGCGACGTTCTCGAAGACGCCGCCTTCAAACCCGCCGTTGTTTTCGTATGTGAGATAGGTGTTGTTGACGCGGGACGTCGTGACGTTGAGCTCCATCCGCAGGCGATTGTTCAGGTCCGAGTGCGTGGCGCTCAGTCGTCCCTGGATGCGCTCGAGTCCGGTCGACAATGTCACGCCCTGCTCGTTCGCGTAATTGAGTGACGCGCGGTAGCGCGTCGCTTCGGTTCCGCCGGAGAACGACAGGTTGTGATTGTGAGTGACCGACGAGCGGGTGATCGCGCTCGCCCAGTCGGTGTTGGCGCTGCCCAGCGTGGTGAGATGCGACGGCACGAGGCCTGAGAACGCCGCCGCTGAATCCGAGTAGTGCACGGTGGTGTCGGTCGTGCACGACGGATGCCGGCCGCAGAATGCGGTCGAGTCGGTTCGCCAATTCGACACCTGCGTCGTCACGAACGCGCGATACTCGGCGCCGTTGAGCACGTCCAGCTTCCGCGCCGGGCTCGACGTCGAGACGTAGCCGTTGTACTCGAAGGTCGGGCCACTCGAGGCGTTGCCCTTCTTGGTCTCGATCAGGACGACGCCGTTCGATGCGCGGCTGCCGTAGATCGCCGTCGCCGATGCGTCCTTCAGCACCGTGATGTTCGCGATGTCGCCCGGGTTGATGTCGTTCAACGGATTCCGCGCGAGCGCCGGGCTGCCGCCGATCCCAGTGGCATCCGGCTCGGTCGCGACGTTGTTGACCGGAACGCCGTCGATGACGTAGAGCGGCTCGTTCGTGGCGCTCAGCGAGCTGCCGCCGCGAATCAGCACCTGCGCGCCGGCGCCGGGCTCGCCGTTGTTCTGCAGGATGTTGACGCCCGCTGCCCGGCCCTGCAGCAGCTGATCGGCGTTGGTCTTCACGCCGACGTTGGCGACATCTCCCGAGACCGTGGCGACCGAGCCCGTGATCGCTTCACGGCGCTGCGAGCCGTAGCCCGTAACCACGACAGGCTCGAGGATCGCCGCCTGCGGCGAAAGCGCGAAGCGCGCGTCGGCCGTGCCACCGGCCGCGACGTTGACCTCCTGCTGCTGCGGACCGTAGCCGATCAACGTGACCTTGACGGTGGCCGCACCGGCCGCCACGTCGGTCAGCGTGAACCGGCCCTCGGCATCCGTGACGACCTGCCGGCCCGGCTGCACCGTTAGGCCCGCAGACCGGAACACGAGCTGAACGGTCGCGCCGGCGAGAGCCTGCTGGGTCACGCTGTCGACGACTTGTCCATGGATTGAGCCGTTTTGGGCGGCGAGGGGAGTAGCGAGAACTGCAAGGGACGCGAGAATGGGACCTACGTGTCGATTCCAATGCATCGATGTACCTCCGCGGCGTGTCAGCTTACCAACGGAATGACGGTTATGCCTCCGAAATGCCGCCCCGCGCAGGCTTTGTCAAGAACTCGTGAAAACAGTCACAAGGGTTTCTAAAGGAAGCGACGGCTGGCCGCGGGCTGTATGAAGACGTAGCATATCGGCCCAATGACTGTTTTGGCCGTGCTGCTGATGCTGCAAGGGGCGGCGGTCCCGCCGTACCTGGTTTTTCCCGATTCGACACTCGACGATCCCGCCGCGTACGAGGGCTATTCCGCGCGGCTGTATCACGATTCGCGCGGCAATTCCGTCGAGACCTACATCGACGGCAAAACCGGTCGCATTGTGCACCTGTGGGCCGACGCGCTGAATGAAAGCATCGGCTTTACGGTTCGAAACAGCGGCGGTCAAAAAGCAGCGGCGGCGGTCGCGTTCGACCGCGGGCCCGCGGCTGCGTGGAGTAGCGGCGGTCGCCGGAGCTTGCGCTACGCGCTGACCGTCCGCGGCACCGTTCAAATCGGCCAGTTCATACTCGGCTCGATGCGCATCGAGCGCGACTTCGGCTACGCCGGCCGCGTGCACGATCCGATCGACGCGCCGCCCTTCGTTCCCCAGGAATTCACGGCGTTCGTGCAGCGCATGGACGGCGTCTATCGCCAACGCCTGACGCCGAGCATCCGGCTCGAGAGCACGGCGCGCGACTGGACGCTGCGAGTATCGCAGCCAAGCCTCGACGCCAGGAATCATCTCTGGCTGTCGCTCCACGGCGACGGCCGGACCACGCGCGCGACCGTGACCAATGGCGTTCTGACCATCCAGGTCCGCGGGGCGCAGCCCGCGAGCGTGAGCGTGGAGATTGCGACTGACGGCGCGGCGCTCGCGCCGCTCAATCGCAGGCAGATCTTCAGCGCCGACTTCCGCCGCTTCGCCGACTCGGCGAAGTCGCCGCGGCTCGAGCGCGAGATCCGCGGCTTCGAGCTGCTCAGCTCCAAGCAGAAGCTGATGGCCGGTCTGCCGACGTACGCGACGTACTTCGGCCGCGACATGCTGATGACCGCGCTGCTGATGGAGGCGGTGTGGTCCGACACGATGCCCGAGTTCGTGATGGGCGCCGCGCTCGCGAAGCTCGGCCCCGACGGCGACGTCAGCCACGAAGAGGCGCTCGGCGGCCAGGCGATCCGCGAGAACGTGGCCGAGTTCCTCCGGACGGGCGATACGACGCTGCTGCGCAACCTGCAGCGGACGCGCGAGAACTACTGGATGATCGACGACGACTTCCAGCTCCCCGTGGTCGCCGGTCATTACTTTGCGAACGCGAGCGTGCCCGAGGATCGCAAGCACGCCTTTCTCCAGCGCTGGGGCGCGGCGCTGCGCAAGAATCTCGCGTACGTCGCGCGGCAGGCGGCGCCCTACGCGCAGAATCCCGTCGCGACGAGCCTCGTGAGCTTCAAACGCGATGCGGACGGCTACTGTCATCCGGGAAGCTGGCGCGACAGTCGCGTCGGGTACGCGGGCGGCTGCTACGCGTTCGACGTGAACGTGGTGTGGGTGCCGCAGGCGCTTGCCGCGATCGTCGCCATCGATAGCGTGCTCCGCGACATCGGAGAGCCGGGTGTCGAGCAGATCGCGGACGTGCGACGTGCGGCGCAGGTCTGGCAAGGCTCCGCGCGCCATTTCATGGTCGGTCTGGATTCGGCCACGATCGAGACGCGGGTGCGCGCGAAGCTCGCGTCACTTCCCACCGAGGAGCGCGCGCATTGGGACTCGGTGCTCGAACGCGCCGCGCTCCATCTGGACACCCTGCGCTTCCCGGCGGTGTCGCTCGACTCGACCGGCCAGCCGATTCCGGTGATGACGACGGATCCAGGTATGTGGCTCCTGCTCGAGCGGCAGGACTCGAGCGTCGAGCGGGAGATCCTGCGGCCGTTCCTGTTGCCGTATCCGATCGGCTTGTTCATCGACGGCGTCGGGTTGGCGGTCGCGAACGACGCCTATGCCACGCCCGCGGTGTGGGACATGTACGCGCGCGACCTGTATCACTCTCCGCGCGTCGTGTGGGGCAGGGAAGTCAACGTGCTGCTCGCGGCACTCGCGACGCGCCATCGCCCGGGGGCGATCGACTCGGTGCGTACGGCGGTCGCGCGATCGGGATTGCAGTACGCGGAATTGTGGAGCTACAAGTTCGAGGGCGGGGCGCTGCGGCCGGTACGGTACGGCTCCGCTTCAGACGTGCAGCTGTGGACCCTCACGGATCTCGCGGTTCAATATCTCCTCAACACGCGAAAGTAGGGCCAGGGGCCAATGAGCAATCTCCACGCGTTCGACTTGCTGTTCATCGCCGCGTATTTCCTCGTCCTGGCCGGCATCGGCTACTGGGCCGCGCGGCGCGAGAAGCAGGTGAGCTCCGACTACTTCCTCGCTGCCCGTGACGTCGGCTGGTTCGCGGTCGGCGCGTCGCTGTTCGCCTCGAACATCGGGTCCGAGCATCTCGTCGGACTCGCGGGTACCGGTGCCGCAAGCGGCCTCGCGGTCGGCCACTTCGAGTGGCTCGCCTGCTTGATCCTGCTGCTGCTCGGCTGGCTGTTCGTGCCCTATTACTTGAAAAGCGGCGTCTACACGATGCCCGAGTTCCTCGAGAAGCGATACAACTCCGCGGCGCGCAGCTACTTCACGTGGGTGTCGGTGATCGGATACGTGCTGACGAAGATCAGCGTCACGCTGTATGCGGGCGGCGTCGTGATCCGCGCCGTCACGGGGTGGAATTTCTATACCGCGGCGATCGTGCTGATCGTCGTGACCGGTCTGTACACGATCTTCGGCGGCCTGCGCGCGGTCGTCTATACCGAAGTGCTCCAGGCCATCGTGCTGATCCTCGGCTCGATCACGCTCATGGCGATTGGGCTTTCGAAAGTCGGTGGCTTCGCGGCGCTGCAGGCGAAAGTCGCGCCGGGGTTCTTCTCGATGTGGAAGCCGTCCAGCCATCCGGACTTCCCGTGGACGGGCGTCGTGTTCGGCGCGCCGATCCTGGGGATCTGGTACTGGTGTACCGACCAGCACATCGTTCAGCGCGTACTCGCCGCCAAGAACATCAAGGAAGCGCGGACCGGCACGATCTTCGCCGGTTATCTCAAGATTCTGCCGGTATTCATCTTCGTGCTGCCCGGCATCGTGGCGGCGGCGCTGTTCTCGGACGTCCAGGGAAATCCCGATTCCGCCTATCCGACGCTCGTGACGCGGCTCTTGCCCGAAGGGATCAAAGGCCTGGTGCTCGCCGGCATGCTCGCGGCACTGATGAGCTCGCTGGCGTCGGCGTTCAACGCGTGCTCCACGCTGCTCACGTGGGACGTGTACAAGAAGATGCGGCCGACGTCGAGCGAGGCTCAGCTCGTGAAGGTGGGCCGCATTTCCGCCGGCGTCATGGTCGTGCTGGGCTTGGCGTGGATTCCGTTCATGAAGTACGTCTCCTCGCAGATCTATATCTATCTCCAGAGCGTTCAGGCCTACATCGCGCCGCCGATCGCCGCCTGCTTCCTGCTCGGCCTGTTCTACAAACGCTTGAACGGCCAGGGCGCGATGGCGTCGCTGGTGACGGGGCTCGTGCTCGGCGTATTGCGGCTCGTGCTCGAGCTGACGAACAAGGCGTCGGCCGCTGGGCTCGAGACCGGCACGATCTGGCACTGGATCGCGACGATCAACTTCCTCCATTACGCTGTGCTGCTGTTCGTCATCAGCACCGTGGTGCTCTTTGCGGTGAGTTTGGCGACACCGCCGCCCGGGATCGAGAAGACCGCAGGTCTCACGTACGGCAAGCCGGATGTCGGGGAACCGGGGCTCGCAATGAAGGAAGGCGAGACGGCGGGCCATCGGCAGCGCGAGATCGCGCTCTCGGTGTTGCTGGTCGTGCTCCTCGGGGTCCTGTGGACCGTCTTCAGATGAACAGGGCGGGTGCCGTGCGCCGAGCGTTGTACGCCGGAGTGCTCGTACTCGCGGCGTGCAGACCGTCCGATCGCCCGACCGTTCGGCGATCCGACAGTTATGACCCGGCGCACGACATCGGCTCGCTGTTTTCCGACGTTCAGCTCTCGGGGATTTTCCCGGACTCGAAGGAATTCGTCGACGCGCGGCCCAAGTCGTCGCCGGCGACAATCGCAGCTCGATACGATTCCGCGCGCCACACGAGCGGATTCGTGTTGCGGACCTTTGTCGAGCGGAACTTCGACTTGCCGGCGCAGGCGGGCGGCGACTATCACAGTGTCGCGTCGCAGTCGATGGTCGATCACATCAACGCCCTGTGGCCGGTCCTCACGCGCGCGCACGACTCGGCCGACGCGCGCTCGTCCCTGGTTCCGTTGCCGGAGTCGTACGTCGTGCCGGGCGGCCGCTTCCGCGAGGTCTATTACTGGGATTCCTACTTCACGATGCAGGGGCTCGTGCGGAGCGGGCACACCGATCTCGTGAAGGACATGCTCGACAACTTCGCGTATCTGATTCGCACGGTCGGCCACATCCCGAACGGCAATCGCACGTACTACCTCAGCCGCAGCCAGCCGCCGTACTTCGCCGCGATGGTGGCGCTGTACGCCGGTGCCACGGATACGACGAGCGCGCTCGCCTATCTCGACGCGCTCGAACAGGAGCATGCGTTCTGGATGGACGGCGCCGATCACCTCAAGCCCGGCCAGTATTACCGCCGAGCGGTGCGGATGCCGGATGGCGTGGTGTTGAATCGCTACTGGGACGATTCGGACGAGCCGCGCCCCGAGTCGTATCGGCCGGACGTCGAAATCGGGCAAACGCTGCCCGAGTCGCTGCGTGCCGGGTTCTATCGCAACGTCCGCGCGACGGCGGAGAGCGGATGGGATTTCTCCAGTCGCTGGATGCGCGATCCGAAAGATTTACGGACGCTCGAGACGACGGAAATTCTCCCGGTCGATCTAAACTCGCTGCTGTACGAGTCGGAGCGCGTGATCGCGGCGTTGCACGCGTTCCGAAATGGGAATGGCGACAAGACCGTGGCACAGCGTTTCGACAGTTTGGCGAGGCGCCGCGCCGACGCGATCCGCAATCTGATGTACGACAAGGGATTCTTTTACGACGTGCGGTGGCGCTCCGGCATTCTGGTCGGGGATCGCCCGTCGCTCGCCGCCGCGGCACCGCTCTATTTCGGGATCGCGACGCCGGAGCAGGGCGTGCGTACCGCGCAGCGACTCGGCGCGGAGTTTCTGAAGCCGGGCGGCTTCGTCACGACCCTCTTCAATTCCGGCCAGCAGTGGGACGGTCCGAATGGGTGGCCGCCGCTCGAATGGCTGACGATCGAAGGCGTGCGGCGCTATCGCGAGGTGGGCATCGCCGACACGGCGGCGCGCCGCTGGCTCGCGCTGATTCAGCGCACCTACCGCGCGACCGGCCGGATGATGGAGAAGTACGACGTCCTCAACGTCAATCGCAAAGCGGGCGGCGGCGAGTATCCGACGCAGGACGGCTTCGGGTGGACCAACGGGGTCGCGCTCGCGCTGTGCGCGGAACCCGCCGAGGCGCAGCTCTGTAAGAGGTAGCCATGCTGCACCTGCTGCTCGCCGTCAGCGCATTAGCCCAGTCGCAGGACGTCGTGCTCGCCACGACGACCTCCACGCGCGACGCGGGGCTGCTCGATTCGATTCTGCCGGT
>DATDEZ010000048.1:0-35367 GCA_036522875.1 Gemmatimonadales bacterium | reverse complement strand
TTCTGGGCGCGGAATTCGTACTCGTCGAGCTTGATGCCGTTGTAGACGTAGCTCGCCGTGCCGCAGCGGCGCGCGTGGTTCTCGCTGAGACAAATGATGTAGGGCGGGGCCGCGGCACCGGCGCCGAGGTTGCCGTGCAGCGTCGCGACGAACGGCACGGCGGGTGGATGGGCGACGAAGCTGTGATAGTGCATGACGTCCACCGGGCGATCGACGTAGCGGCGCACGTCGAAGCCCGGCGTCAAGACGTCGTGCGCGTCCACCTCGACGACGCGCACACCGGGGACCTTGCTGCCGCGCGCGGCGAGCAGCGTGACGTCGTGGCCGAGCTCGACGAGGCCCTGGCTCAGCCACACGACGACGCGCTGCGTGCCGCCATACTTCTCGACCGGCACGCGGTGGTGCTCGAACTGGACGATGTGCATCAGGCCGCGCCCAGTGCCGCCGGCAGCGCTCCCGTCTTCAACACGGCCTCGTACATCCGCACGTAGCTCTCGGCCATCTTGATGTGCGTGAACTGCCGCTCGGCGCGCTCGCGGCAGGCGCGCGGGTCGAGCGTCGTCACCTTTTCACTCGCGCTGATCAGCTCGTCCAGCGTGTCGCGCAGCACGCCGACCGCCGGCGTCACGATCTCCGGCAGCGCGCCGCGCCGCGTCCCGACGACGGGTGTGCCGGAGAACAGCGCTTCGATGATCGGCAGACCGAACGGCTCGTCCCACTGTGCCGGCATCCAGAGACAGCGGGCGCGGGCGAGCAACACCGCTTTCCGCTTTCCGTCGACCTCGCCGACGTACTTGATGCCGCCCGTGAAGCTCGGACGCCAGCCGCCCGCGATGATGAGCTGCCGCTCGGTGCGTTTCGCCGCTTCCACGGCCCAGTGGTAGCCGCGGTCCGAGTGCAGTTTGCCGAGGAAGAGATCCCACTTTTCCTTGCGGCCGCGGAACACGTACTCGGCGGGGTCGAGGCCATTGTGGACGAAGAGCGTGCTGCCGTGGCGGCGCGCGTGGTCGCGCGAGAGAAAGATCGTGTTCGGCGGGAGCGGCGTCTCGGGCTTCCAGTTGCCGTGCAGCGTCTGGACGAAGGGAATCCCCTTCGGGGCCTGCTTCATGGGGAAGTGCGCGTGCATGATGTCGGCGGAATCGGGGATGAAGCGCTTCAGGTCGCCGGCACCGGGGTCCTTGAGCACGCGCGGCGCCACTTCGACGATCTTCGCCGCTTCGGACACGCGCGTGCCGGGCTGCGCGAGCACCGTGACGCGGTGTCCCAACGCCGCGAGACCGCGGACCAGCGCGACGACCACGCGCTGCGGTCCGCCGTAACCTTCGACCGGAAGCCGGTGATGGGACGCGACTACGACGTGCATCGCAGTCGGAGTATAACTAGCTTCGGAACATGCCGGAGGGTCCGGAGCGGCTGACCATCCTACAGCTCACGCATCAGGGCCAGGGCGCGGGCTCCACGCAATCCATTTTCAGTTTGAGTCGCGAGCTCGCCGCGCGCGGGCATCGCGTGCTCGTCGGCTGTCCCGACAACACGCTGCTCGCGCGCAGTGTCGCGATGACGCCGCAGCTCGAGCACGTGAGCCTCGACTTCGCGACACTCGGCGGCGTCGCGAATCGACTGGCGCAGGTCATCGCGGCCAACAACGTCACGGTCGTGAACAGCCACGCCACGGGCGACCGGCGCGCGCTCACGTGGCTTCGCTGGCGCGGGCGGCTGCCGCAGCCGTTCGTCGCGACGCGGCGGACGATGCCGCTGACGCTGCCGCCCGAGCTGATCGCGGTCGGCCTCACCGCCGATCGCACGATTGCCGTGAGCGCGGCGGTGGCGCGCGCGCTGCGGCGCCGGCTGCAACCGGCCGGGCGACTGCGCGTCGTGCCGAACGGCATCGATCTCGCGCGCGTCGACGGCGAGCCGGCGCCGCAGGATCTCGCGGCCGCGCGCGCCGCGCTCGGCGACTCGAATCGTCCCGTCGTGCTGGTCGTCGCACGCCGCAAGGACCAGCACATCCTGCTTCGCGCGCTGCCCGCGCTCGAGCGAGCGGTGACGGTCGCGTTCGTCGGCATCGGGACCGACGCCGAGCTCGAAGCCGCGCGGGCGGCGGTGCCGGAGCGCCATCGCGTGGTGTTCGTCCCGTTCAGCGATGGAGCGCGGCCGCTCGCGTTCTATCGATTCGCGACGCTCGCCGCGCTGCCCTCGCGGATCGAGGGGTTGTCGCAGGCGCTGCTCGAAGCGATGGCGCTCGGCGTCCCCGTGATCGCGTCGGCCGCGGGCGGGAATCCGGAGCTCGTGTATCCCGGGGAGACCGGACTCCTCGTGCCGCCGCTCGATCCCGCCGCGTGGACGCGCGCGCTCGATCGGATGTTGTCCGACAACGATTTCCGTGCCCGCGCGGCCCGCGCCGGCAAGGCGCTGGCGCGCGGCGAATACGGCATCGCGCGCACCGCCGAGCGGACGGAGGTCGTGTATCGGGAGGCGATCGGGCGACGCCGATTGCTCGTGGGGGAACGGCCTCGTTAGAATTGGGAACATGCCAGGCAAGACCCCGCTCACGGTGGTCATTCCCACGCTCAACGAAGCGACTCAGATCGGCGACTGCGTCCGCAACTTGGCGTGGGCGGACGAGGTGATTGTCATCGATGCCGGCTCACAAGACGAGACGGCAAATGCGGCGCGGGCGGCAGGGGCGACCGTGCTGAACGGCATTCAGCCCGGCATCGCGGCGCAGCGCAACGCCGGGATCCAGGCGGCGCGCAACGAATGGGTCTTCGCGCTCGATGCCGACGAGCGGATCGGTGCGGAGCTGGCCGGCGAGCTGGCACGCGTCGTCGCGGCTCCCGCGCACGAGGCATACCGCGTGAAGCGCCGCAATTTTTTCCACGGGCACGAGCTGAAGCGCGGGCACTGGGGACGCGACTGGGTGGTGCGGCTGTTTCGGCGCGACCGTCGCTTCGGCGGCAAGGCGGCGCATCCCGGTCTCGAGATTCCCGAGAGCGCGCAGGGCGAGCTGGCGCATGAGCTCGACCACACGCCCTACCGCGACCTCCGCCACCATGTCGACAAGCTCATCGCGTGGGCGAAGATCAGCGCCGACGATCTCGCGGCGCGCGGCAAGCGCGCGCGCTGGACGGATCTGGCGCTGCGACCGGCGTTTCGTTTTTGGCGGGACTACATCCTGCAGGGCAGCATCCTCGACGGCCGCCTCGGCGTCATTCACGCCGGCATGAGTGCGGCGTCCGTGTTCTTCAAGTATGCTTTCCTGTGGGAGCGACAGCGACGTGGCTAAGACCTTCCTGCTGACCGGCGAATTTCCTCCGATGCAGACCGGCATCGCCCGGATGATGGGCGAAGTCACGCGTCGGTATCCGCGCGGCGAGCTGCTCGTCTCGACCGGCCAACACCGCGACAGCCAGGACTCCGACGTGCGCTTCAGCGGCGCCGTCATCGACCGCCTGCCCGTGCCGAGCAAGGCGCTGCGCAATCTCGCGGGACTGTTGTTCTGGTCGCGGCGCGTCGCGAGCCTCGCGCGCCACCACAAGCCGCGCTTCGCGTGGTGCGACTCGATCCGCCCGTGCACGTATCCCGCCAAGTGGATGCACGAGCGCGTCGGCACGCGCTACGGCGTGTTCGTGCACGGCGGCGACCTGCTGAAAGAGCTGCACGCCATCCACCATTCGCGCTTCGCCCGCAAGACGGCGAAGGCGCTGCTCGGCTCGGCGGTGGCCGTCGTCGCCAACAGCCAGTGGACGCGCGAGCAGGCGCAAAAAGTGTTGCGCGAGCTCGGCCTCGACCCGCTCGCCGAAACGGTGCGGCTCGTTCCGCTCGGCACCGATCCCGAGCAGTTCCGGCCCGGCATCGACACACGCGCGGTGAAGGCACGCTATGGTTTGGACGGCGGCGCCTGGGCCCTCACCGTCGCCCGGCTCGAGCCATATAAAGGAGTGGACACGGCGCTCAAGGCGGTGGCGCAGTGCCGCAAGGACGGGATCGACCTGAATTACCTGGTCGTCGGCACCGGGAAGAAGCGCAAGGAGTACCAGCGCCTCGCCGGGGAGCTGAAGATCGCCGACCACGTGCGCTTCGTCGGCAACGTCCCGGAAGCGGAGCTGCCCGCCGTGTTCAACGTCGCGAACGTCTACCTCGGCGTGTCGCGCCGGGCCGACGGCTCGCGCGTCGAGGGCTTCGGGGTCGCGCTCGCCGAGGCGAGCGCGTGTGGATTGCCGGTGATCGCGGGGCAGTCGGGCGGCCTCGCGGAAGCGGTGCGGGACGGCGAGACCGGCTTCGTCGTGAATCCCGATGAATCGGACGGCGTCGTCGCGGCGCTCAAGCGCCTGGTCGACGATCAACTGCTCGCGCGCCGGCTCGGCCAGGCCGGTCGCAAGGCCATCGAGACCTACTACAACTGGGACCGTGTGATCCGCGATCTGCGGGACATCGAATCACAAGTCTCCTCCTAGCGTTCAACTTCCCGCCGCACGGCGGCGGCATCGCCCGCATGATGGGCGAGCTCGCGCTGCGCTATCCGCCGCAGTCGCTCATCGTTTCCACCGGATCGTACGAATCGAGCGGGCCGAGCGACGCGCGCGTTCCGCAGCCCATCGACCGACTCGGCATTCGCGCGACGCGGCTGCGCACGGTGCAGGGACTCGCGCTGTGGTCGTGGCGCGCGAGCGCGATCGCCAAACGGTGGAAGCCGGGCTTCACCTGGTGCGCCGAGCTCAAGCCGGCCGGATATCCGGCGCGGTGGGTGAAGGCGCGGCGCGGCGTGCCGTACGGCATCGTCACCTACGGGACTGAGCTGCTGCTGATCGAGGAAAAGATTCGCCGCAGTCGCTTCAAACGCGGCACGGCCGCCGGGATGCTCGGTCAGGCCGCGGTGATCGTGGCGATCAGTCGCTGGACCGCCGATCTCGCGCGCCGCGTCCTCGAGCAGCTCGAGCTCGAGATTCCGATCGAGACGGTCCCGCTCGGCACGACGCCATCGCACTTTCGTCCCGGTATCGAGACGCGCGCGGTGCGAGACAAGTACGGCCTGGACGGCGGTCCGTGGCTCCTCACCGTCGCGCGGCTGCAATGGCACAAGGGCATCGACATGGTAATGAAAGCCTTGCCGCAAGTGCGCGCCGCGCACCCGGGGACGCGTTACGCCGTCGTCGGCACGGGCGAATGGCGTGAAGAATTCGAGAAATTGCGGGACTCGCTGGGCCTCGGCGATGCCGTGCGGTTCCTCGGCGCCGTCTCGGACGATGAGCTGCCCGCGATTTACAACGCGGCCGATCTGTACGTCGGCGCGTCGCGTCGCGTCGAGCTGCTCGCGGAGGGATTCGGGATTTCGCTGGTCGAGGCGTCGGCGTGCGGGCTCGCGGTGGTCGGCGGGCGCGCGGGCGGCGTGCCCGACGCGGTGCGCGACGGCGAAACCGGGATCCTCGTCGATTCCGACGATCCAGCGGCCGTCGCGCGCGGGATCAACGAGCTGCTGGCGAATCCGGAGCGACGCAAGGCGCTGGGAGCGGCGGGAAGAAAAGCGGTCGAGACCTACTACAACTGGGACAGAGTGGCGAACGACATCATCGCGATCGATCGACGATTCCGTTCATCCTGATTTCATCATCTCCTTCTGCTGCGTCGCCGGCCGCGCGATGATCGCGTAGGTCGGGCAGTGGCGGATGTAGCCGCCGTCCATCGGCGACCACTCCTGATCCGGCTGCGTGACGACCGCCTTGCGATCGGCGTCCAGCACGAACAGGCCCTGCGGCCCGTGAACCAAACAGCTGCCGCAGCCGATGCAGCGCTCGCGCTCCACCCGCACCATGACGCGCCGCTTGGGATGGATGCCGAGATCGCCTTGCTCCGGCCACTCGCTCGCCCGATCGAGCGCGGCGCTCGTCGCGCGATAGCCCTCTTCGACCTCTTCCCGCAGGTGATCGAACGAGAACATCGTCACGTGCTCGACGCGCGGCTGGATATAGTAGACCGGTGGCGTGGTCCAGGTGCGCACGCGCTGTTCCAGAAGCGTGGTCATCAGGATTTCCGTCGCGCGTGCGAAGACGCCGGCGAAGCCTTCGTCCTGCGCGTCCGCCGTCAACACGCTCGACGCCGAGACGTCCACCGCGACGATCAGCTCGGGCCCCATCGCCCGGGCCGCCTCGTACGGCACGTTCGAGACGACGGCGCCGTCCACGTAGAATCGCCCGCCGATTTCGTGCGGCGGGAAATAGCCGGGCAGCGCGCAGGACGCGAACACGGCGTCCGCGACGCGGATGTCGTCGAGGCCGGGCAGTCCCCAGAACACCTGCATGCCGGAGTTCAGGTCTACCGTGTTGACTACGACGGGCGGATCGAGCTGCTGGAAGGTGAGGTCGCCGACCGTGCGCTGAATGAGGTGCTCGAGCGGCTCGCGCTTGAACAGCGCGGGGGAGCGCATCCGCTTGAACGCCATGTCGGCATGAGCGACTGCGAACACGTCCTTGCGCTTGAGCTCGAGCGCGATCTCGCGGAGCTTCGCGATCCCCATCCCGCCGGCCCAGGCCGCTCCGACGAGCGCGCCCACGCTCGACCCGATGATCCGGGTAGGCCGGTGCCCGCGCTCCAGCAGGGCCTGAAGCACGCCCACGTGGGCGAGTCCCTTCATCCCGCCGCCGCCCAGGACCAGGGTGAACGGTGTATCGCGTTTCACGGCACTATCCGCTTGCCCGGGGAGTTGAGTCCCGAGTAACGTAGTTGAGACCCCCATGACGGCGCCACTCTTGTGGACTCGAAGCTTGCTGCGCGATCGCTGGGCCCGTGTCGGCCTCGGCGTCGTCGCCGCCTTGGTCCTGCTCGCCGTCCTTGCGCCATGGCTCGCTCCCGGTGATCCGTTTCGCGGCGATCTCGCCGCCAGTCTCCGTCCACCATCGCTCGGCTTTCTCCTGGGCAGCGACGCGCAGGGACGTGACGTGCTGTCACGCGTCCTCTACGGCGCCCGCCTGTCGCTCGCGGTCGGCATCATCAGCCAGAGCATCGCGCTCTCGCTCGGCCTCACGCTCGGCCTCGTCGCCGGATTCTACGGCCGCTGGGTCGACGGCATCATCATGCGCGTCGCCGATGTGACGCTCGCGTTCCCGTCGCTGCTGCTCTTGATCGCCATCGCCGCCGCGATGAAGCCGTCGCTCCCCGTCGTGTTCGTCGTCATCGGCATCGTCGGCTGGGCCGGCATGGCGCGCATCGTCCGCGGCCAGGTGTTGCTCACGCGCGGCCTCGAGTACGTCCATGCCGCGCGCGCGCTCGGCGCGTCCGACGTCCGCATCATGGCGCGCCACGTGCTGCCCAACGTGATCGCGCCGGTGATTGTTGCGGCGACGCTCGGCATCGGTGGCGCGATCATGGCCGAAGCGGCCCTCTCCTTCATAGGGCTCGGCGCCCAGCCGCCCACGCCGTCCTGGGGCGCCATGGTGGCCGAGGGTCGCGACCTGCTGCGCGTGGCGCCGTGGGTGTCGATTGCACCCGGTGTGGCGATCGGACTCGCGGTGTTAGGACTCAATCTCCTCGGCGACGGTCTCCGTGACGCTCTCGATGTGCACGGATTGGGCCGCGGCTCCCCGGCATGACCGACATCGCCTACCACCCGACGCACGTCCGCGCGCTGCGCGAGACCTTCAAGTCGCTGCGCGCGTCGGAATTTCCCTGGACGGCGGACACGACGTACTTGAACAACGCGTCCACCGGACCGATTCCCGAGCGCACGCGCCGCGCGCTCGACGAATTCACGGCCAAACGCACGGCGCCGCACCTCCTGCCGGACCGCGAGCTGTTCGCCGGGCTGGCCGCCGCGCGGCTCGGCGTAGCGCAGCTCATCAACGCCGACCCGTCGGAGATCGCGCTCGCCACCAATACGAGCTGGGGTCTGAATCTCGCCGCGCGCGCCTTGCCGCTGAAGCCGGGCGACATCGTGCTCGTGTCCGACAAGGAATTTCCGGCGAACGTGTATCCCTGGCTGATGCTGCGCGACCAGGGCATCACGGTCGAGATGACGCGGTGCAACGCGCAGGGCTGGCCCGACGAGGAGCACTTGCTCGAGCGGCTGCGCGATCCGCGCGTCCGCGTGCTCGCCGTCTCGTTCGTGCAGTTTTCCAACGGCTATCGCGCCGATCTCAAGAAGCTCAGCGCGGCGTGTCGCGCGAACGGCACGTATCTGGTGGTGGACGGCATTCAGGGCGTCGGCAACTCCGTCCTCGACGTTCGCGAGACGCCGATCGACATCCTGTCGTGCGGCGGGCAGAAATGGCTGCTGTCGCCGTGGGGCTCCGGATTCGTCTACGTCCGCAAGGAGCTGATCGCTGCCCTTGCCCCGTCGGTCGTCAGCTGGATGGCCTTCGAGGGGACCGACGACTTCTCGCGCCTCACCGAGTACAATCCCACGTTCCGCGCCGACGCCCGCCGCTTCGAAATGATCACGCTGCCGTATCAGGACTTCGTCGGCATGACCACATCCCTCGGCATGCTGCTCGACGTCGGGGTGCGCGACATCGCGGAGGTGACGCGCGCCGTGCAGGAGCCGATCGTGAAGTGGGCGCGCGAGAACAACGTCCGCATCACGTCGCCGGTCGAGAACGGTCATCGCTCCGCGATTCTCTGCATCGCGCCGCCCAAGCCGGCCGAGGCGTACCACGGCCTGAAGCGCGCGCGCGTGGTGTGCAGCCTGCGCGAAGGCGCGATTCGGTTGTCGCCGCACTGCTACAACACGATGGAGGAGATGGAAAAGGTCATCGAAGTTCTCGATGACCTGCTGGAGCTATAGCGTCGGCACCCGCTGCACCGCTTCGCGGTGGCGATCCACCCACCACGCAAACACCACGAACACCCACCCGAAAATGATGCCCCCGATCGCCAGCGCGGTGTGGTTCGGCGGCGGCGGCGCCTCGAGCGAGACGCCGTAACTGATCGCCAGCAGCGCGACGAGCCCCAGGAATCCCCACTGTCCGGCGGCGTCGCGCGCCCGCGTGGTCCGGGCGTACAGCGTCACCCCGACGAGCATCATGGCGGCTTCCACGGCGATGGTCGCGGCCGGTGAATTCCACAGTCCCAGTCCGAGCTGCGGCCCGCCGGGGTAGAGCGGCATGTCGGGACGGTGGGTGACGAAGTCGAGCACCCAGTGACTCACCACCAGAATGCCGATGACGAATGCGCCGCGCTTGTAACCCGTCGCCGCACGGTAGACGTAGCCGAACACGATGCCCCACACGATCAGCGTGAACAGACTGTGCGAGTAGGGATAGTCGTCGAACCAGAGATTCAAGAACGGATTGCCGCTCGGCACCGCGTGCACGTGCTCGAGGCCGAGCAATAGAAAGAGGGGCCAGAGCAGATCGGCGAGCGTGGGCGCGACAAACAGCGCCCCCAGGCCGGCGCGAGGGGCGGCGCGCTTGGCCGCGAAGCCGAGGGCGTAGTGGCCGATGAACATGGGTCAGCCTTCGCGCTTGAGCAGTGCGTACTCCTTCTTGCCTTTGCGCAGCAGGACGCTGCGGCCGCCGATCCAGTCAGCGGATTCGAGCGTGCGCGCGGGATCGTCGACGCGCTGTTGATTGACGTAGATGCCGCCCTGCTCGATGGCGCGACGCGCTTCGTTCTTCGACTTCACGAGCCCCGAGCGCACCACGGCATCGACGACGGGCGTCTTCACTTCGACGAGCGCCACCGTGGGGATCTCGCCGTCCAGGACGAGGAGCGCGTCCGCGCCGATGTCTTGCGCCGCGGCGTCCCCGAACAGGATGCGCGACGCACCGGCGGCGGCGCTCGCGGCCTGCGCGCTGTGCGCGCGCGTCGTGACGTCCGCGGCGAGCGCGACTTGCGCCGTCCGCGTGGCCGGGTTGCGCGTGTGCTCCGCCAGAAGCGCGCCGATCTCCTCGCGCGACTTCAGCGTGAACAGCTTGAGGTAGCTCTCGACGTCGCGGTCGTCGGTGTTGATCCAGAACTGGTAGAACTTGTACGGCGACGTCAGCTTCGGATCGAGGTAGATCGCGCCTTCTTCGGTTTTCCCGAACTTCTTGCCCGACGCCATCGTGACGAGCGGCGCGACGAGCGCGTGCGCTTCAGCGTTCTCGACGCGGCGGATCAGCTCGACGCCCGCCGTGATGTTGCCCCACTGATCGCTCCCGCCCACCTGGAGCGTGCACTGCCGCTCGCGAAACAGATGCAGGAAGTCGTACGCCTGCAGCAGCATGTAGCTGAACTCGGTGAACGACAGCCCCGACTCGAGCCGCGCCTGCACCGATTCTTTCTGCAGCATGACGTTCACGGTGAAGTGCTTGCCGACGTCGCGCAGAAAATCCACCAGCTTCTGCTCGACCAGCCATTTCGCGTTGTCGAGCAGCAGCGCGGCGGTGGCGCCGGCGCCGAACTCGAGGAAGCGCTGCATCTGGTCGCGTTGGTGCTGCAGGTTCTCGCGAATCTGCTCCTTGGAGAGCAGCGGCCGCTCGCCCGCCTTGCCCGACGGGTCGCCGATCAGGCCGGTGCCGCCGCCCATCAGCACGATGGGGCGATGGCCGGCGCGTTGCAGATTGGCGAGCAGCATCAACGGCATCAGGTTGCCGAGCTGGAGCGACGGCGCGGTCGGATCGAAGCCGCAGTACGCGGTGACGGGGCCCTTCGCGAAGTGCGCGGCGAGTCCCGGGGTCGCCTGCTGCACGAATCCGCGCCACTCCAGTTCCGGCAAGACGTTAGCAGAGGTCATGGCGGCGAATCTATCGACTTACTAGGTTGTTACACAGATGGCCTCACCGACTGTGCTGCCAGCTCCCACTCCGCCGCGTCGCCCCTGGATCATCCGTTGGTGGTACGATCCGGTGCAGCGGCGTCGCGTCGTCATCGCGACCGTGCTTGGCTTGCTCTACGCCAGCGGCCTCGCGTACGGCTCCTGGACCCGCGTCTGCTCGGCCGAACGCTGCCCGAGCATCACGCGGATCGATCCCCGCAGCGGCCATAACGTCCAGGTCCAGACGTCCAAGGTCTACGCCGCGGACGGCCGGCTGATCACCGAGCTCGGCATCGAGCGTCGCACCGTGCTGCCGCTGTCCGAGATCCCGCTGTACGTGCGCCAGGCATTCCTCGCGGTCGAGGACAAGCGCTTCTACCATCATCACGGCATCGACTATTGGCGCATCCTGGGCGCGATCAAGGCCAACATCACGACGCTGCATTACGCGCAAGGCTTCTCGACGATCACGATGCAGCTCGCGCGCAACGTCTTTCCCGAGCATCTCGGGACGGAGAAGAAGATCGCGCGCAAGCTGCGCGAGTCGCGCGTCGCCGTCGAACTCGAGCGCAACTTCCCCAAGGACACGATTCTCGAGCTGTATCTCAACCAGATCAGCCTGGGGCCCAACGTCGCGGGCGTCGAGGCGGCGTCGCAGGTGTTCTTCGGGAAGTCGGCGCGCGACCTGAACGTCGCCGAGGCGGCGACGCTGGCCGCGCTGCCGAAGGCGCCGGGCACCTACAATCCCCGCACGCATCCCGGCGCGGCGGTCCGGCGCCGTAACCTCGTGCTGAGCATGATGCGCGATCAGGGCTTCCTCACCCCCGAGGACGCCGAGTTCTGGAAGGCGTATCCGCTGGTGCTGACGACGCGGCGGACGAACTACGGCGACGTCGCGCCCTACTTCGTCGAGTGGCTGCGCACCTCGTTCCTCGAGCCGCGCTTCGGTCGTGACCTGTACGACAAGGGCCTGCGCATCTACACGACGCTCGACCTCGACATGCAGGAAGGCGCGGAGCAGGCGCTGCAGTCGCAGCTCGACGAGATCGAGTCCGGCGCGTACTCGAACGGCAAGTTCGAGGGGACGACGTATCGCGAGTACCTCGAAGCGGGTCGCGCCACCGGGGATGATCAGGGGCCGTTCTCGCAGTATCTGCAGGGCGCGTTGCTCACGCTCGACGCGCGGACCGGCAACATCCTGGCGATGGTCGGCGGTCGCGACTTCGTCGATTCCAAATGGAATCGCGTGACGCAGTCGAAGCGGCCGCCGGGCTCGACGTTCAAGCCGTTCGTCTATTCGGCGGCGATTCGCGCGGGGCATCCCGTCACCGAGATGCTGGACGACACGCCGCTGAATCCGCCCGTCATTCAGCTCGACAGCTCGCTGTGGCAGCCGAAGGATTACGACGACACCACGCTCGGCCCCATCCCGATGCGCCAGTCGCTGTTTCTGTCCCGCAACCTGTCGACGATCAAGCTCGGCATGGCGCTGGGCGAGCAGACGGTGATCGGCGAGGCGCGGCGCTACGGGATCACGACGCCGCTGCCGCCCTACCCCTCGATTCACATCGGCGCCCGCGAGGCGTCACCGATCGAGCTGATCGCCGCGTACACGTCGTTCGCCAACAACGGCACGCGCGTCGAGCCGATCGGGATTCAGCGGATCGAGGACCGCCAGGGCAACATTCTCTATCAGTCCACGATCAAGCGAGAGCAGGTGCTCGATCCCGAGCACAACTGGCTGATGCTCGACATGATGCGCGACGTCATGCGCTGCCAGCCTGGCACCGGCCCGCATCGGTGCGGCACGGCGGCGGGCGCGGCGCCCGGACTGCACGTGCCGATGGCGGGCAAGACCGGCACGACCGACGACTACACCGACGCGTGGTTCGTCGGCTTCACGCCGGAGATCGTGACCGGCATCTGGATCGGGTACGACTTGCAGAAGCGGATCATGAACAACGCGGGCGGTGGCCGCATCGTCGCGCCCGCCTGGGGCAAGTTCATGCGCGACGTCTATGAGCGGCGGCCGGCCCCGGCGGACTGGGTGCGCCCCGACGATCTCGTCACGCGCGAAGTCGACTGGTCGAATGGATTTCTCGCGACGCCGTTCTGTCCACTCGAGGTGCGGCGCTGGGAATGGTTCTATCCGGGGACCGAGCCCACCCAGGTATGCCAGGTCCACTCGCCGTTCGGCGTCGGCGTCAGCCCTTAAAGTTCGTGCTCCGCATTCGATCTGGCCGGGTGCATCCGGTGACGGCGCCTTCCATCGAGGATGGCGCCGTTCTCGTTGACGGCAGCGGGCGGATCGCGGCGGTCGGGCCGAACGCGAGCGTACCCACGCCGCACGGCGCGCGCGTCCTGCACTTTCCGGACGCCGAGCTCCTGCCCGGCCTCATCAACTGCCATACCCACCTCGAGCTGACCCAGCTCGGCGGCGGCGCAAAGCACGAGGAGCCGGAGTTCGTGAAATGGATCCGGCGCGTGCGCGAGCTCAAGGACGCGACCAGCGCCGAGGCGTTCTACGAAGCGGCACGAGCCGGCGTGCGCGACTGCTGGACGCAGGGCGTGACCTGCATCGCGGAGACGGGGAGCACCGGCGCGGTCATGCGCGCGCTGCAAGACCTCGAGGCGCGCGGCATCGTCTATCAGGAAGTATTTGGTCCCGACCCGGCGCGCTGTGGCGAGAGCATGGCGGAGCTCGAGACCGCGCTCCGGCAACTCCGCGGTCTTGCAACAGCGCAGCGGGTACTGGGTGTCTCGCCCCACGCGCCATACACGGTGAGCGAGCCGCTGTATCGGGCCGTGGCCGACTACGCGCGACTCAACCAAATGCCCATCGCCGTGCACGTCGCGGAGTCGAGAGAAGAGTCGGCTTTCGTCTACGACGGTGAGGGACCGTTCGCCGAAGCGCTGCGCGCGCGGGGAATTCCGGTCACGCCGCGGCGCTGCTCTCCCGTCGCCTATCTGTTGCGTGCCGGCGTGATCGGCAGCACGACGCTGTGCATCCACTGCGTCCACGTGGACGAGGCCGACGTCGAAGTGCTGCGGGCGAGCGCCGCGGCCGTCGCCCATTGTCCCTTGTCCAACCGCGCGCACCGCCACGGCGTGCTGCCGTTGCCGCTGTTTCGCGCGGCGCGGGTGCCCGTCGGCATCGGAACCGATTCGGTGGTGAGTGTCGGTCAGCTGGATCTTTGGGCAGAGGCCGCCGCGGCGGGTCTGCGCGGCGACGCGGCCATTCGCGCCTTGACCATCGAGGGAGCCCGCGCGCTTGGTTGGGAATCGGAGATCGGATCGCTGGAAGTCGGCAAGGCCGCCGATCTCGCCGTGTTTCCCCACGCAGTTTCACGCAGTTCCACGCCTTCACACGCCTCTCTACTCACAGTAGTCAGCGGCCGGATCGTGCATCAGATTTCCGGCCAATGAAGACGCAGCGACACGCGGCCATCCTGCGGATCGTGCGGGACGAAACGGTGGGCAGCCAGGAGCAGCTGCGCGAGCGGCTGAAGGCCGAAGGGTTCACCGTCACGCAGGCCACGCTCTCGCGCGACATCCGCGAGCTCGGCCTCGCGAAGGTCGCGGCGCCGGACGGCGGCTCGCACTACGCCGCGGCGCCCGACGGGCTCACCGGGGGCGTCCGGCCTCATCTCGAACAGCTGCTCCCGTCGATGCTGGTATCCGCGGAAGGCGTCGGCCCGCTGCTCGTCCTCAAGACGACGACGGGGGCTGCCCAGGCGCTCGCCCTGGCGGTCGACGGCGCCGGCTGGAGCGAAATCATCGGCACCATCGCGGGCGATGATGCCATCCTCGTCATCATGCGCAGCGAGCGCGGCCGCCGCTCCGTCCAGGGGCGGCTCAAAGAGCTCGCAGGACTTCCTGAATGAAGACTCAACTCCTCGCCCTCGCCTGTCTCGTCGCGTCAGCTGCCTGCAGCTCGCAAGCAAAGCCTTCAGCCACCCCACCACCCGATACGTCGCAGAACACGCTCACCGACGCCGATCGCGCCGCCGGTTGGCGCTTGCTGTTCGACGGGAAGACCACAAGCGGGTGGCGGAACTACGGCAAGCCGACGATCTCGGACGGCTGGAAAGCACAGGCGGGGACGCTCACGCGCGTCGGTGCGGGCGGTGACATCATCACGACCGACCAGTTCCGGAACTTCGAGCTGACGATCGACTGGAAGATCGAGCCCGGCGGCAACAGCGGCGTCTTCTACCGCGCGAGCGAAGACTCGGACGCGATCTACTGGAACGCGCCCGAGATGCAGGTGCTGGACGACGCCAAGCATCCCGACGGACAGAATCCCATGACGTCGGCGGGCGCGGCGTACGACTTGTATCCCGCGCCGCGCGGCGCCGTGAAGCCGGGCGGTGAGTGGAACACCGCGCGCCTCATCGTGAACGGCAACCACGTCGAGCACTGGCTCAACGGCGTGAAGCTCCTCGAGTATGAATTCGGCAGTCCCGACTGGAATTCCAAGGTCGCGGCGAGCAAGTTCGCGCCGCATCCGCGCTTCGGGAAAAACGCGCAGGGCCACATCGGGCTGCAGGACCACGGGAACGTGGTCTCCTTCCGCAACATCAAAATCCGGGTGCTGCCATGAGCAAGAAAGGCATTTCGCGCCGAGACTTCGTGCGTGACGCTTCATTCATCATCGTGGCGCCGCACGTGCTGGGCGCGCGCGGCCGCAATCGCCTGGCGCCGAGCGACAAGCTGAACATCGCGAGCATCGGCGTCGGCGGAATGGGCGCGAACGACGTGCGCGGGGTGGGGAAGACCGAAAACATCTACGCCTTGTGCGACGTCGACGACCACCAGGGCGCGCCGTCGTTCCAGGCGTTCCCGCAGGCGAAGCGCTACAAGGACTTCCGCGTGATGCTCGACAAGGAAGGAAAGAACATCGACGCGGTCACCGTCTCGACGCCCGACCACGTCCACACCGTCGCCGGCATGGCGGCGATGAAGCTCGGCAAGCACACGCGCATACAGAAGCCGCTCGCACGCACGCTGTGGGAAGTGAAGCAGCTCGAGGACGAGGCGCGCCGGTCGAAAGTCGCGACGCAGATGGGGAATCAGGGACATGCCGAAGAGGGCACCCGGCTGATTCGCGAGTGGGTGGAAGCCGGCCTCATCGGTACCGTGCGCGAAATCCAGCTCTGGACCAACCGGCCGATCTGGCCGCAAGCGATCGACCGGCCGCTCGAGCAGTTCGCCACGCCCGACACCCTCGACTGGGACCTGTGGCTCGGCCCCGCGCCGGCGCGGCCGTACAATCCCGCGTACGCGCCCTTCAAGTGGCGCGGCTGGTGGGATTTCGGCACCGGCGCGCTCGGCGACATCGCGTGCCACTCGATGGACGCGTCGTTCTGGACGCTCGGTCTCGGCTACCCGACGCGCATCGAAGCGGAATCGACCAAGCTGTACAGTGAGACCGCGCCGGCGTGCTCGCGCATCGTTTACACATTCCCCGCCAAAGCCAGCCGCCCGCCGGTCACAGTCGTCTGGCGGGACGGGAGCCTCTATCCGCCGCGGCCGCCCGAGTACACCGATCCCGCCACGTGGCCGTTCGACACGAGCGGCCAGCTGTGGATCGGCGACCAGGGCCGCCTCGTCGCGGGGATTTACGGCGAAAATCCCAAGCTGCTCGATGCCGCGAAGATGGCGGAAGTGACCGCGCATCCGGTACCGCAGAAGTACCCGCGCACCGAGGGCGTGTACGCGGAATGGATCGCGGCCTGCAAGGGCGGGACGCCGGCAGGATCGAACATTCCCGATCACGCGGGCCCGCTGACGGAGATGGTGCTGCTCGGCAACCTGGCGGTTCGCACCGCGCAGCCGATCGACGTCAATCCGCAGACCGGTGCCGTGCTGACGAGCGGCATTCCTGACGAGTACCTGAAGCCGAAATACCGGCAGGGGTGGGGCTGGTAGCCTTGCGGAGAGGGGGGCCGCTGGTGTATTTTTATGCACCCATATGCATAAACAAACCAACGGCCGACAAGGCCCCCTCGTCGTGCTCGCCTACTCAGGCGGCCTCGACACGTCCGCCATCGTCCCCTGGCTGCGCGAGCAATATGGCGCGCGCGTCGTGTGCTACGCCGCCGACGTCGGGCAGGGACTTGGCGAGCTCGACGGCCTGATCGCCAAAGCCAAACGCTCCGGCGCTGAAGACTGCATCGTCGAAGACCTGCGCGAAGAGTTCGTGTCGGGCTTCGTTTTCCCGACCCTGCGCGCCGGCGCGATATACGCGCGCACCTATCTGCTCGGCACCTCGATGGCACGGCCGATCATCGCCGCCCACCAGGCCGCGGTCGCGCAGCGGCTCGGCGCCGACGCGGTGGCCCACGGCTGCACGGGCAAGGGCAACGACCAGGTCCGCTTCGAGCTGACGTTCGCCGCGCTGGCGCCCGAGCTGCAGATCATCGCGCCGTGGCGCGAATGGAAATTCCAGAGCCGCGAAGACCTCATCAACTACGTGCACGCCAAGGGCGTGCCGGTGCAGGCGACCGCCGAGAAGCCGTATTCGACGGACCGCAACTTGTGGCATTGCTCGCACGAGGGCGGCATTCTCGAGGATCCGTCGCAGGAAGCGCCCGAGCACATCTTCGTGATGACGAAGAATCCGCTCACCGCGCCTGACGAGCCGGTCGTCGTGACGATCGGCTTCGAGGAAGGCAATCCCGTCAGCGTCGATGCCGTCCCACTCGGCCCCGTCGAGCTCCTCGAACAACTGAACGAAATCGCCGGCGAGCACGGCGTCGGCCGCGCCGACGTCGTGGAGGACCGGCTGGTGGGAATGAAGTCGCGCGGCGTGTACGAGACGCCGGGCGGCACGCTGCTGTACGCGGCGCATCGCGAGCTCGAGCAAATGACGCTCGACCGCCGCACGCTGCGGCTGAAGGACGAGCTGGCGCTGCGGTATGCCGATCTGGTCTACGACGGCCGCTGGTGGACGCCCGAGCGCGAGGCACTCGACGCGCTCGTCACCGAGACGCAGAAGCACGTGACGGGCACGGTGAAGTTGAAGCTCTACAAAGGCAACGTCATCGTCGCCGGGCGCGAAAGTCCGTTCGCGCTGTATCAGCCGTCGTACGCGACGTTCGGCAAGGACAACGTCTACAACCAGAAGGATGCCGAGGGCTTCATCCGGCTCTACGGGCTCGCGAGCAGGATCGCGGCCGGGTTGAACGCCGAACGGACGGATGTCCCAACGCGCTGACACGCACCACATGTGGGGAGGGCGCTTCGCTCTTGGTCCGAGCGAAGCGCTCGATGCTTTAAACCGCAGTCTTCCTGTCGATCATCGGCTCTGGCCGCAGGACGTCTTCGCGAGCAAGGCGTGGGTGCACGCGCTCTGCCGCGCCGGCGTTCTGAGCGCAAGCGAAGAATCTCAGCTGTTGGATGGCCTGGACCGCGTCGCCGACAAGCTCGCCGACGGCGCCGCGGTCGGCGCGCCCGACGAGGACGTCCATACGCTCGTCGAGCGGCTGCTCTACGCCGAAGTCGGGGCAGTCGCGGGAAAGCTGCACACCGGCCGCTCGCGCAACGACCAGGTCGCCACCGATCTCCGGCTCTGGACGCTCGACGCGATCGACGACCTCGACGCCGCCGTCGCCGCGCTCGGCCGCACGCTCGTCACCAAGGCGAAAGCCGGCCTCGACGCGATTCTTCCGGGCTATACCCACGGCCAGCGCGCGCAGCCGGTGCGCTGGGCGTACGTGCTGCTCGCGCACGCGTGGCCGCTGGTGCGCGACCGCCAACGTCTCGCCGACGCGCGCCGCCGCACCGCCGAGATGCCGCTCGGCTCCGGCGCGCTGGCGGGCTCCGGATTTCCGGTCGACCGCGTCCTCTTGAAAGAAGCGCTCGGCTTCCGCGCGATCTCGGCCAATGCGCTCGACGCGACGGGCGACCGCGACTTCGTGGTCGACGTCTTGTTCGCCATCGCGCTCGTCGGCACGCACCTCTCGCGTCTCGGCGCGGAGCTGATCACGTACGCGAGCGGCGAGTACGCCTTTATCACGCTGTCAGACGCCTTCAGTACCGGTTCGAGTCTCATGCCACAGAAACGAAACCCCGACGTGTTCGAGCTCGCGCGCGGAAAGTCGGGCAAGATGCTCGGCGATCTCGTCGCGCTGCTGACGACGATCAAAGGCATTCCCGCCGGCTATCAGAAGGATCTGCAGGAAGACAAGGCGCTGCTGTTCGACGCGGTCGACACGCTCGCCACGGTGTTGCCCGCGGTCACCGGCGCGATCGACACCCTGACGGTGAACGTCGACCGCATGGCCGCTGCGCTCGACCCCGCGATGCGCGCGACAGATCTTGCCGACTTGCTCGTCGATGCGGGCGTGCCGTTCCGCGAAAGCCACGGACTGATCGGCCAGCTCGTGCGCGCCGCCGAGCAGGCGGGCGTGACGCTCGACAAAGTGTCGCCGCAGGTCGCCGCGGGCATTCATCCGGCGCTCGGCCCCGCGTTGACGCAGCTCGGGAGTTGGGAGCAAAGCGTGGAAAGCCGTGCGACGCCTGGAGGTGCATCGCGGGCGTCCGTGGAGTCGCAGCTCGAGGAGCTACGGCGCTTGTTTCAGCCCGGAGCGACTGCGTAAGCTCGTCACTTGCTGCAACTTGCTGTCCGGTATTAGCATATCGCATGCGCTGCCTAGCCCTGAACGCGTCGTTCGAACCGCTGACCATGGTGCCCGTACGGCGGGCGCTGCGGCTCGTGATCGACGGCAAGGCCGAGGTCGTCGAGGCGGAGGGCGCGCCGGTCCATAGCGAGCGAATGGCGGTGCCACGCCCGGCTGTGATCCGGTTGGTTCGCTTCGTGCACGTCCCTCGCCGCTTCCGCCGCCAAGTCACCAATACATTCCTGTTTGCCCGCGACAACTATCGCTGCCAGTTCTGCGGCCGCTCGCAGCAGGAATTGCGGCATCGCGAATGCCTGACGCGCGACCACCTGGTGCCGTTGTCGCGCGGCGGCACGAACGCGTGGACCAACGTGCTGACCGCGTGCTCGAGCTGCAACACGCGCAAGGGGAATCTGCTGCCCGAAGAAGTCGGGATGCATCCGTTGCATGCGCCGCACGAGCCGCACTTCGTGCACCTGTCGTGGGCGGTCCGCCGGCTCACGCGGACGCAGGCCAAGTACATCCGGCTGTTCTACGGCGCAGATGTGCTGGCGACGCTCGAGGCGCTCTAATGTCCAAGGCACCGTGGATGGTTGCGGGGGCCGCTGCCCTCGCTCTGGCCGGCGTGGTGTTTCTCACGCGGCCCGCGAAGGGCTCGATCCATCCCGATCCGCGGCCCGGGATCACGGGCGACAAGATCCTGCCGGATTTCGCGATTCCGAAGAATCCCGGCGCGCTGGAAGCGTACGCGGCGGCACGGCGGGCCGCCGGCACGCTGGACGGCGTGTACTGTCACTGCGATTGCTCGAAGCATGCGGGCCATCGCTCGCTGCTCAGCTGCTTCGAGTCCGATCACGGGGCGTTCTGCGACATCTGCATGGGTGAAGCGATGATGACGAGCCAGCTCGCGGCTCGTGGGACTTCACTCGACGAGATTCGCGCCGCTATCGACCGGCAATTCGGATCGTAGCACTGCGGGCCTCGAGCCGCTGACGCGGCAGGCCCGCGAGCCGCACCAGCACCCGCTGTGCCCCGCGCGCCAGCGCTTCACCGAAGCTCCCCTCGCCCGAGACCGCGGGCTCCACGTCTCCAGACAGCCAGCGCGACAGCTCCTCGAGATCGGTGTCGTTCAGCGTCGTCACCTCGAGCCGCGCGATGAAGTAGTAGCGGCCGCTCGCGGACGGGTTGGGCGTCAACGTGACGGTGTAGGGAATCTCGAGCGCCGCCGCCAGCTCATCGGGTGTGGAGTAGCGCGTGACGGCGTTGCGTCCCTGGCGGAGCAACACGAAGTCGTCGGCGAGCGGATCGTTGCGTGCGACCGCGTCCCACGACACCTCGCGCACGAACTGGTCGAACCAGCCGCTGCGCTCTCGCCACAGCTCGAGCCGGTAGTGCAGCCGCAACGGAAACCCGGATCGCATCAGGCCGACGAACTTGCCGTCCGCGAGCAGCGCGGTGCTGCGCACGCGCGGCGTGGTGTTTTGGACGGTGACCGTCAGCAACGGAGGCGCCTGGGCGACGCCCACCTCCGGCAAGAGGGCCAGCGCGACGGCCAGCGTCCAGCGCAGGCGCACGCTAGAACCGGTGGTCGAGCCGGACCGTGAAGCGCAGCCGTTCGCCGGTGGTCACCGCCTTCGCGACGTAGACCCCGAATCCTCCCCAATCGACGCCGAGTCCCGCGTCGACCAGAAAGCTGGAGAAACTCGGCAGGTGACCCGCGGCGACCTGATTCGGTCCGTTGCCGACGAGCCACGCCTGTCCCGCATCCGCGAAGACGACGACGTCCAGTCCCTCGAGCCAGAACAGCGACGGCCCGCTGCTCTCATCGCCCTCGCGGTTCTGATCTTTCCAGGGGTTGTAGCTCCAGTTCAGCTTCACGTGGCCGCGGTACTCGGTCTGGAACGCGAGCACGCGATCGCACGCGGCGACGAGCGTCGCCTGGAACGCGGGATCGGTGAAACTGTTGTCGCACGCCGCGGCGCGGAACGGATGGCCCGGCATCGGATCCGGACCGCCGAGCGACAGGCGACGCTGCAGCGGCAGAGGATCGCCGCCGGCCCAGCCGCCGCCCACGAGCCGGACGTTGATCCGGCCCGACGGGGAGATCCGCGCGTAATGGCGCACGTCGAAGAACACTCGGTTGAAGTGATACGGGCGGCCGCTCGGAATCGAATCGCGGACGTCGGTGGGGACGCCCGGGTTCGGCACGACGTCGGTCGAGCGCGAGTAGTCGAGCGACGTCCGCACCAGCCACCCCGACGTCGGCTCGTCGGCGTCGTTGCGCGTGTCGATCGTCGCGCCGGCGGACAGCGTGGTGTAGTGACCTTCGTCGATCGGCGGGTTGGGCCGCCAGAGCTCGGAATTCCGGAACACGGTCCACGGATCCTGATTGGCGACGCTCGTTTGCCACTCCCGCCGCAGCTCGAGCGACAGCGCGAGCGGGCGGTCGGGCTGCGCGAACGCGCGCGCGGCCCAGCCCTTATTCAGGTAATAGTCGCGGTAGTCGCGGCCGAAGACGAACGTGCTCCAGCCGACTTCCGCGCTGTGCAGGCCCCAGTCCTCGACCGGGGAGACGACGTCGAACGCGCGCAGCGCGAGACCGACGGGCCGCGCGTCGCCCGCGCGCAGCTCGCTCCGGAACATGTAACCCAGATCGCTCCGCTTGTCGGACAAGTCGCCGGCCGAGCGGAACACGCCGAGCGCGTCGACGCGCAGGCGGAAATTGCGCTCGAGCTTCCAGTCGAACAGCGGCCCGAACACGATCGGCAGCCCTTCGACGCGGTTGAACGTGCCGCCGGTCGCGATCGTGAGCGACGAGCGGGAATCGGCCGTGCCCCACGAGACGCGCGCGCCGGGATTCCAGAGCCGGCGCCGCAGGTTCGGCGCGTACACCAGCTCGTCGCCATCGCGCCGCAGGCGGTAGAGCAGGGGCTCGCGATACTGCCGCAGCTCGCCGCCGATCCGCGCTTTCGCAGAGTCTTCCACCGTGCCGCCGACGACGATCACGTCGCCGCTGACCTCCGCGCCGGCCTCGAACGACAGATCGCCGTTGATCACGACCAGCGCGCCCTGCACGTGGCCCGCCACGAATACCGGGCCGTTGCGCACGGCGACGTTGCCGCGCCACTCGTTGCCGTGTGGCAGACGCGTGCGGCCGACGAGTCGCGTGGTCGCCGGATCGTTGTAGAAGCGGATCACTTCGTCGGTCACGACCTTGGGCAGAGCGCGGGCCTCGAGCGTCGCGCTCGAGGAATCGGCGTGAATGACGATCGTCGTGTCCTGCACGAGGGCAGGAGCGAGTGCCAACAGGAGTGCGATCATTGGTCGGCTTTCAGTGGAGGCTCGATTCCGAGACGGCGCATGCGGCGGTAGAGGTTGGCGCGGTCGGTCTGCAGGCGGCGCGCGGCTTCCGCCACGTTGCCTTTCGCGGCCGACAGCGCCTTGGCGATGAGCTCACGCTCGTACTGGTCGAGCGTTTCAGCGAGCGCGATGTCCTGCCACGCCCCGTTGGGCCGCGGCTGCGATGCCGCCGCGACCGGCGCCACGCTGCCGGGCAGCACGCGCGCGACGTCGTCGGCGGTGATGACCTGCGCGTTCGAGAGAATCGCCATGCGCTCGATGATGTTGGCCAGCTCGCGCACGTTGCCCGGCCAGTCGTACGCGGCGAGCAACGGCAGCGCGCCGGCGTCGAACCGCACCGGCCGGCCGAGCCGCGCGGCGAACCTGGCGGCGAAATGCTTGACGAGCGGCGGCACGTCTTCCGGACGCTCGCGCAGCGGCGGAATGTGAATCGGCAGCACGTTCAGGCGGAACCACAGGTCCTCGCGGAACTGGTTGCGCTTCACCGCTTGATCGAGCTCCTTGTTCGTCGCCGCGATCACTCGCACGTCGACCGCGAACGGCCGCTCGCCGCCAACGCGCTGGACGACGCCGCTCTCGAGGACTCGGAGCAACTTCGCCTGCGCGTCGAGCCCCAGGTCGCCGACTTCGTCGAGGAACAGCGTGCCGCCGTCCGCCAGCTCGAAGCGACCCAGCCGCCGCTCGGTCGCGCCGGTGAACGCTCCGCGCTCGTGCCCGAACATCTCGGACTCGACGAGATCGCGTGGAATCGCCGCGCTGTTGACCGTGACGAACGGCTTCGCCTCCCGCGCGCTCTGGCGATGAATGGCCGACGCGACGAGCTCCTTGCCGGTGCCGGACTCGCCCGTGATCAAGACGCGCGTCTCGGTCGGCGCGACGCGCGCGATCATGGCGCGCAGCTCCTCCATCGCCGCACTCGTGCCGATCAGCGGGTCGGCATGCCCGAGCTGCTCGTGCAGCCGCGTGTTCTGGGCGAGCGTGCGCGAGAGCGCGAGCGCGCTGCGCAATGTGACCAGCACGCCCTCGGGCGCGAGCGGCTTCTCGAGGAACTGGAAAGCGCCGAGTTTGGTGGCGCGCACGGCGTCGGCAAGGTTGGCCTTGCCGCTCATCATGACGACGGGCACGTGCGGCGCGCGGCGGCGGATCTGCTCCAGCGTCGCGAGGCCGTCGGGGCCGGGCGGCATCATGAGATCGAGCAAGACGACGTCGGGCGCGTCCTCATCGAGGCGCGTGAGCGCGGCGGTGCCGTCGGGCGCCTCGACCGTTTCGAAGCCATCGGACTGGAGCAGCGCCGCGACCATGCGCCGGATGTTGGCTTCGTCATCCACCAGGAGCACGCGCGGGCTCATGACGCCCCCGCGAACACAATCGCAAACGTCGCCCCGCCGCCCGGCGTCTCACTCACGCTGATCGAGCCGCGATGCGCCTCGAGCGTGTTGCGCACGAGCGCGAGGCCGAGGCCCGTGCCGTCGTCCTTGGTCGTGAAGTAGGGCTCGAACACGCGCTGGCGCAGGTCGGCCGGGATGCCCGGCCCGTGGTCGGCGATCGTGACCGCGAGTCCCGTGCCCTCGCCGGTCACGGTCACGTCGATTGCGCCCGTTCCGTTCATCGCCTCGGCCGCGTTGCGGTAGAGGTTCGCGAACGCGCGCCGCAGCGGCTCGTAGTGGCCGAACAGCGTGCGCCGGCCCCCGTTCGCGGTGAGCCGGACTGCCACACCCTCCGGCACTCCGGTGCGACCCAGTTCGCCGAGCAGCTCGACCAAGTCGACCTCGCTCTGCGGACCCTCAGGCATGCGCCCAAACTCGGAGAATTCTTTCGCCAGTCGCTCCAATCGATCGGTTTCGGCTTCGAGCACCTGGATCGCGGTTTCCGTCCGACCGTTCGCCTGTCCCAGCGTCCGCCGCATCTGGTCCACCGCGATTCTCATCGACGTCAACGGATTCTTGATCTCGTGCGCGACGCGCCGGGCGACCTCGCGGAAGGCGCGCAGCCGTTCGGCCTCGAGCTCGCGCTCGCGCGCGACGTCGATGGCGGTGGCCAGCTCGCGCAGCGCCTGCCGCAGCGCCTCGAATTCCGGCGCGCCGCGCATCTGCGGGCCGGGCGGCAGCGGCTCGTGGCGGCGGATGAGCTGCGTCCAGCCGACCAGCTCGTCGATGGGGCGCGAGAGTTGGCGCGACAGATGGCCCGCGAGATTCACGGCCGCGTACAGCACGGCGGCGCCGAGCAGCAGGATGACGACGGCGAAGCCTGCGGTGTAGTAGCGGAGGAACGTTTCCGCGCGGCGCGCGAGGCTGACGGACGCCGAGACTTCGTCGAGGTGGTGGCGGAGCAGGGCGCGCTCGCGGACGGTGAGGTGGAGCGTGTCCACGCCGTCGAGGAGCAGCCGCGCGGTGGCTGCCACGCGCTCGGTGGACGCGCGCGCGCCCGCGGCCGGCAGCAGCCGGCGCACCGAGAGCACCCAGCCGGCGACCGCGAGCACGGTGGGTACCGTCGTCATGAGGACGAGGACGACAAAGATGCGTCGCCGGAACGGGAGCCGAGACGTCATATCGGCCCGAATCTAGGGAATCGGTTTGGCTGTGACAAATCGACACGGTTGAACCGTGCGGCGTAGTGACGTGCGGCGTGCGGCGTTTTGGCTTGGACATTTCATTTCTACGCCGCACGTCACACGTCCACACGCCGCATGTCCGGGAGCGGAGCGATGAAGAGCCATACCCATTACTTGTGGTTCAACACGAAGCACCGGCAGGAGATCATCGACATCACGGACGAGGTCGTGAAGGTTGTCGAGAAGAGCGAGGTCCGTGAAGGACTTGTCTTGGTCAGTGCGATGCACATCTCCGCGTCAGTCTTCGTGAACGATCACGAGTCGGGGCTTTGGGACGACATCCTGCAATGGCTGGAGGGAACGATCGCGCCGTGGGATCCCGCGCGGTACCGACACAACGAGACCGGGGAAGACAACGCGGCGGCGCATCTGCGCAGTCTGACGATCGGCCATGAAGTCATCGTGCCCATCACCGCCGGCAAGCTGGACTTCGGGCCGTGGCAGCGCGTGTTCTACGGCGAATGGGACGGACAGCGAAAGAAGCGTGTGATCATCAAGGTTCTGGGAGAGTGACTATGAACGCGTTACTCGTCGCGGTGCTGCTCGTTCTGCAGGCGCAAGACGCGGACAGTCGCGCGCTGCTCACGCTCGAGGACCGTTGGGCGGTCGCCCTCGTGAAGCGCGACCGCGCCGCGTTCGAGCGCATGCTCGCGCCCAAATTCGTGTACACCGAGAACGCGCAGCTCTCAGATCGTGCCGCGGTGTTGACGAGCCTCGCCGGGGACACCGTCACGGCCGCGCACAACGACTCCATGGTGGTGCATCGCTACGGGGCGGTAACGGCGGTCGTGACGGGATGGTTGGTCGTCGAGGGACGCGACTACGTCCATCGCTACAGGTTCACCGATACGTGGGTCAAACGTTCAGGCCGCTGGCAGATCGTCGCGGCACAGGATTACTTGATGCCATGAATGAAGACTTCATCGCGCGCGCGCAGGTCGTGATCAAGGCGTCGCGCGCAAAGATCTGGAACGCGCTGACCGATCAGGCGGCGCTGAAGGCGTTCATGTTCGGGTCCGACGTGCGCTCGGATTGGAAGGAAGGAAGTCCGATCACGTTTTCGGGCGAATGGCAGGGGCGCAAGTACGAGGACAAGGGAACGGTGATCAGGGCGGAGCGCGACAGCGTGCTCCAGTACAGTCACGTGTCGGGCTCATCGGGTGCGCCCCATACCGTGACGATCGAGCTGTCGGACGCCGGGCCCGGGCAGACGCGCCTGTCGCTCACGCAAGACCACAGCGCGACCGACGACGAACGAAAGCACTCCGAGGACAACTGGAAGATGATGCTCGGCAGTCTCAAGAAGTACATCGAACGCTAGCGATGGAGCGCCGCTTCGGTCTGTTGCAGGCGACGGCGCTCAACATGAACAACATGATGGGGATCGGGCCGTTCATCACGATCCCCCTCTTGATGTCCGCGCTCGGCGGACCGCAGGCGATGCTCGGCTGGGCCGTGGCGCTCATCATCGTCGTGTGCGACGGCATGGTGTGGAGCGAGCTCGGCGCCGCGATTCCCGGCTCGGGCGGATCGTTCGGCTACCTGCGGCAGGGCTACGGCGCCGCGACATTCGGACGATTGATGGCGTTTCTCTTCGTGTGGCAGTTCATCTTCAGCGGCCCGCTCGAAATCGCCTCCGGGTACATCGGCTTCGCGAAATACCTCGGCTACATCTGGAACGGCATCACGACATGGCAGACGATCGCGGTCATCACCGCGATCGGGGTCGTGAACATCGTGCTGCTGTATCGCCGCATCACGTCGATCGCGGCGATCACGGTGACGCTCTGGGTCGGGACGATCATCACGGTCGTCGTCGTAATCCTGACCGGCGTGACCCATTTCGACCCGAAGGTGGCGTTCGATTTTCCGCCCGGCGCGTTCGCCGTCACGCGCAAGTTCTGGATGGGGCTCGGCGCCGCGTCCGCGATCGGCGTATACGACTACCTCGGCTATTACGATGTTTGCTACATCGGCGACGAGGTGCAGAATCCGGGGCGCGTCATCCCGCGCTCGATCCTGCTCAGCACCGTCGCGGTCGCGCTGATTTACATCGCCATCAACTTCTCGATCATCGGCGTCGTGCCCTGGCGCGAATTCGTCCCCGCGGACGCGCATCCGCAGGCGAACTTCGTCGTCTCGATCTTCATGGAACGGCTGTTCGGCCGCGGCATCGCGACCGTCGTGACCGCCATGATTCTCTGGACCGCGTTCGGCTCGGTATTCGCGCTGCTGCTGGGCTATTCGCGGGTGCCGTATGCGGCGGCCAAAGACGGCTACTTCTTCAAGATCTTCGCGCGGCTGCATCCGACCGGCGGGTTTCCGTACGTCTCACTCCTGGTGCTCGGCGTCATCTCGATCGTCGCGGGGTTCGTGTCGCTCGACATCGTGATCGCCGCGCTGCTGGCGATGCGCATTCTCGTCCAATTCGTCGGGCAGATCGGGGCGGTCACGCTGCTGCGGCGCCGCGCCCCCGACATGCCGCGCCCCTATCGCATGTGGCTGTACCCGCTGCCGAGCCTGGTTGCGCTCGTCGGCTGGCTCTTCATTTTTGCAACCACCCAGGGAAGTGTGATCGCGTTTGGGCTTGGCGCGCTCGTGCTGGGGCTCGCGGCCTTTGCATTTTGGTCGTGGCGGTACGGCACCTGGCCGTTCGCGCGCGAAGCGACGCTGACCGCTGGACAGGGAGGCTGACATGCCGATCGACGTGAATCGCCGGGAGTTTCTGGCCGCGAGCGCCGCGGTGCTGGCAGCGGGACGCATCCCGCTGCCCGAGCCGCAGCACCACGAAGCCGGTCACGTGATGCTGTTTCAGGGCGACTCGATCACCGATGCCGGCCGCAATCGCGATTCGGCCGATCCGAATTCGGCGGGCGCACTCGGCAACGGCTATCCGCTGCTCGTCACGGCCGAAGTGCTCGCGGCACGCCCGGCGGGGCAGCTGCGGTTCTACAATCGCGGCATCAGCGGCAACAAAGTCCCCGACTTGCAGGCCCGCTGGCAGACGGATTGTCTCGACCTGAAGCCCGACGTGCTCAGCATTCTGATCGGCGTGAACGATTTCTGGCACACGCTGACGCACGGCTATACGGGTACGGTCCAGGATTACGAGCAGCAATACACGGCGCTGCTCGACCAGACCAGGCAGGCGCTGCCCAGCGTCAAGCTGATCGTGTTCGAGCCGTTCGTGCTCAAGACCGGCGCGGTGGATGATCGCTGGTTCCCGGAGTTCGACCGGCGGCGCGCGGCCGCGGCGCGGGTCGCGGCGCATGCCCGCGCGACGTTCGTGCCGCTCCAGGCGATCTTCGACAAGAAGGTGCGCAGCGCCCCACCGGCGTACTGGGCGGGCGACGGCGTGCATCCAACGCCGGCCGGCCACGCCGTGATCGCCGCCGAGTGGCGGCGCGCGGCCGGTCTCTAGTGCGATCGACATGCGAGCAAATGCAAAACAACTTTTTTTATATTAGGGATCATGTTCTTCTGGAATTGCGAGGCCGCATCGCCTCTCGACTATCTCGTGCTGCTCACCGCGGCCACGTGCTGGGTGTATGCGGCCTGGTGCCTCATTCAAATGCGCTACGAGCGCCGCACGCCGCTCACCTGGTGGGAGCCGGTGCCGTTCGGCAGCAGGGACCTGACGCCCGCCGGCCGTGACTACCACCGCCGCTTCTTCGTCGCAGTCCTCGCCGGCGCGTGCGGCTTCATGCTCGCGGTCGCGTTTTGCGCTAGCCGCTAGCGCGCTCCTCGCGACGCTCGCCTGCGCGTCGGGCGGCAGCAGTGTGTCCTCGCCGCCGCCCCCCCCACCGCCGCCGCCGCCGCCTCCACCGCCGACCTGGTCGCTCGTCTGGAGCGACGAGTTCAATGATTCCGCGGGCGCTCGCATCGACACCACGCGGTGGCGCTACGACACGGGCGACGGCTGCTCGCAGGGCAATTGCGGCTGGGGCAACAACGAGAAGGAGGACTACCGCGCCGACACGGCGAACATCGTGCAGAACGGGCTGGGTCAGCTCGTCATCACCGCGCGCGTGGCCGATTCCGGATTGAGCTGCTACTACGGTGCCTGTCGCTACACGTCGGCGAAGATCACGACGCGCGGCAAGGTCTCCGTCTCACCGGGCCGAGTGGAAGCGCGGATCAAGCTGGCGGCGGGGCAGGGGCTGTGGCCGGCGTTCTGGCTGCTCGGCGACAACATCGGGACGGTCGGGTGGCCGACGTCGGGTGAGATGGACATCATGGAGAACAAGGGCAGCCAGCCGACCATCACCAGCTCGGCGGTGCACGGGCCCGGCTATTCCGGCAACACGCCGTTCGCGCACACGACGGCGACGACCGCTACCGACTTTCACATCTACGCCGTCGAGTGGGACCCGCAGTCGATCCGCTTCTACGTCGACGGCCGGCTGCACTACGGCGTCTCGCGCTCGTCCGTCCGGCAGTACGGCAACTGGGTGTTCGATCAGACCTTTTTCATCATCCTGAACCAGGCGGTCGGCGGGCACTTCGACGGCGATCCGCAGAACGATTCCATCTTGCCCGCGCAGATGCTGGTGGACTACGTCCGCGTTTATCGCCTACGGCCGTAACGGCCGGTAGTTCACGTCCAACGCATTCAGCCGCGCGAAGTGGCGCGCCAGGCGCGCCGTGAAGTCTCCGTAGTCGCGCTCCGCTTTCGGCGTCCATGCCACCTCGGCCAGCGCCACGAGTCGCGGGAACACCATGTACTCGACGTTCTTCGGCGTCCGCTGGTACTCCGTCCAGATTTGTCCTTGCGTGCCCAGCACGTGCGTCGCTTGCGCGGAGTCGAGCGCCGGCGGCACCGGCTCGAAGGCGTATACCGTCTCGAGCGGGAGAAAGCCGCCGATCGCGAGCGGCTCCGCCGCCGTGTTCTGCGACTGGTAGTAGTCGAAATAGGTGTTTGACGTCGGCGTCATGACGACGTCGTGACCGGCCTTCGCGGCGGCGACGCCGCCGTCGATCCCGCGCCACGACATCACGACGGCGTTCGGGGCGAGGCCTTCCGTCCCACCTTCCAGGATTTCGTCCCAGCCGATCAACGCGCGGCCGCGCTGCGCGAGCCACTGGCTCATCTGCGCCGTCATCCAGCTCTGGAGCTCGTTCTCGCTGTGGAGCCCGAGCTCGCGGATCCGCTGCTGCGCGAGCGGGCTGGCCTGCCACTGCACCTTCACCGCTTCGTCGCCGCCCGTATGAATCCAGTGGCTCGGAAACAGCGCGAGCACTTCGGTCAGCACGTCCTGCATGAAATGGATCGCTGAGTCCGACGGATTCAGGATGTTGGCGTCCACGCCCCAGTGGTTCAACACTTCCAGCTGCTGACCGGTGTTGCCGAGCCACGGGTAAGCCGCGATGGCGGCCTGGGCGTGGCCGGGCATTTCGATCTCCGGCACGACGGTGATGAAGCGCGCCTTGGCGTACGCGACGATCTCGCGAACGTCGTCCTGCGTGTAGAAGCCGCCGTGCGGCACGCTGTCGAACACCCACTGGGTGGTATCCTGATAGCGGTGCTGCACCCCGACGAGCGAATTGCGGCGCCACGCGCCGACCTGGGTGAGCAGCGGATACTGCTCGATTTCGATGCGCCAGCCCTGGTCGTCGGTGAGGTGCCAGTGAAAGCGGTTCAGTTTATGGAGCGCGAGGAGATCGATGTATTTCTTGACGAACTCCTTCGGCATGAAGGAGCGCGACACGTCGAGATGCGCGCCGCGCCAGGAGAAGCGCGGCATGTCTTCGATCTCGACGGCGGGCGCGGTCCACGCGACGCCCGCGACCGGCGCCGAGCGGAAGACGTCGGGCGGCAGCAGCTGGCGCAGCGTCTCGACGCCGTAAAACACGCCGGCCGGCTTGTAGGCGCGAATGCTGATGTGGGCCGGCGTGACGGTGAGGCGGTAGCCCTCGTCGCCGAGGCGCGAAAGACTCGAGTCCAGCGCGAGCGAAATGGTGTGTGTTGCCGCACCGGCTCTCCCGGAAACGGAAAACCGGAATCCAGTCGCAGGTTGCAACCAGTCCGCGAGCTGATAACCGACGTCGCGCGTGGCGCGGTCGGTGACGATCGCCGTATTCGCGGTCAACGTGAATGCGCCCGTGCCGCGCGTGATGTGCGCGGGGCGGGGAATGAGCGCGAGCGTCGTGTCTTGCGCGCCAGCGAGAAGGATTGCGGCAACGAAGAGGTTGATCATGGCGGCCATGATACCGCTCGCCGACGGCTTCGGCGACCCGTACATTCTTGCCCATGAAACGACGCGCCTTCATTCAGACCCTGGGTGCGGCCGCTGCCGGCAGCGTGTTCATCCCCACCGCGCCCCCATTCAAGTCCGCCAAGAAACTCGACCGCATCGGTCTCGAGCTGTACGCCGTGCGCCGCGCGATGCAGAAAGATCCCGACGGCACACTCGCCGCGGTGCGCGCCGCCGGCTACACCGACGTCGAGCTGCTCTGGTCGTTCGGCAACTTCGGCCGGAGCACGCAGCAAGTCGTCGCCGCGCTGAAGCAGAACGGCCTGCGCGCGCCGTCGGCGCACATTTCGCCGATCCTGCTGTTCATCGGCTGGCAGCGCAGCCTCGACACGGCGAAAGAGATCGGTCAGGACTACCTGATCGTCCCCGACTTCGGCGAGAGCGTGAAGACGCTGGATGACTGGAAGGAATGGGCCGACCACTTCAACACCGCGGGTGCCGCGGCGCGGAAGTCGGGACTCTGGCTCGCCTTTCACAACGAAGCCGACCACATGAAGCCGCTCGATGCGTCCGGGCAGATCCCCTACGACGTCTTCGTCGAGCGGCTCGATCCGGCCGTCACGCGGCTGCAGCTCGACGTCGGCAACATGCTCATCGGCGGCGGCGATCCGATGCAGTACCTCGCGAAGTACAAGGATCGCTACTGGACTTTCCATTTGAAGGACGTCGTGCCCGACCGCTCGTCCGATACGCGCCTCGGCAAAGGCATCTTCGACTTCAAGAAGTTCCTCGCCGCGGTACCGAACCTCGAGCAGAAGCCGTGCTACGTGGAGGACGAAAGCCCGGCCGACGAGATGGCGGCGGCGAAAAGTAATTGCCAGTACCTGCAGACGCTCGACTTCTGATGCGCGGCCGGGTCGCGCTGATGTGGCTGGCGGTGGCGGGTGCCGGGTTTCCGGCAGCGGCGCAACAGCACCGCGCGCCAGCCAAAAAGCATTTCACCTATGTCATCGTGCACGGCGCGTGGGGCGGCGGCTGGGATTGGCGCGCGGTCGACTCGCTGCTCACGCGCGACGGCCACAAGGTCCAACGCGTCACGCTCACCGGCCTCGGCGAGCGCCATCACCTCGTCTCGCCGGATATCGGGCTCGACACGCACATCGCAGACGTCGTCAACACGATCCTGTGGGAGAACCTGCACGACGTCGTGCTCGTCGGGCACAGCTACGGCGGCATGATCATCACCGGCGTGGCCGACCGCGTGCCCGACCGCATCAAGCGCCTGGTGTACGTGGACGCGCTGCTGCCCGATTCGGGCGAGTCGGTAGTGACGATGCAGAGTGCCGACACCGGGCGCTCGAGCTTCCTGGCGCAGCTGAAGCGCGGCGACTACCTCGTGCCGGTCTGGGTGCAGGACACGACGGTGATTCCGCGCGACGTGCCGCAACCCATGAAGACGTTCACCGACACGCTGCGGCTCGTGAATCCCGCGCGAAAGAATGTCGCCGCGACGTACATCCTGACGTACGAGCCGCAGATCAATCCCGATCCGTTCCAGCGCTACGCCGACCGCGCCGCCGCGCGCGGCTGGCCGGTGCTCAAGATGATTTCCGATCACGTCGTCGAGCGCACGCACCGCGCCGAGCTGGTGAAACTGCTCGAAGGACTTCCATGACGCCGCTGCTCCTCTTCGCACTGCTCGTGCAGAGCCCCGCGGCGGCGAAACCGGAGCTCCTCGTTCGCATCGACGACATCGGGATGAACCACTCGGTGAACATGGCGCTCGCGCGGCTCGCCGAAACCAAGATGCCGCTCTCCGCCTCTGTGATGTTCGCCTGCCCGTGGTACCAGGAAGCCGTCGAAATACTTAAGAAGAACCCGCAGATCTCCGTCGGCGTACACCTCGTGCTCAACTCCGAGTGGAAGTACTACCGCTGGGGCCCCGTGCTCGGCGCGAGCGCGGTGCCGTCGCTGGTGGACAGCGTCGGCTATTTCCTGCCCTCGAGCGACGCGTTTTTGGCGAGCCACTACGACCTGAACGAAGTCGAGCGCGAGCTCACGGCGCAGGTGCAGCGCGCCGAGCGTTCGGGCTTGAAGATCGACTACGTCGACTACCACATGGGGACCGCCGTTTCGACCCCCGAGCTGCGCGCCGTGGTCGAGCGCGTGGCCGAGAAATTCGGGGTCGGGATTTCGCGCTATTTCGGCGAGAGCTACGCCACGATGTTCGATACGCCGATCGCCAGGAAAGAGGCGGCTTTCCACGCGCATCTCGACAGCCTCGCGACGGATCGGGTGAATCTCATGGTCGTGCACGTCGCCGAGGCGACGCCCGAGATTCGCGTGCTGGTGGACATGAACAACGCCGACCAGAACACCACCGGCGGCGAGCCGCTCATGGCGCTCCACCGGGCGGCGGAGCTCGAGATGCTGCTCAAGTTCGCGCGCGGTCCTGATGCGCGCCGCGTCACGCTGACGACCTACGGCGCGCTGATGACCCGCACGGGACGCGCCGGGATGAAACGACCCACCTCCGAGCAATAATAAGGAAGGGACGATGACTGTCATTCGATTCAAGCAGGCGCCGGAGCCGCAGGCCGACCTCTCCATCACCTATGACGCGGTCGTCGTGGGGTCGGGCGCGGCGGGCGGCATGGCCTCGCACGTCCTCACGTCCAAAGGACTCAAAGTCCTGCTGCTCGAGGCGGGGAAAAAGATTCCGATCGAGCAGGAGCTGCGCTCGATGGAGTGGCCGTACGATCATCCGCGCCGCGGCGACGCGCCGCCGGGATATCACGCGATCAACTACAACGAATACACCATCCGCAAGCCGCCCTACGCGAAAGGCTCGGCGTTCAAGCACGTCTTTTCCTACGTCGGCGGATGGGGCGGCTCGGATTACGTGAAGAACATTCTCGTCGACGAGAAAGACCATCCCTACACCGGCTCGAATTACGCCTGGGTCCGCGCGCGCCTGCTCGGCGGCAAGACGAACATCTGGGGCCGCCTCGCGCTCCGGCTCAGCGATTACGACTTCAAGGGCAAGTCGCACGACGGCTACGGCGAAGACTGGCCGATCTCGTACGCCGACATCCAGCCCTACTACGACAAGGTCGACCGCTACCTCGGCATCTCCGGCCATCCGGAAAACCTGCCGCACTTGCCCGACTCGATTTTCCAGCGGCCCAACAAGCTGACGATGGCCGAGGTGACGCTGCGCCAGAAGCTGAAGGGCATGCGCCGCACGCTGACGCCGTATCGCGCGGGCGTCACGACCGACGGCGTGCAGAACAAGTATCGCAGCAAGTGTTTCGGCCGCGGCGCCTGCGGCCGCCGGCCCGGCGGCTGCGACATCCACGCCGCCTTCGACTCGCCGACCGGTCTTATCTATCCGGCGATGGACACCGGCCATCTCACGCTGCGCACCAACGCGATCGCGCATGAGATTCTGGTCGATCCGAACACGGGCAAGGCGCGCGGCGTGTCGTTCGTCGATGCGCAGAACAACAAGACGTACGAAGCGAAAGCCAAGGTCGTCATTGTCGCCGCGTCGACGCTCGAGAGCGCGCGGCTGCTGCTTCTGTCGCAGTCGCGCCAGTATCCGAACGGCATCGGCAACTCGAGCGGTCACGTCGGTCACAACTTCTGCGAGCACGTGATGGGGCCGGGCGCGACCGGCCTCGTGAAAGAGCTCGTCGGCCGCGAGGTGTCGCTCGACGACGGCAAGCCGGGCGGATTCTACATCCCGCGCTTCCGCAATCTCGACGACAAGCAGCCGGGCTTCATCCGCGGCTACGGCTTCGAGGGCGGCAGCGGCTTCTCGATCTTCCCCGACGGCGCGTGGGACAC